>NZ_JBWKFM010000006.1:85104-270532 GCF_056434285.1 Streptomyces sp. NPDC044063
ATCGTTCGCTTCTCCGCCCGCGCAGCGCAGCGGCGCGGCCATCGTCGTCATCTGCGGCCCGGTGGCCGCGCGTACGTCGCTCACCGGGTCTCCTCGTTCGCTTCTCCGCCCGCGCAGCGCAGCGGCGCGGCCATCGTCGTCATCTGCGGCCCGGTGGCCGCGCGTACGTCGCTCACCGGGTCTCCTCGGTCCTGATCATCATCGTCGTCGACGTCGTGGTCATGTGGTCGTCCCTGCCCTCGCAGGGCAGCAGGCGGGCCAGGGCTGTCGCGAGCATCCGGCGGACGTTCACGGGGCCACCCCCGTGACGGGCAGTCCCAGCTCCTCCGGGAGGCCCAGCGCGATGTTCATGCTCTGCAGCGCGCCGCCGGCGGTGCCCTTGGTGAGGTTGTCGATCACGCTCACCGCGACGATCCGGCCGGCCGCCTCGTCGAGGGCGACCTGCACGAGCGCGGTGTTGGCGCCCTGGACGTGGGCCGTCGCCGGCCACCGCCCCTCGGGCAGCAGGTGGACGAAGGGCTCGCCCTCGAAGGCCTTCTCGTACGCGGCCCGCACCTCCCGCGCCGTGACGCCGGGGCGCGCCTTGGCGCTGCACGTGGCGAGGATGCCGCGGGGCATGGGCGCGAGGGTCGGGGTGAAGGAGACGGTCACGGGCTCCCCGGCGACGGCGGAGAGGTTCTGCGCCATCTCGGGGGTGTGCCGGTGGGTGCCGCCGACGCCGTAGGGGCTCATGGAGCCCATGACCTCGCTGCCGAGCAGGTGCGGCTTGGCCGCCTTGCCGGCGCCGGACGTGCCGGAGGCGGCGACGATCACGGCCTCGGGCTCGGCGAGGGCCGCCGCGTAGGCGGGGAAGAGGGCGAGCGAGACGGCCGTGGGGTAGCAGCCGGGGACGGCGATGCGCCGGGTCCCGCTCAGCGCAGCCCGGCCGCCGGGCAGCTCGGGCAGGCCGTAGGGCCAGGTGCCGGCGTGGGGGGTGCCGTAGAACCGCTCCCACGCACCCGCGTCGGCGAGCCGGAAGTCCGCGCCGCAGTCGACGACGAGGACGTCGTCGCCGAGCGCCTCGGCCACCGCCGCGGACTGCCCGTGCGGGAGCGCGAGGAAGACGACGTCGTGCCCGGCGAGCACGGCGGGCTCCGTCGGCTCCAGGACCCGGTCCGCGAGCTGCGGAAGGTGGGGCTGGAGGGCGCCCAGGCGCTGTCCGGCGTTGGAGTTCCCGGTGAGGGCGCCGACGCGTACCTCGGGATGTCCGAGCAGCAGGCGCAGCACCTCGCCGCCCGCGTATCCGCTCGCTCCGGCCACTGCCGCTCGTATTGCCATGGGTCGGTCCTCCTCCGTATGCAGCATGACTATACGAACGAAGGAAGTTTTATGCAACGAGGACCCGAAAAAACGGCCGGAAGAACCGGCCGCGAGGACGGGAGGGACCACGAAAAGCCGAGGGCCAGGACCGCGGGGGTCGTCCTGGCCCTCGGCTTCCCGCGCGTCAGCCCCGGGGGAGGGCGTCGGCGCGGGCGGAGAGCCAGGCCTCGAAGGACTGCAGCTCCGGGTTGAGCTCCCGGGCCCGGCCGAGGTCGCGTGCGCCGACGAACTCCGTCTCGTTCTCGGCGTAGTACTGGAACATGTTGGCGGTCTCGACGGAGAACGCCCGCAGCTGCTCGAAGGGCTGCGCGACGTAGGCCACCGGCTCGCCGTAGACCTTGCTCATGACGGCCGCGTACTCCTCGCCGGTGAGGTGGTCGCCGGCGACGCTCACCGTCCGCCCGATCATCTCGTCGCCGCGGCGCAGGATCCCGTACGCGGTGCGGCCGACGTCCTCGGAGGCGATGCCGGACAGCTTGGCGTCGCCCATGGCCAGGACGAGCGCGAGGCGGCCCCGCTCGTCGCGGCGCGGCGCCATCATGCCGAGGAAGACGTCGTAGTTGAAGCTCGTGCGCAGGAACGTGGTCGGCACACCCTCCGCGCGGAACAGCTCGTCGGCCTCGGCCTTGGCGTCGAAGTGGGGGACGGTGTAGCGGCCCTCGTCGAGCGTCGGCACCCGCTCGCCACCGAGCCCGAAGAACGGGCGGGTGTCCTCCAGGGTGGACCAGACGAGGTGGCGCACGCCCGCGGCCCGGGCGGCCCGCGCGGCGTTGCCGGCCTGGGCCAGCTCCATCTCGGCGGCGGTGCGCGCCCGCACCTCGTCGGCGGAGCGCTGCTCCCAGAAGTTGGTCACCACGAACGCGCCGTGGGCGCCCTCGAACGCGGCGCGCAGCCCGGCCTCGTCATCGAGGTCGGCCTCGACCACCTCGGCGCCGAGGTCGGCGAGGGCCTTGGCCTTGGCCGAGCCGGCGTTGCGGGTGATCGCCCGGACGGCGAAGCCGCCGTCGCGGTCCGCCAGGATCGCCCGCGCCAGGCCGCCACCCTGGGCACCGGTCGCCCCCACCACCGCGATGATCTTCTGCTCGTTCATCGAGTCCTCCCCGAACTCCGAACTCCAGGTTGATATGACAACCAACGTAATGAGCTCGGGTTGATGCGTCAACCTATGGCTAGAATGCGTCGCATGGCAGAGGAACCCTGGCTTGACGAGACCCAGCAGCGGGCGTGGCGGGCCTACCTGGCCATGAGCAAACGCCTGAGCACCCATCTGGGACGGCAGTTGCAGCGGAAGTTCGACCTGTCGCCGCAGGACTTCGAGATCCTGGTGAACCTGTCCGAGGTGCCGGGGCGGCGGCTGCGTGCGGTCGAGCTGGCTCGGGCCACGCAGTGGGAGAAGAGCCGGCTCTCCCACCAGCTCTCCCGCATGGAGAAGCGCGGCCTCGTCCGCCGCGAGGCGGTGCCGGGCGTCCGCTATCCGGAGATCGTGCTGACCGACCAGGGCTACGCGGCGATCGTCCGCGCGGCGCCGACGCACGCGGCGTCCGTGCGCGCCCTGGTCGTCGAGACGCTCGGGCCGGAGCTGCTGGAGCGCTTCGGGGAGGCGTGCGCCACGATCGAGGCGAAGCTCGACGAGACCGAGACCGAGACCGAGAGCGAGACCGGGGACGGGGACGGGGGCGAGGCGGCGGACCCCTGCTGACGGCAATCGTTTCCGGCCATACGCGGGCGGGTGCGGCCCCGGTGAGGGACCACACCCGCCCGCGATGTCGTACGGATCACACCCGTCGCCGCACCCGCCGTCACCGGCTCCCGGCCGGCGCCACCACCGGCTCCTTGCCGGGCACCGGACGGCGCACCGCGTCCCCCGCCGCCGGGTGGAGGCACAGGGCCCCGGCCAGGGCGCCCAGCGAGATGAGCGCGAGCAGGCCGAACGCCACACCGTAGGCCGTGCCCGGCCCGGGCGCGCCCGGCAGCAGGCCACCGAGGGGCCCGCCGGCGCGCAGGGCGACCGTGGCGGCGACGACACCGAGGCCCGCGGCCGCCTGCTGGGCGGTGGACTGAAGGGTGTTGGCGTGCCGCATCCGCTCGTGCGGGATGTCGGCGAACGCGATGACCTGATAGCAGGTCAGGCCCAGCGAGCGGGCGGCTCCGGCGAGCACGGCGACCGCGATCACGAGGGCGAGCGGCGTCGCCGCGGTGAGGAGCCCGCACAGCGCCGTCGTGGCGCCGACGCCGAGGGTGGCCGCGAGCAGCAGCGGCCGGAAGCCGAAGCGGTCGAGCAGGTACGTGGTCGCGGGCTTGATGCCGATGTTGCCCACGAAGACGAACAGCACGACGGCGCCCGACTTCACCGCGCTCCAGCCGAAGGCCTCCTGGAAGAGCAGCGGCAGCAGGAAGGGCACGGCCGCGACGACGATCCAGAAGAGCGAGCCGCCGGACACCGAGGCGCGGAACGTCGTCACCTTCAGGGTGCGCAGGTCGACCAGCGGCCGGGCGGTGCGCAGCAGGTGCCACGCGGCGGCGGCGAGGAGCAGCGCGGCGAGAGCGCCGGCGGCGGCCGCGGGCGGCCAGGGCGCGCCCGCCTCGGACAGCAGGTGCGCGGTCCACGTCAGCGCGCCGAGCCCGGTGGAGGTGAGCAGGACGCCGAGGACGTCCAGGGGCGGGGCGGCGGGCCCGGCCGGGGCAGCGTCGATCAGCCGCCACGCGACGGCGAAGGCGACCGCGCCGAGCGGGAGGTTGACGAGGAACATCCACTGCCAGCCCGCGTAGGTGGTGAGCAGTCCGCCGATCAGCGGCGCGACGACCGGCGCGACCAGGGCGGGCCAGACGATGTAGGCCACCAGCCGGGGTATGTCGGGCTTGTCGGCCCGGGCGACGACCATCAGCCGTCCGACCGGCACCATCATCGCGCCGCCCGCGCCCTGTACGACCCGCATGGCGACGAGCGGGCCGAGGCTGTCGCTGAGCGCGCAGCCGAGGGAGGCGAGGGTGAAGACGGCGATGGCGGTGAGGAAGACGCGCCGCGCCCCGAACCGGGCGGTGAGCCAGCCGCTGAGGGGGATGAGGACGGCCAGGGTCACCAGATAGGCGGTGACGACCAGTCCGATCGCGGCCGGGGCGACGCCCAGGGACTCCCCCATGCGGGCGGCGGCCGTCGTCACGATCGTGCCGTCGAGGTTCTCCATGAAGAAGCAACCCGCCACCAGGAGGGCGGTGTTGCGCTGCGCTGTGTCGATCATCAGTTCCATCGCTTTCTCGTCCCGTCCATCCTGGAACGCGCGACCCTTGACCACAAGGTCCGAATGCTCAGAGGAGCTTTGACCCGTATGCAACGATGAGGCCGTGCAACTGCCCGACATGAACCTGCTCCCCGCCCTCGACGCCCTGCTCCGCGAGGGCAGCGTCACCGGGGCCGCGGCCCGGATGAACGTCTCCCCCTCGGCGATGAGCCGCACCCTCGGCCGGCTGCGCCGGGTGCTGGACGACCCGCTGCTGGTGCCCGCCGGGCGGGGCCTGGCCCTCACCCCCCGGGCGCTGGAGCTGCGACCGAGGGTGGAGGCGGCCCTGGCCGGGGCGCTGGCCGCGCTCCGGCCCGCGCAGCCGGTGGACATCGCGGCCGTCCAGCGGCGGTTCACGCTGCGCACCAACGACGGGCTGTCCCTCGTCCTGGGGCCCGCCCTGACCGAGCGGGTGGCCCGGGAGGCGCCCGGCATCCAGCTGCGGATCCTGCCGGAGGAGGACGAGGACCCGGCGGACCTGCGCGACCGCGTCGACCTGGACATCGGCCACCTCCCCGAACTCCCGCCCGACGTACGCGCCCGGACCCTGGCCCGGAACGGCTACGCGGCGGTCCACCGGGCCGACGCGCCCGGCGCGGACGAGCCGCTGACCCCCGCGCGCTTCGCGGCGGTCCCGCACGTCACCGTCTCGCGGCGGGGCCGCTTCCACAGCGTCGTCGACGAGCGGCTGGCGGCCCTGGGGCTGAGCCGCCGGGTCCTGGCGACCGTCCCGTCGCCCCTCACCGCCTGCTTCCTGGCGCTGCGCGGCGACCTCCTGGCGCTGGTGCCCGCGGCCGTGGCGACGCGGGCCGCCGGGGAACTGCCGCTGGCCGTCCGGGAGATCCCCCTGGACCTGCCGTCGGTCGACGTCGGCATGGCCTGGCACGTACGGCTGGACACCGACCCCGCGCACCGGTGGCTGCGGGCGGCGGTGGCACGGATCGTGGCCGGACCGGAGGCCACGGCCCGGGAACTCCCCTAGCCGGCCAGTTCGTCGTGGGCGGTGCGCAGCCGGCGGACGCCCTCGGCCAGTTCGGCGGTGCTCGCGGCCGCCGCGAAGCACAGCCGCAGGTGCGGCGCGGGGGGCTCGGCACAGAAGAAGGGCCGGCCGGGCCCGACGGAGACGCCGGCGCGCAGCGCGGCGGCGGCCAGGGCGCTCTCGTCGGTGCCGTCGGGGAGGCGGAACCAGACGTGGAAGCCGCCGGGCGGTACGAACGTGGCGGTGAGGCCCGGCAGTTCCCGGCGCACCGCGGTGAGCAGGGCCTCGCGGCGGACGCGCAGCTCGGCGGCGACCGTACGGCGGTGGCGGGCCCAGGCGGGCGAGCCGACGAGTTCCAGGGCGGCCTCCTGGAGCGGGCGGGGGACGAAGAAGCTGTCGACGATCTGGATGGCCCGCAGCCGGTCCAGGGCCGGCCCCTGGGCGGCGAGGGCGCCGACGCGGAGGCTGGGCGAGGTGAACTTGGTGAGCGAGCAGACGTGCACCACCACGCCGTCGGGGTCGTCGGCGGCGAGGGTGGGGGGCAGTGGCAAGGCGTCCTCGTGGGTGAGCCGGCGCGCGAAGTCGTCCTCGATGACGAAGGCGCCGGCCGCGCGGGCGACCCGCAGCACCTCGGCGCGCCGCTCGGCGGCGAGGACGGTGCCGGTGGGGTTCTGGAAGAGCGGCTGGCAGACGAGGACGCGGGCGCGTACGGCCCGGAACGCCTCGGCGAGCAGGTCGGGGCGCAGGCCGTCGGCGTCGACGGGCACGGGCACGGGCCGCAGTCCGGAGGCGCGGGCGGCGGCGAGCATGCCGGGGTAGGTCGGGGACTCCACGAGCACGGGCGCCCCGGGCGGGGCGAGGGCGCGCAGCGCGGTGGTCAGGGCGCTCTGGCCGCCGGCGGTGACGAGCACGTCGGAGGCGGTCAGGGTGCCCGCGGGGCCGCCGATCTCGCGGGCGAACCAGGCCCGCAGCTCCTCCACCCCCTCCAGGGGCGGCCGCCCCCAGGCCCCGGGCCGGCGTCCGGCGCGGGCCAGGGCGGCGCCCAGGGCGCGTTCGGGCTGGAGCGTGGGGTGGAGGTAGCCGCCGGTGAGCTCGACGACGCCGGGCGGCGGGGCGGCCAGGCTGGAGGCGATGCCGAGCGCGTCGACCGACCGGGGGACGGACTCGTCGCCGGTCTCGGCGCTGAGCGCGACCTGCTGCCAGGAGGTGTCGCCCGCGGCGGCGGGCGCGGGGCGCGGCCCGGCGCGGAAGGCGCCCGCGCCCGGGCGGGTGACGACCAGGCCCTCGGCGACGAGCACGGCCAGCGCCCGGGAGACGGTGACGGGGCTGACGCGATAGCGGTCGACGAGGGCACGACTGGACGGCAGCTTCTCACCTGGAGAGTAGCGGTTGATGTCCCCTCGGAGGATTCCGGCCAATTCCGCGACGCTGCTACGCTCATGCATGACAGCACAAGATAGCGCTACTCATCGCTCCGCGATAGCGGTGAGCCCCTCGCCGGCCGACGGCGGCCGGAGCACCCGCGGCCTGCTGCTGGCCGCCCTCGCGGTGGTCACCTTCTCCCTCACCTTCCCCGGCACCGCCTGGGCGTTGGAGGGGCTCGGCCCGTGGTCGACGGTCACCTGCCGGCTGGCCCTGGCGGGCCTGCCCGCGGGCGTCGCCCTGCTCGTCGTCCGGGCGCCGCGGCCCACCCGCCGCCAGTGGCCCGGCCTGCTGATCGTCACCGCCGGTACGGTCGTCGGCTTCCCCCTGCTCACCACCCTCGCCCTGCGCACCTCCACGACCTCCCACGCGGCCGTGATCGTCGGGCTGCTGCCGCTGACGACCGCCGCCTACACGGCGGCGCGCACCGGGGTACGGCACTCCCGGCTCTTCTGGGCCGCCGCGGGCACCGGGGCGGTCGTGGTGGCGGGGTTCGCGCTGTGGCAGAGCGGCGGTGCGCCGTCCGGCGGCGACCTCTACCTCTGCGGGGCCCTGCTGATCTGCGCGGCGGGCTACTCCGAGGGCGGCCGGCTGGCCCGGGAGATGCCCGGCTGGCAGATCATCGCCTGGGCGCTGGTGCTGTGCCTGCCGGTGGCCGTCGCGGGTGCGGCGTTCGCCCTGACGGCCGAACCGGTGCGGCTGACCACCCAGACGGTGGCCGGGCTGCTCTGGGTGGCGGTCGGCTCGCAGTTCGTGGGGCTGTGGATCTGGTACCGGGGCATGGCCGCGATCGGCGTGGCCCGAGCCAGCCAGCTCCAGCTGGCCCAGCCCCTGCTCACCCTGGTCTGGTCGGTCGTGCTGCTGGGCGAGCGGCTCAGCCCGGCGGCGCCCGTGGCCGCGGTCGCCGTGCTGGCGTGCATCGCGCTGACCCAGCGGGCCGCGCGCTGAGGGCCGGGCCGTCCCCGGCGGGCGGCCGGGGATTTCCCGGACGCGCCCTATACCGCCCGCCGACCTAGGCTGGGAGTATCCGAGTGCGCCTGTCCCATCTCTCGACGAAAGGGTCACGTCGATGCATGCGAGCAAGGGCGACCGTCTGGTGGTGCACGGCCGTGTGGTCGGGCAGAAGGACCACGTGGTGGAGATCGTCGAGGTCCTGGGACCCCAGGGCAATCCGCCCTACCGCGTCCGGAGCGAGAACGGCCACGAGACGATCATGTCGCCGGGCCCCGACTCCGTGGTGGACCACCGCAAGGCCTCCGACCTGGGGTAGGCCGGCCGGCCGCGACCGGCCCCGGCCTCAGCGCGGCGGGCGCGCGCGGTGGGGGTAGTGGTCCTTCACCACGCGCGCCAACGCGCCGATGCGGTCCTCGGCGACGTTCCGGGCCGAGAAGTAGACGTTGCCGACCACCTCGGGGTGCGCCCGGCCCAGGGCGACGTGCCGGGAGAGCTCGGCGGGGTCCTGCCAGGGCGCGGGCTGCGCCGGGTCGCCGGCCCGGTACAGGGCCTCCCCGATGCAGAGGTGGACACCGGTGCCCCGGACGGTCCCGGCCCACCAGGCCAGGAGCTTGGGATAGTCGGCGGCGGGGAAGCCGATGTGCCAGTAGCACTGCGGGACGATGTAGTCGATCCAGCCCTCGCGGACCCATTTACGGGTGTCGGCGTACAGGTCGTCGTACGTCTGCACCCCGGCCCGGGTGTCGGAGCCCAGCGGGTCCGTGGCGCGGTTGCGCCAGACGGCGAAGGGGCTGACGCCGAACCGCACATGGCGCTTGCGCCGCTTGACGCGCTCGGCCGTCTCCCGCACCAGCCGGTCGATGTTGTCGCGCCGCCACGCGGCGCGGTCGGGGAAGCCCGCGCCGTAGCGCTCGAAGGCCGCCGTGTCGTCGAAGGTCTGCCCGGCCACGGGGTACGGGTAGAAGTAGTCGTCGAAGTGCACGCCGTCCAGGTCGTAGCGCCAGACCGCGTCCAGCATGGCGTCCTCCACGAAGCGCCGGACCTCGGGCAGGCCGGGGTTGTAGTAGAGCTTGCCGCCGTAGGGCAGCACCCAGCCGGGGTGGACACGGGCCGGGTGGGTGGGCGTCAGCCGGGAGGGGTCGGTGTGGTTGGCGACGCGGTAGGGGTTGAACCAGCCGTGCAGCTCCAGTCGGCGGCGGTGCGCCTCGCGCACCGCGAAGGCCAGCGGATCCCAGCCGGGCGACCGGCCCTGAGTGCCGGTCAGATATTCCGACCAGGGCTCGTAGCGCGACGGCCAGAAGGCGTCGGCCGTCGGCCTGACCTGCAACAGGACGGTGTTGAGCCGGTGGGCCACGGCGGCGTCGAACAGCGCGAGGAGCTCGGCCTGTTGCCGTTCGGGCGGCAGGCCGGGCCGGGACGGCCAGTCGACGTTGACGACCGTGGCCGCCCACACGCCCCGGAACTCCCGCCGGTTCAGGCGCCCGCCGCCGGGCGCCGGGGCCGCGGCCGCCCCGCCCGCGGCCAGCATCGCCGTCATCGTGCCCGCGGCGGCCACACCGAACCCTCTTCGTGTCATACGTCTCATTTGTCGCTCCTCTCTGCTCGAGGATGCCTCGTGTGTCACACCATTCGCGCAGAGCATGCCCGCCCCGGCCCTCTCGGCACCGCGTCCCGCGGAGTAACGTCTTGCGACAGGCGGGAGCCGGACGACCTTCGACCACCCGCGGCAATCGACGAAGATCAGCGAAAGGCACGAGGTGACAGACTCAATCGCCGGCATTGCACGCGTCGGAGTGGTGGGCTGCGGCCAGATGGGCGCGGGCATCGCGGAGGTGTGCGCCCGGGCCGGCCTGGACGTCAGGGTCGCCGAGACCACCGGTGACGCGCTGGAGCTGGGGCGCACCCGCCTGACCAACTCCCTCGGCAAGGCCGCCGAACGCGGCAAGATCACCGAAGCGGAGCGGGACGCCACCCTGGCCCGGCTGTCCTTCACCACCGACCTCGGCGAGTTCGCCGACCGCGACCTGGTCATCGAGGCCGTCGTGGAGAACGAGCAGGTCAAGACGGAGATCTTCCAGGTCCTGGACCAGGTGGTGACCAGCCCGGACGCGATCCTGGCCTCCAACACCTCCTCCATCCCGCTGGTGAAGCTGGCCGTGGCGACCTCCCGCCCCGACAAGGTCATCGGCATCCACTTCTTCAACCCCGCCCCGGTGCAGCAGCTCGTGGAGCTGATCCCCGCGCTCACCACCGGCGAGGAGACGATCCGGCGCGCCGAGGCGCTCGTGGGCAAGGTGCTGGGCAAGCACGCCATCCGCGCCCAGGACCGCTCCGGGTTCGTGGTCAACGCCCTGCTCATCCCCTACCTGCTCTCCGCCATCCGGATGTTCGAGTCGGGCATCGCCAGCCGCGAGGACATCGACAACGGCATGGAGCTCGGCTGCGCCCACCCGATGGGCCCGCTGCGGCTGTCCGACCTCATCGGCCTGGACACCGTCGCCTCGGTCGCGGACAGCATGTACGCCGAGTACAAGGAGCCGCTGTACGCCGCCCCGCCGCTGCTCCAGCGCATGGTCGACGCGGGCCGGCTGGGCCGCAAGACCGGCTCGGGCTTCTACACCTACTGACCGCCCGCCCACCCGCCGTCCGCTGACCGACAGTCACCGGCCGCTCCCCCGCCGGGACATCCGGCGGGGCCGCCCTTCACACGGGGTGTGCGCCGGTGACCCGCGGATACCCTCCGCACACGCTCCCGCCCCGCCCGTCCGCACGGTTGACTCGGATCGTCGTCACCACGCATGGACTCTTCCGGAAGGGGTACGGACCGTGACCATCCATCCCGAGCGCGCGGCCGGGGCGGCCGAGCTCGCGGAGCTCAGGCGCAGCCTCGACGTCGGCGTCGTCCGCATCGACGGGGACCTCGCCCTGCTCACCCAGCGCAGCGACCAGGCGGAGCGCGATCTCCTGGAGATGACGGAGCGGGTACGGGCCCTGGAGCACGGCAGGTGGCCGCTGCCGTCGCTCGCCGCGCTCACCGGCCTCGCCGGGCTGGCGGTCGCCGTCTGGCAGGCGGCCGGCCGGTGAGCGCGGAACCACGGGGAGAACGACCGGTGCCGCGGAGGCGTCAGCCGAGCCGGATGTGGTGCAGGAGCAGCAGGGCCGCCGCCATGTTGGCGGCCGGCACCTCACCGCGGGCGATCAGGTCGGGCACCAGCTTGAGCGGCACCCACTCCCGCCGGTCCGACTCGAAGCCGTCCTCCGGGTCGCCGATGTACTCGGCCTCGTCCGTCCAGTAGATGTGGTGCCGGGCGTCGGTGAGACCGTTGGACGGCTCGACCGACATCAGGTGCCGCAGCCGGCCGGGCCGCCATCCGGTCTCCTCCTCCATCTCACGGGCCGCCGCGCGGGCGATGTCCTCGCCGTCCTCGACGACGCCGGCCGCCAGCTCCCAGCCCCAGTTGTCGGTGATGAATCGGTGCCGCCACAGCAGCAGGACCTCGTTGGCCGCATTGACCACCGTGGCCACGGCGACGGGCCGCAGCCGGATGAGGAAGTGGTCGAGATGGCGGCCGTCGGGGAGTTCGACGTCCGCGAGATTGACCTGGAACCAGCGGTTCTCGTAGACGGTCAGCTCGCTGAGATTCTTCCAACGCACGTTGTTGCCACCTTCCGCCGAGGTGGCCACCTCCCGGGCGCTGTCCCGGCGACTTCCCTCACAAGGGCACGCGCAACGCCCCGTCGATCATCTCGGCGGCCTCGGCCGTGGCCGCGCACCCACTTTCGATCAGGTGCTCGCGCACCGCACGGAGCCGGTCCCGTAAGCGCTGCGATTCCATGCCTCTCGCCTGCTCGGTCATCTCCCGTGCGGTGGCCACCGCCTTGTCCGCGTCTCCCTGACGCAGCTCGATGTGCGTGAGCATGGCGAGCCGGTGGACACGGCCCCGGTCGTGGGCGGGGGTGTCGACGGCCCGGTCCGCGTGCTCACGGGCGGGCCCGAGGTCGCCGAGGCTCAGCAGCGCCTCGGCCACCTGTACGTTCACCAGGCCGGGCTGGACGTAGCCGGTCTCGGCGGGCTCCTGGCCACGGTGGATGCGTTCGGCGGCCGCCTCGGCGCGCCGGATGCAGCCCAGCGCCCCGGCGCCGTCGCCGAGCCGCGCGTAGGCCTTGGCCTGCATGGCGTAGAGATCGGCGGCGAGGGCGGGGGTGAGGTCGGAGCCCGCGGCCCGCAGCGCGGACTCGGCGAAGGCCACGGCCTGGCGGTACTCCCCCATGAAGAGCGACTGGTTGACGAGCAGGGCGATCACATACGCGCCCAGGCCCCGGTCCCCGCTGGCCTTGGCCAGCCGCAGCGCCTGGTGGAAGTAGCGCTGGGCCAGGCCGTGCGCGTCGGAGTCGTACGCGCAGATGCCGGCGACGGCCACCAGACCGCCGGTGGCGCGGTGGAGCTGGCGCCCCATGGCGTCCGAATAGCCGCCGCGCAGCAGCGGGGCGGCCTCGGCGTTGAGGAAGCCGACCACCCGGCCGCGCGTCGCCACGCCCCCGGCCTTGCGGTACATCTGCTCGTAGTGGGCGCGGGCCGCGCGGAGCATCTCGATGTCGTCGAGCGAGACGCGGGTCAGCCCGCGCCGGGAGACGTCGGCGTCCTCGGGCGGGTTCTCCCACTCCCAGACGGGGATGACCGCCGGGGTGCCGGTGACGGCGGGGGCCCGTACGACGTGCTCGCGCTGCTGCTCGTCGGAGCGCCACAGGGCGGTGGCGCGGTCGACGAAGCCGGACAGCGGGGTGCCGGGCGCCCGGGGCGTGCCGGGGGTGCCCAGGCCGATGTCGTCGAGGGTCAGCGCACGGTGCAGCCGCTCGCCGAGGACCTCGCAGATCAGGTCCGGTACCTGGCCGCGGGGCCGCTGGCCCTTGAGCCAGCGGGCGACGGCGGTGTGTTCGTAACGCAACGCCAGTCCCCTGGCCCGGCCCGCCGCGTTGATGTGGGCGGCCAGGCCGGCGTGGGATATCCCGGCCTCGTCGAGGATGGCGTCGAGCAGTGTGTTGGGCTCCATACCCCGCCCTCCGGTGCGCTCGGTGGGATCAGCGTAGTGGAGACCGCTTCGCACGGGGTGTGAACGCGCCACCGCCCGAACGGGCCCGCGCGGAGCGCTCAGTGACGGGCGCAGGCCGCCGGTTCGGGGAGGCGCTCGGGGAGGCGCTCGCGGTCGTTGCGCAGGGCCAGCAGGGCGAAGTCGTCGCCGAGCCGGCCGCCGGTGTGGCGCAGCAGGGCGGCCTGGACGTGCTCGACGACGGCGTCAGGGGCGAACGGGACGCGGCGGGCGGCCTCGGTGAGGGTGCCGGTCAGCGGGAAGAAGGCCCCGGCGGCGTCGCGGGCGTCCTCGGCACCGTCGGTGTGGAGCACCAGGGCGTCGCCGGGCCGCAGCCGGTCCAGGGCGAGCAGGGGCAGTTCGGCGGGGAGCGGGAAGGCACCGAGCGGGGGCAGCGGGTCGCCGGGGGCCATGGCGACGGCGCGGGGCGGGCCGTGGCCGGTGGCGGTGATGCGGTGCGGCCAGGGGTGCCCGCAGTTGAGGGCGAGGATGTCGCCGCGGGCACTGACCTCCAGCAGCAGGACGGTCACGAACTCCTCGGCGTCCCTCTCGGGGGCGCCCGGCGTGTGCTCGGCGCGGGCCCGCTCGCGCAGGTGGCGTTGCAGGGCGCGTTCGAGGCGGCGCAGCACCCCGGGGAGTTCGGGTTCGTCGTGGGCGGCCTCGCGGAAGCTGCCGAGCAGGGCGGCGACGGTGGCCAGGGCGGGCAGGCCGTGGCCGCGGACGTCGCCCATGACGACGCGGACGCCGTGCGGGGTGGCCAGCGCCTCGTAGAGGTCGCCGCCGACGAGGGCGCCGCGGCTGGCGGAGAGGTGGCCGCCGGCCAGGGCGAGGCCGTCGAGCAGGGGCGGCAGCGGGCGCAGCAGGGCGCGCTGGGCGGCGGTCGCCACCTCGCGGAGGTGCTCCACCTCCGCGGCGAGGCGCCGGCCGCGGCCCGAGGCCAGATAGCTGGCGGCGACGACGGCGAGGATGGCGCCGCAGGTGCCGAGCCGGGTGCCGGGGTCGGTGTGGCCGGTGGAGCCCAGGGGGACGAGCGCGAACAGCGCGCAGGCCCCGCCCAGGACGACGCACTGGCGGCGGCCGCTGCCGGCGCAGGCGATCGCGGGCGCGGCGGCGAGGAGCTGGACGCACTGCGCTCCCAGGGGATTCAGCAGTTCCCAGCAAACGACCCCGAGGACCCAGAGCCCGGGCAGCGCCACCACCAGAGCACGCCGCCAGCGAAGCGCCTGTGTACGGATCATGCCGTCGGCCCCCCATTGCAGCAATGACGCGCTCGATTCTCGCGAGCGGCCACGCGAAAGTAACGACTCGACCCGCCGATTCCACCCTATTGAGTGATATTCGGCGTGTGCCTCGCTGACGATGCGTGATACGCGAAGGGGCGCCCCGGAGATCCGGGGCGCCCCTGGGCGTCCTGTGACGCGCCGTCCGCGGGCCGTCAGGCGCCGCGCAGCACCGCGCCCGTGCGCTCCACGGCCACCTGGACGGCCGCGTCACGGGCCGCCGAGGCCTCCTCGGCGGTCAGCGTACGGTCGGCGGCGCGGAAGCGCAGCGCGTACGCCAGCGACTTCCTGCCCTCGCCCAGCTGGGCGCCGGTGAAGACGTCGAACAGACGCAGCGACTCCAGCAGCTCGCCCGCGCCGGCCCGCAGGGCGGCCTCGACGTCGGCCGCGGCGACCGAGGAGTCCACGACCAGCGCGACGTCCTGGGTGGCCACCGGGAAGGTGGAGACGTGCGGGCCCGTGACCGCGCCGGCACCGGCGCGCTCCAGCAGGTCCAGCTCGATCTCCATCGCGCAGGTGCGCTCCGGCAGGCCGAACGCCTTGGTGACGCGCGGGTGGAGCTCACCGGCGTTGCCGACGAGCACCTCCTCGCCGTCGACGACGGCGAGCAGCGCGGCGCAGCGGCCGGGGTGGAACGGGGCCTGCTGGTCCTGCCGGACGATCAGCTCGACACCGGCCTCACGGGCCACGGCGCGGCCCGCCTCGATGGCGTCCGCCCACAGGGCCGGGCGACCGGCGCCCCACCAGCCGGCCCGCTCGCGGGCGCCGGCGAGGACCACGGCGGCGCGGCGCGGCTGCCGGGGCAGCGCGGCGTCGAGCGCGGCGATCTCCTCGTCGGTCGGACGGCGGTCGATGGGCAGGCGCACCGGCGCCGCCTCGTCACCGTTGGGACGGAAGACCAGGCCGGTCTCGAAGAGCGCCAGGTCGTGCTCGCCCCGGCTGTCGTTGCGGCGCAGGGCGGAGAACAGCCCCGGCAGCAGCGTGGTGCGCAGCAGCGGCTCGGCGTCGGAGAGCGGGTTGACCAGGCGCACGGCGGTGCGGCGCGGGTCGTCGGCCTCCAGGCCCAGGTGGTCCAGGGCCCACTCCCCCACGAAGGGGTAGTTGAGCGCCTCGACGTAGCCCGCGCCGGCCAGTGCCCGGCCGACCCGGCGGTGGAGGCGCTGGCGCGCGGTCAGGCCGCGGCCTGCGGGCGGCTGCGGGAGGGAGGACGGGACGTTGTCGTAGCCCTCCAGCCGGATGACCTCCTCGGCGAGGTCGTTCGGGTCGGTGAGGTCCGGGCGCCAGCTGGGCACGGTGACGATCAGCTCGTCCTGCCCGTAGACGTCGCAGCCGACCTCCTGGAGGCGGCGCACGACGGTCTCGCGGCCGTACTCCACGCCCGCCACGCGGTCGGGGTGGTCGGCGCGCAGCGTGATGGTGCGCGGGCCGCTGGGGGCGACCAGCTCGGTGACGCCCGCCTCGGCGGTGCCGCCGGCCAGCAGCACCAGCAGGTCGACGGTGCGCTGGGCGGCCGCGGAGGCCGCCTGCGGGTCCACGCCGCGCTCGAAGCGCTTGGACGCCTCGGTCGACAGCTTGTGGCGGCGGGCGGCCCGGGCCACGACCATCGGGTCGAAGTGCGCGGCCTCGACGACGACCTCGGTGGTGCCCCGCTCCGCGCCGTGGTCGGCGATCTCGGTCTCGGCGCCGCCCATCACACCCGCGAGCCCGATGGGGCCGCGGTTGTCGGTGATGACGAGGTCCTCGGCGTCCAGGACGCGCTTGGTGCCGTCCAGGGTGGTGAGCTTCTCGCCGGGCAGGGCGCGGCGCACACCGATCGTGCCGTCCAGCTGGGAACGGTCGTAGGCGTGCAGCGGCTGGCCCAGCTCGAGCATCACGTAGTTGGTGACGTCGACGGTCAGCGAGACCGGGCGCATGCCCGCCTTCTGCAGGCGGCGCTGCAGCCAGAGCGGGGAGCGCGCCTCGGGGTCGAGGCCGGTGACGGTGCGCGCGGTGAAGCGGTCGCAGCCGGAGGGGTCGGCGACCTGGACGGGGTAGCCGTAGCTGTTGGGCGCGGGGACGTCCAGCAGCGCCGGGTCGCGCAGCGGCAGACCGTAGGCGGTGGCGGCCTCGCGGGCGATGCCGCGCATCGACAGGCAGTAGCCGCGGTCCGGGGTGACGGCGATGTCGAGGACCTCGTCCACGAGCTGGAGCAGCTCGATGGCGTCGGTGCCGGGCTCGTACTCGGGCGGGAGCACGATGATGCCGTGGGAACCGTCGTCGCCCATGCCCAGCTCGTCGCCGGAGCAGATCATGCCGTGCGAGACCCTGCCGTAGGTCTTGCGGGCGGCGATGGCGAAGCCGCCGGGCAGCTCGGCGCCGGGCAGCACCACGACGACCTTGTCGCCGACGGTGAAGTTGCGGGCGCCGCAGACGATCTCCTGCGGCTCGCCGGTGCCGTTGGCGTCGCCGACGTCGACCGTGCAGAAGCGGATCGGCTTGCGGAAGCCCTCCAGCTCCTCGATCGTCAGCACCTTGCCGACGACCAGGGGGCCCTTGATGTCCGCGCCGAGACGCTCGACGCGCTCGACCTCGAGTCCGGCGGCGATGAGCTTGGCCTGTACGTCACGACCGGTCTCGCCCGCCGGAAGGTCGACGTATTCCCGCAGCCAGGAAAGCGGGGCGCGCATCAGATCTCCATCCCGAACGGCCGGGTGAAGCGCACGTCACCCTCGACCATGTCTCGCATGTCCTCGACGTTGTGGCGGAACATCAGCATCCGCTCGATGCCGAACCCGAAGGCGAATCCGCTGTACTTCTCCGGGTCGACGCCCGCGGCGATCAGCACCCGCGGGTTGACCATGCCGCAGCCGCCCAGCTCGATCCAGCCCTCGCTGGAGCAGGTGCGGCACGCCTTGTCGGGGTCGCCGACCGACTCACCGCGGCAGGCGAAGCACACCATGTCCATCTCGGCGGACGGCTCGGTGAACGGGAAGTACGACGGGCGCAGCCGGGTGCGCATGTCCTCGCCGAAGAGCACCCGCACCATGTGGTCCAGGGTGCCCTTGAGGTCCGCCATGGTCAGGCCCTCGTCGATGGCGAGGAGCTCGACCTGGTGGAAGACCGGGGTGTGGGTGGCGTCCAGCTCGTCCGTGCGGTACACGCGGCCCGGGCAGACGACGTAGACCGGCGGCTCGCGGTCGAGCAGCGAGCGGATCTGCACCGGGGAGGTGTGGGTGCGCAGCACGACGCCGGAGTCGCCGTCCTTCCGCGCGCCGCGCACGAAGAAGGTGTCCTGCATGGTGCGCGCCGGGTGGTCCGGGGCGATGTTGAGGGCGTCGAAGTTGAACCACTCCGCCTCGACCTCGGGGCCCTCGGCGACCTCGTAGCCCATGGCCACGAAGACGTCCTCGATGCGCTCGCTCAGCGTCGTCAGCGGGTGGCGGGCACCGGCGGGCACGCGGTCGTGCGGCAGGGTGACGTCCACCGCCTCCTCGACCAGGACGCGGGTGTCGCGCTCGGCCTCCAGCTCCGCCTGGCGGGCGGCCAGGGCCTTGTTCACGGCACCGCGGGCCATGCCCACGCGCTTGCCGGCCTCGGCCTTGGCGTGCGGGGGCAGGGCGCCGATCTCGCGGTTGGCCAGCGCCAGCGGGGAGCGGTCGCCCATGTGGGCGGCCTTGGCCTCGCGCAGGGCGTCCAGGTCGGCGGCGGCGGTGAAGGCGGCGAGCGCCTCGTCCCGCATGCGCTCGATCTCTTGCGGTTTCAGTGCCTCGACCTCGACAGGGTCGTACGACTTATTGGGTGCCGACATCTCTTCCCGTGCTTCCGATTGTCCCCTCAGCTACCGCTGGGAGGTGCCACCTGGCTGCGCTGCGCGGCGCTCGCCCGACGACATTGGCCAAAGGTGGTGCCAAAGGTGCCAAAGGCCGAGTCTAAGGGGCGCGTGCGGTCGGGTGAGCCCGTGGGGCGTGGCTTCAGGCCTGGGTCAGGAAGGCCGGGGCACCCACGGGCAGGGTAAACCGGAACTGCGCTCCCCCGCGGGCGGCCCGCCCGACCGTGATCGTCCCGCCGTGGGCCTCGACGATGCCCTTGACGATGTACAGGCCCAGGCCGGTGCCGCCGCGCTTGCTGCCCCGCCAGAAGCGGGTGAAGACACGGGCCATCGCCTCCTCGGGAATCCCGGGGCCCTCATCGCTCACGGTGACCGCCGTCCCCTCCGCGTGCGTCGTGGTGCGTGCTGGTGACACCTCTATGGTGACGGTCCCCTCGCCGTGGCGCACCGCGTTTTCCAGGAGGTTGCCCAGCACCTGGTCGATCTTGTCCGGGTCCGCCCACAGGGCGGGCAGCGGCTCCTGGGCCACCCGCACCACGAACCGGCCCTCGGGCTGCCCGGCGCGTACGTGCGCCTGGACGTGGCGGCGCACGGCGGCGGCGATGTCCAGCGGCTGCCGGCGCACCTCCAGCCGCCCCGAGTCGATGCGGGAGATGTCCAGCAGCTCGGCGATCAGCCGGGTGACCCGGTCGGCGTCCGCGTCGACGGTCTCCAGCATCAGCCGCTTCTGGTCGTCGGTGAACCGCTCCCACTTGGCCAGCAGCGTCGCGGTGAAGCCCTTGACGGACGTCAGCGGGGAGCGCAGCTCGTGGGCGACGGTGGCGATCAGCTCGGCGTGGCTGCGCTCGGTGCGCCGGCGGGCCTCGGTGCCGCGCAGCTGGATCACGACCCGCACCACGGGGCCGCCGCGCCGCTCGCGGACGTAGCGCGCCGAGACCAGCACCTGGCGGCCGCCGGGCAGCAGCAGATTGCGCTCGGGCTGGCCCGAGCGGGTGGCCAGACCGCCGTACGGGTCGGTCAGCGCCCACCAGCGGCGGCCGTCCAGGTCCTCCAGCGGCAGCGCGCTCTCCAGCGGCCGGCCCACGGCGTCGGCGGGCCGGACCCCGGAGACGCGCGCCGCGGCGCTGTTGAAGCAGGTCACCCGGCCGGCCGCGTCGGCCACGACCAGGCCGTCGGGCAGCTCGTCGGGGTGCAGGCCGAAGCCCGCGGGAGAGGCGTCCGGGCAGGTGCCGGCCACGCTCCCGGAAGTCCTGACGTACCTCATCCGCACCCCCTCCCGAGCCCCCGGAGCGCCACCCTACTAGCTGGAGGTCACGGAGCGGCACCCTCCGGACGCGCGCTGCGCACGGGCGGAGCCGTAGAGGCACACGGCGGCGGCCGTGGCGAGGTTGAGCGACTCGGCCTTGCCGTGGATGGGCACGCGCACCACCGCGTCGGCGAGCGCCCGGATCTCCTCGGGCAGTCCCCAGGCCTCGTTGCCGAAGACCCAGGCGGTGGGGCCGCCCATGGTGCCGCTGTCCAGCTCGCCGTCCAGGTCGCGGTCGCCCGCGCCGTCGGCGGCCAGGACGCGCACCCCGGCGCCGCGCAGCCCCTCCACGGCCTGCTCCACCGGGACGCCGACGGCGACCGGCAGGTGGAAGAGGGAGCCGACGGAGGCCCGGACCGACTTGGGGTTGTAGAGGTCGACCGAGGCGTCGGTGAGCACGACGGCGTCGGCGCCCGCGGCGTCCGCGCAGCGCAGCACGGTGCCGGCGTTGCCGGGGTCGCGGACGTGCGCGAGGACGGCGACCAGCTTGGGCCGGGCGGCGAGGATCTCCTCGAAGGGGGTGTCCAGGAAGCGGCACAGGCCGACGAGGCCCTGCGGGGTGACCGTCTCGGACATCTCGGCGATGACCTCGTCCGTGGCGGTCAGCACCGGCACCCCGGCGTCCAGCGCGGCGGCCACGATGTCGGCGTGCCGCTCGGCGGCGTCCGGCGTCACGTAGAGCTCGATCAGGTGGTCGATGGCCTCGCGGACGGACTGCGGGCCCTCGGCCAGGAAGCGACGCTCCTTGCCGCGGAAGCTGCGCTTGGCCAGTCGGCGGGCCGCGACGACACGGGGCGATCGCAGGGAGGTCAGCTCGGGGGCCGCCATGGGCTCACTTTCGGTTGCTGGGGTGGAACGTGCCGTCGGCGCCGGGCGCCGCCGGACGCGACCGGACCCGCAGTCCCTGATGGGCTGCGGGTCCGGTCGGTGCCTGTCGGCGGGATGCCTCACGGCATCGGATCAGGCGGCGGCCTTCGGCGCGTTGACGTCGGCCGGCAGCGCCTTCTGGGCGACCTCGACGAGCGCGGCGAACGCGTTCATGTCGTTGACCGCGAGCTCGGCCAGGATCTTGCGGTCCACCTCGATGTTGGCGGCCTTCAGACCCTGGATGAGGCGGTTGTAGGTCATGCCGTTCTGGCGGGCAGCGGCGTTGATGCGCTGGATCCACAGCTGACGGAAGTCGCCCTTGCGCTTCTTGCGGTCGTTGTAGTTGTAGACCAGGGAGTGGGTGACCTGCTCCTTGGCCTTGCGGTACAGACGCGACCGCTGGCCGCGGTAACCGCTGGCCGCCTCGAGGATCGCCCGACGCTTCTTGTGCGCGTTGACTGCGCGCTTGACGCGTGCCACTTGTTAACTCCTTGTAGCGGGGCCGTGGTGGGTTCTCACACGGCCCGAATTCGATTGGGTCCCGGTGCGGACGTTCGGCGCGGTGGCGCCGGACGTCACTTGCCGAGAAGCTTCTTGATCTTCGCGGCGTCGCCCGGGGCCATCTCGGCGTTGCCGGTGAGGCGACGCGTCAGGCGGGACGACTTGTGCTCGAGCAGGTGGCGCTTGCCGGCGCGCTCACGGAGCACCTTGCCGGAGCCGGTCACCTTGAAGCGCTTCTTGGCACCGCTGTGCGTCTTGTTCTTCGGCATAGCGCCGTTCTCTCCTCGTCGGTGGCACTCCCGGCCGTATCAGGGCGCACGGGAGCGACAACTTGTTCGATTGCTGTCCGGGACGGGGGGCGTCCCGGAGTGAGCACCAGGGCCGGAGCCCCGGGGTCACGCCTCTGCGGGCTCCTCGGCGGAGTCCTCGCCGGACCCGCCCTGGCGCCCGGCCTTGCGGGCGGCCTGCGCCTCGCGGGCTTCGGCCATCGCCTCGGTCTTCTTCTTGTGCGGACCGAGGACCATGATCATGTTGCGGCCGTCCTGCTTCGGGTTCGACTCGACGAAACCGAGCTCCTGGACGTCCTCCGCCAGACGCTGCAGCAGTCGGTAGCCGAGCTCCGGCCGGGACTGCTCGCGACCACGGAACATGATCGTGATCTTGACCTTGTCGCCCTGCTTGAGGAACCGGACGACGTGACCCTTCTTGGTGTCGTAGTCGTGCGGGTCGATCTTCGGCCGGAGCTTCATCTCCTTGATGACCGTGTGCGCCTGGTTCTTGCGCGCCTCACGGGCCTTCATGGCCGACTCGTACTTGAACTTCCCGTAGTCCATGAGCTTGCAGACCGGCGGACGGGCGTTCGCCGCGACCTCGACCAGGTCGAGGTCGTACTCCTGCGCAAGCTCCAGGGCCTTGGCAAGCGGCACGATGCCGACCTGCTCGCCACTGGGACCGACAAGTCGCACCTCGGGGACTCGGATCCGGTCGTTGATGCGGGGCTCGGCGCTGATGGGGCCTCCTCGGTAGCACCACACGGCGGTCTGGCGGACAGCCGCGTAACGTCTTTTCGGTATGACCGCCACGTCCCGCGAGACGCAAAAAACGCCTCGGACGGGTCACAGGCAGGGCTCCTCACACTCAGGGAGCACCGCCGCGGTGAACCGCGAGGCGCGATCGGCAGCTTCCCATCGTCCGTACGGAACGATGGGTCCTGCCAAGACCCGAGACCTGCCGGCCCGTGGGCCGACCAGGTGGGAGATCGGAGCCTCCACTTGTGGGCCGGGCACACAGGTGTCCGGCCGGTCGCACACCAATATACCAGCGAGCCGGGCCGGTCCCCACCCGTGCGCGCCCGGGCCCTAGGCTGGGGCGCGTCCCGCCTCGGTCACGAGGTTCATGAGAACGGAAGAGCAACGATGAGCGACGCCACCCCCGAGGCCACCCCGGACGGCGAGGGGAACCCGGACTTCGACAGCATGACGCGCGACATCGCGGACGTCCCCGCGGTCGAGGTGATCACCACCGTCGCCGTGCACCTGATGAGCGCCGCGGCCGTCAACCTGGGCCTCGCCGAGGAGGGCGAGAAGCACCAGGACCTGGACGAGGCGCGCAAGCTGATCCACGCCCTGGCCGGCCTGGTCACCGCCAGCGCCACCGAGATCAGCAACTTCCACGCGGCACCGCTGCGCGACGGCCTGAAGTCCCTCCAGCTGGCCTTCCGCGAGGCGTCCCTGGTGCCGGACGAGCCCGGCAAGGGGCCCGGCGAGAAGTTCACCGGACCCGTCTACTCCTGAAGCCCGCGGGCCGGGGCCGGGGCCGTCAGGCCGTCCCGGTCCCCGGGCCGGGCTCCTCGCCCCGGGCGGCGGGCCGCTTCGCCAGCCGCTCGGGGGCCGCGATGTCGTCGGCGACGATGGCCGGCGAATGCGGCGGATGGGTGACGCGGTGCGCGCAGGCGGCGATCGCGGACCCGATCAGCGGGGCGATGATGAACAGCCACAGCTGGGACAGCGCCCCGCCGCCCGCGAAGAGCGCCGGGCCGATGCTGCGGGCCGGGTTCACGGACGTGCCCGTCAGCGGTACGCCGATCAGGTGGACCACGGCCAGGGCCACACCGATGGCCAGCCCGTCGAAGCCCACCACGGCCACCCGGTGGGTGACCGAGAGCACGACGAAGACCAGCAGGAACGTCAGGACGACCTCCGCCAGGAACGCGCCCCCGGTGTTGAGGTGCACCGCCGACCGGTCGCCGAAGCCGTTGCTGCCGAAGGCGTTGTGGGTCTTGAGCCCGGGCACCTGCTTGGCCAGCAGGAAGAGGATCGCCGCGCCGACGATGCCGCCGAGCACTTGGGCGATCCAGTACTCGATGGCCGTGTGGAGCGTGATCCGGCGTTCGAGCAGCAGCCCCAGCGTCACCGCCGGGTTGACGTGGCAGCCGGAG
Source organism: Streptomyces sp. NPDC044063 (assembly GCF_056434285.1). Taxonomy (NCBI): domain Bacteria; kingdom Bacillati; phylum Actinomycetota; class Actinomycetes; order Kitasatosporales; family Streptomycetaceae; genus Streptomyces; species Streptomyces sp. NPDC044063. The sequence goes on from NZ_JBWKFM010000006.1 coordinate 108,383, forward strand.
ACGGGTCCCAGGGCGTACGCGAGGGCCAGCAGAGTGAAGCCGAAGGCCAGCGCGATGCCCAGCACACCGATGTAGTCGGCCGCCAGGACGACGGATCCGACGGCGAAGAAGACCAGCAGCAGGGTTCCGAGGAACTCGGCGGTGATGGCCCTCGTCTTCACCGGGTCGAGATTCTCCAGGGCCGGCATCACGTTCTTCAGGGCGTCCATGGCGTCCTCCTGAGGATCTCGTGGACCGTCCGTAGGTAATTGTCGGACGGTCCCTCCCCGGGCGCCTCTCGAAAGATCAGCGGCCGCCTCAGCCGCCGACGAGCACCTCCGCGCCCCGCGGGACCGGCGCGCCCGCCGGCAGCAGGGCCAGGTCCAGGCCCTTCACCAGCCGGGCCCGCAGCACCTCGTCGGCGGCCAGGGCCCGGGCGACGCGCCCGACCACCTCGCCGGCCTCAACGCCGGGCCCCAGGGTCAGCGCCAGGGTGCCGTCCGCGTCGCCGCCCGGCGCCAGATGCGCCCGCAGCACGCCCGGCTCGCCCTCCAGCACCGCGCGCAGCGCCCCGGCCACCGCCGGGTCGGCCAGCGGGTCCGTGCTCGTACGGCCCTCGGCCAGGGCGAGCAGCGCCGCGCCGGTCAGCGGGTACGTCACCGGGCCGGCCAGGTCCAGGACGATGGTGTCGGCCTTCTCGTGGGCCGCGGCCTGGAGCGCCTGGTGGAACGGCACGGCCACCGGCCGGGCGTCCGCCTGCCAGCGGGCCAGGGTCTCGGTGGAGGTGAAGGCGGGCAGCGCCCGCCGCCCGTCCGGGGCCCGCAGCGTGGGCACGGCCATGTCGCTGGTCTTCTCGCGCCGCAGCCCGTCGGGCCCGGTCTCCACCTCGCCGAGCACCGCCACCACGGGGACGAGCAGGCGCGCGCCCGGCAGGGCCGCGAGCACCCGGTCCTCGGCGGACCGGTCGGCCGCCCAGGCGGCGAGCGCCTCGGTCAGCGCGGGGTCGGCGGAGCCGTCGTCGTCGGAGAAACCGGGATCGGGGATGTTCTTGAGGGCCACGGGAGGAGCCTATCGGGCGCCCGTCAGCGGCCGCCGCGCGGCCGTCTCCGGCGCAGGACCGCCGCCACGGCCAGCAGGACGGCCCCGGCGCCACCGGCGGCCAGCGCGGGCGTGCCCGGCACCGTGGCCCCGTCGCCGGGCCGTTCCGGGCCGGGTCCGCCGCCGAAGTAGCGCGGCGGGTCCGCGGGCCGGGAGCGGGTCACGGGCACGCCCCGCGCCGCGGCGCTCACGGCGGCCGCCGCGTCCACCAGTCCGGCGCCCAGCTCGTCGCTGCGGCCGCCCGGCGGGGCGTCCTGGGCTGTGCGCACCAGCAGGTCGCGGATCCGGGCCGGGCTCAGGGTGGGGTCGGCCGCCCGGACCAGGGCGACGACACCGGAGACGAAGGCGGCGGCCGCGCTGGTCCCCCAGCCCTCGTAGTAGCGCCGGTCGGGGTCGGCGATGACGACGTCGACGCCGGGCCCGCTGACGGTGGCGTACCAGCGGCGGGTGGAGAACGCGGCCCGGGCGCCGTAGCGGTCGACGGCCGTCACCGCGATCACGCCCGGGTAGGCGGCCGGGTAGGAGACGTGGTCGCCGCTCTCGCCGCCGTTCCCGGCGGAGGCCACCACGACGGCGCCCTTGCCGAGGGCGTACTGGACCGCGGCGTCCTCGCGCGCGTCGGGGTGGGCGGTGTCGCTGTCGTCCCCGAGGGAGAGGTTGATGACGTCGGCGCCGTGGTCGGCGGCCCAGCGGATGCCGTCGGCGAGGGCGCCGCCGCGCGCGCCGCGGGCCCTGGGCCGGGCGGGGTCGCCGTCCTCCAGGATCACGCGCACGGGCAGGACCCTGGCCTCCGGCGCGACGCCCATCACGCCGTCGGCGTCGAACGGCCCGTGGCCCCGGCCCGCGACGATCCCGGCCATGGCGGTGCCGTGCCGGGCCCAGGCCCGCTCGCCGGGCGCCGCGCCGAAGCCGATCAGGTCCTTGCCGGGCAGGACCCGTCCGCGCAGGTCGGGGTGGCCGTCGTCGACGCCGGTGTCGAGCACGGCGACGGTCACGTTGGCGCCCCGGGTGGTCCGCCAGGCGTCCTGGGCGTGGAGGGCGTCCAGGGCCCACTCCTGGGTCCTTATGGCGTCGGCCCGCGCGGACGGCGCGGCCAGCAGCGCGAGGGCGAGCGCGCCGCAGAGCGGGCCGAGGCGGCGCGGGAGCCGGCGGGGGGCGGTCACCGGGCGCTCCCCGCGTCCGGCTCGTGGGCGTTCCGGCGGAACACGCGTTCCACCTCCTCCGCGAGGGCGGTCGCGTCGTGGCCGAGGCCGGCCTGCGCGGGCGCGGTGGTCGCACCGGGGGCGACGGCCCGGGCGGCGGGCTGGGGCGGGGTACCGGTGCGGGCGTCGGCGAAGCCGGTGACGGCGTAGACGACCGCCGGGACGTCCGTCAGGACGCTGATGCGCCAGCTGGCGCGCTGGGCGTCGCCGAAGCGTTCGGCGGCGGTGCCGCCGGGCGCGTACGGGCGGGGCATCAGATCGGCCCGCTCGTCCAGGCGTTCGGCGGCGAACCGGCGGCGCAGCTCCCGCATGCCGGACATGTCCGCCTCCGTCACGACCAGGCCGACCGTGGTGACGCTGGACGAGGTGACGTCGGCGTAGGTGGCGCGCAGCAGGCGCCGGCAGCCCGCGGGGGCCAGGGCGCGGGCCAGCGGGGCGTCGAAGGCGTCCGCGCAGCCCCCGTCGGGGGCGACGCCCAGCCGGGTCCAGTCGCGGCGGGCTCCGCCGGGGCCGGCCGCGTCGCCGTGGACGCTGCGGGGGAAGAGGGTGTCGACGGGGATGTCGCGCCACAGGGCGCGCCCGCGCTCGTACGCGGCCTCGGCGGCCGGGCGCTCGGCCGCGCCGCTTGCCAGCCAACTCCCGGCGGCGGCCCCGGCTATGAGCCCCAGACCGGCGAAGAGGCAGACGGCGGCGGCCGCGCGCGAGCGGGCGGAGGCCTTGGCTCCGGCAACGGGCGGCGGTCCGGGGGGCGGCGGGGGGACGTACAGGGGGGCGGCCGACGGCGCCACGGCATCCGCTTCGGTGGTCACGTGCACGCTCCCCCTCGCGAACCGGCTCACCGAACCGCCTCATGTCGGACATGTGCGCCGCCCCCGAAGGGCCTGGCGTGCGCGCCACTTTACGGTGCGTGGCAGGACGGGTGCCATTCGCCCGCCGCCGGCCCCTGGTCGGCGGAATCCCGCTCTGGCAGGCTGCCTGCCATGTCGTCCGACCGAGTGCGCTACGACCGGGCCACCGCCCACTTACAGGCCCCGCTGGCGGTGGTCGATCTGCGGGCGTTCGACGCGAACGCCGCCGGCATCGCCCGCCGGGCGCGCGGCAAGCCGGTGCGGGTGGCGAGCAAGTCGGTGCGCTGCCGGGCGCTGCTGGAGCGGGTGCTGGAGCGGGACGGCTTCGCGGGGGTGATGGGCTACACCCTCGCCGAGTCGCTGTGGCTGGCGCGTTCGGGTGTGGCGGACGTCCTGCTGGCCTATCCCTCGGCCGACCGCGCGGGCCTCGCCGAGCTGACCTCCGACCCGAAGCTGGCCGAGGCGGTCACGCTGACCGTGGACGACCCCGCCCAGCTGGCGCTGATCGACGCCGCCCGGACGGGGCGCGAAGAGGTGCGGGTGTGCCTGGAGTTGGACGTGTCGCTGCGGCTGCTGGGCGGCCGGGTGCGGATCGGGGCGCTGCGGTCGCCGGTGGCCGAGCCCGCGCGGCTGGCCGCGCTGGCCCGGGAGGTGGTCCGCAGACCGGGCTTCCGGCTGGTGGGGCTGATGGCCTACGAGGCCCATGTGGCGGGCGTGGGTGACAACCCGTCGGGCCGGCCGCTGCGGGCCCGGGCGGTCCGGCTGATGCAGGCGACCGCCCGCGCGCGGTTGCGGGAGCTGCGGGCCGAGGCGGTGGGGGCCGTGCGGGAGGTGGCGGACCTGGAGTTCGTCAACGGCGGCGGCACGGGCAGCGTGCACGACACCGCGGCCGAGCCGGCGGTGACGGAGGTCGCGGCCGGCTCGGGGCTGTACGCGCCCCGGCTGTTCGACGACTACCGCGCGTTCCGGGGCCGCCCGGCGGCGCTGTTCGCGCTGCCGGTGGTGCGCCGGCCGGGGGTGGGCGTGGTGACCGTCCTCGGCGGCGGCTATCCGGCGTCCGGGGCGGCCGGCGCCGACCGGCTGCCGGTGCCCCACCTCCCGGCCGGGCTGCGGCTGGTGGCTCGGGAAGGGGCCGGCGAGGTGCAGACGCCGCTGCTGGGCCCGGCCGCCGACGACCTGCTGATCGGCGACCGGGTGTGGTTCCGGCACGCGAAGGCCGGCGAGCTGTGCGAGCGCTTCACCGCGCTGCACCTCATCGACGGCGACCGCGTCGTGGGGACGGTGCCCACGTACCGGGGCGAGGGCCACGCGTTCCTGTGACGGCGCGGGGCCCCCGCGGGCCGGGCGTTCCTCAGAACGCCCGGTCGGCCTGGTCCGGGATGACGGATCCGTCGGCGCGCCGGACCGGTACCTTCGTGCCGTCCTCGGCGGTGGCGCCGGTCGTGGAGCAGGGGTACGTACCGGACTTGCGCGGCATCGGGTCGATGAACATCGGGTTGGCCACCCAGCGGCCGTCCACGTCGTCGTAGGCCCGGCACATCAGCTCGGACTTGTTGCGGTTGATGGCGACGTGGGCACCGGTGGCGTCGTTCACGAACGTCACATCGGTGTCGGCGTCGCCCGCGCCGAGCGCGATGCGGTGGGCCGGGTCCTGCTGCTTCCAGGCGGCCGCGCCCTTGATCTTGAAGATCTCCTGGTTGATCATGCAGCGCTTGCCGTCCATGTACGGCAGGGCGTCGCCGTGCCCGGTCTCGACGCCGCCGCAGCCCTTGAGGGACGTGGTGAGCAGGCCGCGCTTGGTGACGCTGCGGATGCCGATGGTGTGCGCGCGGTCCAGGCCGACCCCGCTGGACCAGGCCTCGGCGATCGGCTCGGAGGAGGCCGACACGATGTAGACGTCGAAGCCCGCCCGCTTCAGCGTGCGGATCAGGTCCTTCTGCTGGTCGTAGTAGCGGATGTAGCCGGCGATGGTGTGGGTGCCGACCGTCTGCTTGGCGCCCACGGGCGCGGCGAGCTGCTCGGCGCGGGCCTGGCGGGCGAAGGAGGTCAGGGCTGCGGGGGTGTGCCCGGCGAACAGCTGCGGGATCCAGCCGTAGGCGGGCACCGTGCGCCGGTGGTTCCACTCGCCGGCGAAGGCCGTCTCGCCGGCCATCGTCTGCGACTTCTCGCGTATCTCGAAGATCTCGTCCGCGCAGGCGGTGTTCTTCGAGGTGGGCAGCGGGCGGCCGGCGGGCACGGCGGTGCCGCAGGCCTTGGTCAGCGCCTTGTCGGCGGCGGTGGTGAGCCAGACGCTGGTGTCCTTCCAGCTCCGCGGCCGCAGGATCTTGTCGTTCCGCAGCGCCCAGGCGAGCGTGGCGTCGGTGATGTCGTTCTTGACGACGGTGTTGTCCCAGTCGAACGCGGCGACCGGGCGCGGTCCGCGGACGCCGGAGCAGGTGCCCCGCTCGTCGATCATCTTCTGCAGCCGGGCGCGGTTGTCCCCGGCCCAGGGGAGCTTGGTGTCGAGCTGCGGGCAGTTCCGGCGGGTGTCGTGGTGGGCGGGGGCGGCGGTGGCCGTAGCCGCGGCAGTGACGGTCGCGGTGGTGAGGGCCGCGGCGGCAGCGAGGCCGGCGACGATGGCGGACTTGGTGCGCATGTGCTCTCTTTGGTGCGTAGCGGGGGTAGGACGGCACGCCGGTGCCGGTCCGCGGACCGGCACCGGGCTTTTGATCATGGACCCTACAGCGGGGTCGCGCCGGAAGGACGCCTAGAGCGGCGTGACGTACGCCCCTGCGATACCGCCGTCCACGAGGAACTCGGCGGCGTTGACGAACGACGAGTCGTCGCTGGCCAGGAAGGCGACGGCGGCCGCGATCTCCTCCGGCTCGGCGAACCGGCCGACGGGCACGTGCACCAGGCGGCGGGCGGCGCGCTCGGGGTCCTTGGCGAAGAGCTCCTTCAGCAGCGGGGTGTTCACCGGCCCCGGGCACAGGGCGTTGACCCGGATGCCCTCGCGGGCGAACTGCACGCCCAGCTCGCGGGACATCGCCAGCACGCCGCCCTTGGAGGCGGTGTAGCTGATCTGGGAGGTGGCGGCGCCCATCACGGCCACGAACGAGGCCGTGTTGATGATGGAGCCCTTGCCCTGCCGCCGCATATAGGGCAGCGCGGCCTTGCAGCAGAGGTAGACGGAGGTGAGGTTGACCTCCTGGACGCGCTTCCAGGCCTCGAGGCCGGTGGTGAGGATGGAGTCGTCGTCGGGCGGCGAGATGCCGGCGTTGTTGAAGGCCACGTCGACCGAGCCGTAGGTGTCGTAGGCCGTCCTGAACAGCGCCTCGACCTCCTCCGGGCTGGTGACGTCCACCTTGACGAAGAGTCCGCCCACCTCGGCGGCCGCGGCCTTGCCGGCGTTCTCGTCGATGTCGGCGCACACCACGTCGGCGCCCTCGGAGGCGAGCCGGCGGGCGGTGGCCAGGCCGATGCCGCTGCCGGCCCCGGTCACGACGGCGGTACGGCCGACGAGCCGGCGGCAGACGGGGGCCGCCGCGGGCGCGGGGAGGGTCTGGTCGGTCACGGGGTCTCCTCGGAGGGGTCGACGGCGATGAAGACGTTCTTGGTCTCGGTGAAGGCGGACACGGCCCCGGGGCCCAGCTCCCGGCCGAGGCCGGACCGCTTGAAGCCGCCGAACGGCGTCCAGTAGCGGACGCTGCTGTGGGAGTTGACGGAGAGGTTGCCGGCGGCGACGGCCCGCGAGACCCGCAGGGCGCGCGAGACGTCCCGGGTCCAGATCGAGCCGGACAGGCCGTAGTCGGTGGCGTTGGCGATCCGTACCGCCTCGGCCTCGTCCTCGAAGGGGATGACGACGGCGACGGGACCGAAGATCTCCTCGACGGCCGTGCGGTCCCCGGGGCGGCCCTCCAGGACGGTGGCCGGGTACCAGAAGCCCTTGCCCGCGGGCACCTCGCCGCGGATGGCGGCGGGCGCCGACTCGGGCACGTACGCCCGGACGCGCTCGCGGTGCGCCGCCGAGATCAGGGGGCCCATCCGGGTGCCGGGGTCGTGGGGGTCACCGGCGGTGTAGGCCTTGACGGCCGGCTCCAGCAGCTCCATGAAGCGGTCGTACACGGAGCGCTGGACGAGGATGCGGCTGCGGGCGCAGCAGTCCTGGCCGGTGTTGTCGAGGAAGGAGCCGGGGGCGGCCGCGGCGGCCCGTTCGATGTCGGCGTCGGCGAAGACGATGTTGGGGCTCTTGCCGCCGAGTTCGAGGGTCACGCGCTTCACACCGTCGGCGCACTTGGCCATGATCTGCTGGCCGACGGCGGTGGAGCCGGTGAAGACGACCTTTGCGACGCCGGGGTGTTCGACGAGCGCGGCGCCCGTGACCGGGCCGGCGCCGGGCAGGACCTGGAAGAGGTCCTCGGGCAGCCCGGACTCCAGGGCCAGCCCGGCCAGCCGCAGGGCGGTCAGCGGGGTGGTCTCGGCGGGTTTGAGGAGGACGGCGTTGCCGGCGGCGAGGGCGGGGGCGACGCCCCAGGCCGCGATGGGCATGGGGAAGTTCCACGGGGCGATGACGGCGACGACGCCGAGCGGTTCGTGGAAGGTGACGTCGAGGCCGCCGGGCACCGGGATCTGGGCGCCCGTCAGCCGCTCCACTCCCCCGGCCGCGTACTCCAGCAGGTCGCGGACGTTGCCCGCCTCCCAGCGGGCGTTGCCGACGGGGTGGCCGGCCTCCATGACCTCCAGGCCGGCGAGCTCGTCGACGTGGGCGTCGACCAGGTCGGCGAAGCGACGGAGCTGCCGGGCGCGATCGCCGGGGGCGAGGGCGGCCCAGGCCGTCTGGGCCCGCGCGGCGCGGGCGACGGCACGGGCGACGTCCTCGCGGCCGGTGTCGGGGACGGTGGCGACGACCTCTTCGGTCGCCGGGTTGACGATGTCCGAGGTGGTGGTGATGTCCACGGCGCGGTTCCTCACATCCGCTCGAAGGAGCGGAAGCGCTCCCAGTCCGTGACGGCGGTGTCGTAGGCGTCCTGCTCGACACGCGCCATGTTCAGGTAGTGCTCGACGACCTCGTCGCCGAAGGCGGCCCGCGCTATCGGGCTGCGTTCCCACAGCTCGGCGGCCTCGCGCAGGGTGGCGGGGACGTGTGCGGCGCCGGCGGTGTAGGCGTTGCCGGTGCACGCCTCGGGCGGCTCCAGCTCGTGCTCGACGCCGTACAGCCCGGCGGCGATCATGCCGGCGACGGCGAGGTAGGGGTTCACGTCGCCGCCGGGCAGCCGGTTCTCGAAGCGGTGGGAGGCGCCGTGGCCGATGACGCGCAGGGCGCAGGTGCGGTTGTCGGGGCCCCAGGCGACGGCGGTGGGGGCGAAGGAGCCGGGCCGGAACCGTTTGTAGGAGTTGATGTTGGGGGCGTAGAGGAGGGTGAAGTCGCGCAGGGCGGCGAGCTGGCCGGCGAGGAAGTGCCGCATGGTCGCCGACATGCCGTACGGGCCCGTGTCGTCGGCCAGGACGGGCCGGCCGGCCTCGTCGCGCAGGGAGAGGTGGATGTGGCAGGAGTTGCCTTCGCGCTCGTTGAACTTGGCCATGAAGGTGAGCGCCATGCCCTCCTGGGCGGCGATCTCCTTGGCGCCGGTCTTGTAGACGACGTGCTGGTCGCAGGTGGTCAGCGCCTCGTCGTAGCGGAAGGCGATCTCGTGCTGGCCGAGGTTGCACTCGCCCTTGGCGGACTCGACGGTCATGCCGGCGGCGCCCATCTCGTTGCGGATGCGGCGCAGCAGGGGCTCGACGCGGCCGGTGCCGAGGACGGAGTAGTCGCTGTTGTACTGGTTGGCGGGGGTCAGGTCGCGGTAGCCGCGGTTCCAGGCGGTCTCGTAGGTGTCCCGGAAGACGATGAACTCCAGTTCGGTGCCCACGTGGGCGCTCCAGCCGCGCTCGGCGAGGCGGTCGAGCTGGCGGCGCAGGATCTGGCGCGGGGAGGCGGCGACGGGGCTGCCGTCGTGCCAGGCGAGGTCCGCGGTCATCAGGGCGGTGCCGGGGTTCCAGGGGGTGCGGCGCAGGGTGGACGGGTCGCCGAGCAGGGCGAAGTCTCCGTAGCCGCGCTCCCAGGACGCCATGGCGTAGCCGTCGACGGTGTTGAGGTCGACGTCCACCGCGAGAAGGTAGTTGCAGCCCTCGGTGCCGTGCTCGAGGACGTCGTCGAGGAAGAACCGGGCGGCGAACCGCTTCCCCTGGAGTCGTCCCTGCATGTCCGTGAAGGCGAGGACGACGGTGTCGATCTCCCCGGTGTCCACGAGCCGGCGCAGCTCGTCGACCGTGAGCGGGGGCGTGCGGTCTGCCACGGTTGGGCCTCCTGTCGGTGCGACGGGAGGTCTTAAGGTAGGGCCGTAGACCATTGATTGGGAAGGGGGCGGGATGAACGAGCGTGCGACGGACCGGCTCTCGCCGGTGCTGCGACCGGTCCGGGCGGGCAACGGATTCGAGGAGGCGCTCCAGCGGATACTCCAGATCGTGCGGCTGGGCCTGGTGCCCGAGGGGGAACGACTGCCCGCCGAGCGCGAGTTGGCCGAGCGGTTGCACATCAGCCGGGTGACGCTGCGCGAGGTGCTCAAGGTGCTCCAGGACCAGGGCCTGGTGGAGAGCCGGCGCGGGCGCTACGGCGGCACGTTCGTCCTGCCCAGGACCGAGTCGGCGGGCGAGGAGGAACTGCGGCGCCGCGTCGCGGCCGTGGACGTGGAGGACGTCCTGCGCTTCCGCGAGGTGCTGGAGGTCGGCGCCGCCGGACTGTGCGCGGCGCACGGCCTGGCCGGCGACCAGGCACGACGGCTGCGCGCCGCCCTGGCCGCCACCCACGACGCGCCGCTGGCGGAGTACCGCCGCCAGGACACCCTGCTCCACCTGACGCTGGCCGAGCTGTCCGGCTCGCCGACGCTCGCCGCGCAGTACGCCGCCGTCCGCGCCACGGTCAACGACCTGCTGGACGGCATCCCGCTGCTCGTCCGCAACCTGGAGCACTCCCAGCGGCAGCACGCCGCGCTCGTGGAGGCCGTGCTGGACCGGGACGCGGAGGGGGCGCGCGAGGTGATGCGCGAGCACTGCTGCGGCACGGCGGCGCTGCTGCGCGGGTTCCTGACGTAGCGTCCCGGTTTCCGCGGACTCGCGGCCGGATCGGTAACCCGGGTTTAACGCAGAGGGGTTGCCTTCCGGCCGCCGCCGGGGCAAAGGTATGGCGCAAAACCTTTGCCCCGGCATCCTCCAGGCAGGAGCGGCTTCATGGCCGATCGCACGGACTCCCCCAGCGCACCGCCCGCCGCGACCCCGGCCGGCGACACCCCGGACTACCTCGAACGGCGCACCCTGCGCAGGGGCAGCGCCGGAACGCTCCTGCTGACCGGCCTGGGCGTGGCCTACGTCGTCTCCGGCGACTACTCCGGCTGGAACCTCGGCCTCGCCCACGGCGGCTTCGGCGGCCTCGCCGTCGCCGCGGCCCTCATGGGCCTGATGTACACCTGCATGGTCTTCGCCCTGGCCGAGCTGGCCGCCGTGCTGCCCACGGCGGGCGGCGGCTACGGCTTCGCGCGCCGCGCCCTGGGCCCCTGGGGCGGCTTCCTCACCGGCACCGCCATCCTCGTCGAGTACGTGCTCGCGCCCGCCGCCATCTCCCTCTTCATCGGCGACTACGTCGAGTCCCTGCACCTGTTCGGCCTCACCTCCGGCTGGCCCGTGTACCTCGCCTGCTTCGTCGTCTTCATCGGCATCCACCTGTGGGGCGTCGGCGAGGCGCTGCGGTTCAGCTTCGTGGTGACGGGGGTGGCGGTGGCCGCGCTCGCCGTCTTCGCCGCGGGCGCGTTCACCGGCTTCGACGCCGCCCGCCTCCACGACATCCCGGCCGACCCGGACGCCTTCGGGTCCTCGTCGTGGCTGCCGTTCGGACTGCTGGGCATCTGGGCCGCGTTCCCCTTCGGCATGTGGTTCTTCCTCGGCGTCGAGGGCGTGCCGCTGGCCGCCGAGGAGACCCGCGACCCGGCCCGCACCCTGCCGAGGGCCATGGCCACCTCGATGGGCATCCTGCTGGTCCTCGCCCTGGTCACCTTCCTGGCCGCCACCGGCGCGGGCGGCGCGGACGCCCTGAAGGACGCGGGCAACCCCCTGGTGGCCGCGCTGGAGACCGGCGGCCACGGCCACGCCCTCGCCCGCGTCGTCAACTACGCCGGGCTCGCCGGCCTGGTGGCCTCCTTCTTCTCCCTCATCTACGCCGGCTCCCGCCAGCTCTTCGCCCTCTCCCGGGCCGGCTACCTCCCCCGCTTCCTCTCCCTGACCAGCCGCCGCAAGGCCCCCTGGCTCGGCCTCGTCGTGCCCGGCACCCTCGGCTTCGCCCTGGCCGCGGCCAGCGGCGACGGGGCGCGCATGCTCGACGTCGCCGTCTTCGGCGCCACCATCTCGTACGCCCTGATGTCGCTCTCCCACATCGTGCTGCGCCGCCGCGAACCCGGCCTGGCCCGCCCCTACCGCACCCCGGGCGGCGTCGTGACCTCGACCACCGCCTTCCTGCTGGCCTGCGCGGCGCTGGTGGCCACCTTCCTGGTGGACGTGACCGCGGCGCTGATCGCCCTGGGGGTCTACGCGGTCGCGGCCGCGTACTTCGCCCTCTACAGCCGGCACCGGCTGGTCGCGAACGCGCCGGAGGAGGAGTTCGCGGCGCTGGCGCGGGCGGAGGCGGAACTGGAACGCGACTGACGCCCTCGCGCGAACGCCCCCATGCGAACGACCTCACGCGAACGCCCTCACGCGAACGCCCTCACGCGATTGACCGGCAGGACCCCCGGGCAGGCCCACCGGACGGGGCCGCCCACCGGACGGAAAGGACACCACCGTTGACCGCAGCCTCACGGCCGCCGCTGATCGGCGTCACCACCTACTCCACCCGCGCGCGCTGGGGGGTGGCCTGGGACCTGCCCGCGGCCCTGCTCCCCACCGCGTACCCCACGTACGTCCAGCGGTCCGGCGGCCTGGCGGTGATGCTGCCGCCGGACGACCCGGCGGCGGCCGCCGCGGTGGTCGCCCGGCTGGACGGCCTGATCCTCGCGGGCGGCGAGGACCTGGACCCGGCCCTCTACGGCGAGGAGCCCCACCCCCGCGCGGGCGCGCCCGTGCCGGAGCGCGACCGCTGGGAACTGGCCCTGCTGGCCGCGGCCCTCGACGGGGGCGTCCCGGTCCTCGGCATCTGCCGCGGCATGCAGCTGATGAACGTCCACGCGGGCGGCACGCTCGTCCAGCACCTGCCGGACACGGTGGGCCACGACGGCCACAACCCCGAGCCGGGCGTCTTCGTGGACCACACCGTCAAGCCGGTCCCGGGCACCCTGACCGCCCGCCTGCTGCCGGACCCGGTCGACGTGGCCACCCATCACCACCAGGCGGTGGCCCGCCCGGGCGCGGGCCTCGTCCCCTCGGCCCACGCGGACGACGGCACCGTCGAGGCCCTCGAACGTCCCGGCGCCGGCTTCGCCCTGGGCGTCCAGTGGCACCCGGAGGCCCACGACGACCTGCGCCTGGCCGAGGCCCTGGTGGCGGCGGCGGGGGAACGGTGAGGGGCGGTCCAGGACAGGAGGTGCCGGATCGTCAGCTCTCCTGGTCCGGCCCGCCGCGCCGGCGCCGGCGGGTGATCAGGTAGGTCGCCGTCGCGGCGAGGCCCGCGGCCAGCGCTGCGGTGCCGGCGATGACGGCGGCGAGCTCGCCGAGGGAGACGCCGCTGTCGTCGTCCTCGTCCTCGTCCGGAGCCGTCTCGCTGGTCCTGTCGACGGCGGAGTCGTAGTCGGCGGGGCCGGCGCAGAAATCGCGGTTGCCGGGGTCCATCTCGGCGACGACCGTCAGTTCGACGGAGTCCGCCGGCTCCTCCTCGCCGCCGTCCTTGAGGTCGACGGGGTAGGTGCCCGGCTCGATGTCGCACAGGACCATGCCCGCGACCTTGGTGTACAGCTCGCCGTTCTTGCCCTCGCGGAAACGCTTCTCCTTCAGCGTCAGCTTCTTGACGAACGCCGGGGATTCGACGGTCAGATAGCCGTCGTGGTCGTCGAGTGTCGTCCGGCCCGTGGTCACGGTGAAGACCACCTCGCGGCCCCGCTGGGTGGGGGCTCCGCTCGATATCGAGCTCTCGGAGTCGGTCAGGGACGGGTCCGCCGCCGCGCCGGCCGCACCCGTGAGGACGAGGGCCGCCGCGGTCAGGGCCGCCAGGGAAGTCCGGGCAGGGTTCATGCGGGGAGGATATCGAGAAGGATCATCCCCCGGGCCCGCCCGGGAGGCCACCGGCGCGCCCGCCCGGAGCGGCGTGCTTGCCCGGAGGCGACCGGACACCACCGGATCGGCCCGGCGACCCGCTGAATCGTTCCAGCGGGCCACCCTGACGCGTCCCGGTGCCCGGTCAGGCCGCCGCGGCCGGCCCCTCGCCGGTCTCCTGCTCCGCCTCGACCTGCTGGTTCCACTCGCGCTTGGACGCCTGCCAGCCGTCCTCGTCGTGGCCGCGCCGCCAGTAGCCCGAGATCGACAGCCGCTCGCGCGGGACCTCGCGCTCCAGGCGCAGATGGCTGCGCAGCTCCTTCACGAAACCGGCCTCGCCGTGCACGAAGGCGTGGACGTCACCGGCCGGGAAGTCCAGCCCCCGCACGGCGGCGACCAGGGCCTCGCCCACGGGCGCCGCGCCGCGGTGCAGCCAGGTGACCTCGACGCCGGCGGGCAGCTCCAGCTTCTGCTCCTCGTCCGCGTCGGCGACCTCCACGAAAGCGTGCACGAGCGCGCCCTCGGGCATGGCCTCCAGCGAGGCGGCGATCGCGGGCAGCGCGCTCTCGTCGCCGGCCAGCAGGTGCCAGTCGGCGGCGGGGTCCGGGGCGTATCCGCCGCCGGGGCCGAGCATGCGGATCTCGTCGCCGGGCCGCGCGCCCGCCGCCCAGGGGCCAGCGAGGCCCTCGTCGCCGTGGACGACGAAGTCGATCACCAGCTCGCGGGCCGCGCGGTCGAAGGAGCGCACGGTGTACGTCCGGGTCCGGGGCCACTGCTCGCGCGGCAGGTCCCGGCGGACGGCCTCCATGTCGAAGGGCTCGGGGTAGGTGACGCCCGGCACGGGGAAGAGCAGCTTGACGTAGTGGTCGGTGCGGTCGCCGGCACCGAATTCCGCGAGCTGCTCGCCGCCCAGGACCACCCGCACCATGTGCGGCGCCGGCCGCTCGGTGCGGATCACCCGCGCCAGGGTGATCGGCTTCGGTTTGCGGACGGGACGGTCTGCCATGGCGTGTCTCCCCTGATCCCCTGATCACGATAAGTTAGGTCTGCCTAACCTAACATCTAGCCGCCGAGCGTGGAGAGCAGCCGCTGCAGCGAGCCGCCCAGTCCCCAGCGCTCCGCCAGCGCCTCCAGCACCTCGGGGTCCCGGGGCTCGCCCGGGAGCGCCGCGTCGAAGGGGGCCAGCGGGACGTCCGTGGCGACCCGGACCACCGTGGGCGCCACCGCCAGATACGGGCCCGCCTCGGCCAGCCGCTTGCGCTGCGCCGGGCTGATCCTCGCCGCCGGGTCCTCGACCGCCGCCATGATCCCGGCCAGATCGCCGAAGGAGGCCAGCAGCTTCGCGGCCGTCTTCTCGCCGATGCCGGGCACCCCCGGCAGCCCGTCGCTGGGGTCGCCGCGCAGCAGCGCCAGATCGGCGTAGCCGGGCCCGTCCACCCCGTACTTCTCGCGCAGCGCCGCCTCGTCCACGGCGTGGAGCGTGCCCACGCCCTTGACGGGGTAGAGCACCCGCACCCCGCGCCGGTCGTCGACGAGCTGGTAGAGGTCACGGTCGCCGGTGACGATGTCGACCGGGCCCGGGGCGCGGCCGGCCAGGGTGCCGATCACGTCGTCGGCCTCGTACCCCGTGGCCCCCACGCGCGCGATGCCGATCGCGTCGAGCACCGCCTCGATCACCGGCACCTGCGGGGAGAGGGTGTCGGGCACCTCCTCCTCGTCGGGGCCCACCGCGGTCTCCTCGGCCACCCGGTGCGCCTTGTACGAGGGGATCAGGTCCACCCGCCACTGGGGGCGCCAGTCGGCGTCCATGCAGGCCACGAGGTCGTCCGGCCGGTGGTCCTGGACCAGGCGGGCGATGAAGTCCAGCAGGCCGCGCACCGCGTTCACGGGCGTGCCGTCGGGCGCCTTCACCGATTCCGGCACCCCGAAATAGGCGCGGAAGTACAGGGAGGCGGTGTCGAGAAGCATCAGGCGTCGGGTCACGCCCCGATCATGCCGCACCCCACCGACATCCCCCGGACGGAATGTGAAGTGGATCACGGTTCGGTTTGCCCTGAATGACCTCGGGCAGGCGCGACGCCGGAGTGGACCGGCCGTGGGGGAGGCGCGCCGGCGACCGAGTTCTACCCGAGAGGTTTATGTGTCCAGGCTGCAGGCCGAGCACGTGTACAAGGTGTTCGGCAGACGACCCGAGGCCGCCGTCCGGCGGCTCCGGAACGGAGCGAGCCGCGACGAGCTGCGCGCCGACGGCACCACCGCGGCGGTGATCGACGCGTCGTTCGAGGTCGAGGCCGGCCAGATCTTCGTGGTGATGGGGCTCTCCGGTTCCGGCAAGTCCACGCTGCTGCGCATGCTCAACGGGCTGCTGGAGCCGACCTCCGGCAGCATCCGTTACGACGGGCGCGATCTGACCGCCCTGTCCCCGGCCGAGCTGCGCGACGTACGGTCCCGCAACATCAGCATGGTCTTCCAGCACTTCGCCCTCTTCCCCCACCGCAGCGTCCTGGAGAACGCCGCCTACGGGCTGGAGGTGCGCGGCGTGCCGCGCCGCGAGCGCGAGGAGCGGGCGGCCGAGGCCCTGGAGCTGGCCGGGCTCGCCGGCTGGGAGACCTCCTGGCCCGACGAGCTGTCCGGCGGCATGCAGCAGCGCGTCGGCCTGGCCCGCGCGCTGGCCACCGACGCCGACCTGCTGCTGATGGACGAGTCCTTCAGCGCCCTCGACCCGCTGATCCGCCGCGACATGCAGGACCAGCTGCTGGACCTGCAGAAGCGGCTGAAGAAGACCATCGTCTTCATCACCCACGACCTCAACGAGGCCATGCGCCTGGGCGACCGCATCGCGGTCATGCGCGACGGCCGGATCGTGCAGAACGGCACGGCCGAGGACATCCTCGTCCGCCCGGCGAACGACTACGTCGCCTCCTTCATCCAGGACGTCGACCGTTCCCGGGTGCTCACCGCCGGTTCGATCATGGACGGGACGGCGACGGCCGCCCGGACCGGGGTGCCGGCGGACGCGGCCTCGGTGAGCGCCGACACGCCCGTGGCCGAGCTGTTCACGCCCTTCTCGCGCAGCGGCTCCCCGGTCGTCGTCACCGGCGAGGACGGGGAGACGACCGGCGTCGTCACCCGCGACCGGCTGCTGGCCGCGCTGGCCGACCAGCCGGACCGGACGGACCGGACGGACCGGACGGACCCCGTACCGGAGGGCGGCGCCCTGCCCGGCCGGCCGGCGACCGGGGCGGAGGTGACCGCCCGTGCCTAGCATCGACCTCGGCGGCTGGGCCGAGAGCGCCGTGAACTGGCTCCAGTCCCACCTCTCCTGGTTCTTCGACGCCGTCAACACCGTCCTGACCGGCCTCTACGACGGCGTGGGCGCCGTGCTCGGCGCGCCCCACCCGCTGCTCATGGCCGGCATCCTCGCGGTCGTCGCCTGGTGGCTGCGCGGCCTGTTCGCCGGCGCCGCCGCCTTCGCCGGGCTCGCGCTCGTCGACTCCTTCGGGCTGTGGGACGAGGCGATGTCGACGCTGTCGCTCGTCCTCGTCGCCAGCCTCATCACCCTGCTCGTGGCCGTCCCGCTCGGCGTCTGGGCGGCCCGCGACCGCCGGGTGAGCGCGGCGCTGCGGCCGGTCCTGGACGTCATGCAGACGATGCCCGCCTTCGTCTACCTGATCCCGGGCGTGATGTTCTTCTCGATCGGGCCCGTCCCTGGCCTGATCGCCACCATCGTCTTCTCGATGCCGCCCGGCGTCCGGATGACCGAGCTGGGCATCCGCCAGGTGGACGGCGAGCTCGTCGAGGCCGCCGAGGCCTTCGGCACCACGCCCCGCGACACCCTGCTGCGCGTCCAGCTGCCGCTGGCGCTGCCCACCCTCATGGCGGGCGTCAACCAGGTCATCATGCTGGCGCTGTCCATGGTCGTCATCGCCGGCATGGCGGGCGCGGGCGGCCTCGGCGAGGCCGTGTACTCGGCCGTCACCAAGGTCGACATCGGCGGCGGTGTGGAGAGCGGCGTCGCGGTCGTCGTCCTCGCCATGTACCTGGACCGGATGACCGGCGCCCTCGGCCGGCGGGTCTCCCCGCTCGGCCGCCGCGCCTCGGCCAAGGCCGCCGCCTCCGCGCGCGGCGCCCTCCCCAGGGTCCTGCGTTACCGGCCCGGCACCGCCGTCGCCACCGTCGGCATCGTCGCCCTCGCGCTCGTCGCGGGCGGGATGCGCGTCGCCCAGGGCGGCGACACGGCGAACGTGGCCGCGGGCAAGGACGTCGGCCACGGCAAGCAGGTCCGCCTCGGCTACTTCCCGTGGGACGAGGCGGTCGCCGCCACCTACCTCTGGCAGAACGTCCTGGAGGACCGCGGCTACAAGCCCGACGTCAAGCAGCTCGACCCGGGCCCGCTCTACACCGCGCTCGCCCAGGGCCAGATGGACGTCCAGTTCGACTCCTGGCTGCCCACCACCCACCAGCAGTACATGGACCGCTACGGCGACCGGCTCACCGACCTCGGCTCCTGGTACGGCCCCACCTCGCTGGAGCTGACCGTGCCCTCGTACGTCAAGGGCGTCGACTCCCTGGCCGACCTCAAGGGCCGGGGCGCGGAGTTCGGCGGGAAGATCGTCGGCATCGAGTCCAGCGCCGGCATGATGGGCAAGCTGAACGACGCCGTGCTCAAGGAGTACGGCCTCGACGGCGAGTACAAGGTCGTCTCGTCCTCCACCTCCACCATGCTCGCCGAGCTCGACCGGGCGCTGAAGAAGAAGCAGCCCATCGTCACCACCCTGTGGTCCCCGCACTGGGCCTACGGGACGTACGACCTGAAGAAGCTCAAGGACCCCAAGGGGGCCTGGGGCCGGGGCGAGAGCATCCACACGGTCGGCAAGAAGGACTTCACCGCCGACTTCCCGGAGATCGCCCGCTGGGTGAAGGGCTTCAGGATGTCCGAGAAGGACCTCTCCTCCCTGGAGGCCGAGATCCAGAAGGGCGGCAAGGGCAAGGAGAAGGAGTCCGCCCGCCACTGGCTCGACGCCCACCCGGGCTTCGCCGACCGGATGGCACCTGTCACCACCTGACGAACGGGCGTACGGTGGGGCGGTGAGCCCGCTGAGCGGCCGCCCCGCCGTACGCCGAGTCGTCTCCCTGGTCCCCTCGCTCACCGAGGCCGTGGCCATGACCGAGCCCGGCCTGCTCGTGGGCGCCACCGACTGGTGCGACCACCCGGCCGGGCTCGACGTCGTCCGGATCGGCGGCACCAAGAACCCCGACGTCGCACGGATCGTCGCCCTCGCCCCCGACCTCGTCCTCGCCAACGAGGAGGAGAACCGCGCCCCCGACCTCGGCGCGCTGCGCGCCGCCGGACTGGACGTGCTCGTCACCGAAGTACGCACGCTCGACGCGGCCTTCACCGAGCTGGAACGGGTCCTGGTGCGCGGCTGCGGGCTGGCCCGGCCCCGCTGGCTCGACGACGCGCGCGACGCCTGGCGGGCGGTGCGGACGAGCGAGCCCGTGGCGCGGGCCGTGGTGCCCGTGTGGCGCAGGCCCTGGATGGTGCTCGGCCGGGACACCTTCGCCGGCGACGTGCTGGCCCGCCTCGGCGTCACCACCGTCCACGCCCGGCACCCCGAGCGCTACCCCCGCGTCCCCCTCGACGAGCTCAACGCCTGCGGAGCCGACCTCGTCGTCCTGCCCGACGAGCCGTACCGCTTCACGCACGACGACGGGCCGGAGTCGTTCCCCGGCCTGCCGTACGCGCTCGTGAGCGGTCGTCACCTCACGTGGTACGGGCCATCGCTGACGGAAGCACCGTCGGTGCTGGACGCGGCGCTGCGAGCAGCCGGCCGCTGAGCAGCCCGGCCGCCGTCCGGGCCGCCGCGACGGCCCACGCGGTGACCAGCAGCGCGTACAGCGCCACCGCCGCCCAGGTCAGGGCGGTCAGCCCGGTGTGCCGGGCCAGGCCCGCCGCACCGGTGACGCACGTGCCCACGGGGAAGGTGAAGGCCCACCAGGTCATCGCGAAACCCATGCCGGACCGCGCGGCGCGGACCACCATGGCCGTCGCCAGGACGAGCCACAGCAGGGCGAAGCCCATGACGGGGACGCCGTAGAGCACCGCGAAGGCCGCCGCCGCCCCGGCGTACGGCTGCCCGGCGGCGACCGGCGCGACGTCGGCGAGGTTGCCGGTCGCGGTGGTGGACTGGCCCAGCGGGCCGAGCACCAGGAAGAGCGTGGGGGTCAGCGCGAGCGGCAGCGGACCGTGGTGGATCAGGCGCGCGACCACGGCGGGCAGGATGACCAGCGTGGCCAGCAGGCTCGCCCCGAACAGCGCGTAGCAGCCCAGCAGCAGCGCCTCCCGCCACTGCCCCGCGGGCAGGTGCGGTACGAGGGCGGGGCCGAGCGCCGCGGAGACCATCGGCGCCACCACCGGCAGCAGCCACACCGGCGAGGCGTCGCCGGGGGCTATCCGGTGCCGGGTGACCATCAGGTACGGGATGCCCGCCGCCGCGACGAGCCCGGTCCCGGTGCCCACCACCCACAGCACGGCGTCGGCGGCCACCGCCGCGCGCTCGCCGATCACCCCGGAACCCACCGAGAGGGTGGCCCCGCCGACGGCGAGCAGAGCCATCGCCAGACAACCGTAGAAGGGGGCGACCGCCGGGTCGCCGAGGTGCCGCCGGGCCTGGTCGGGGTGGCGCGCCCAGTGGCCGGCGCGGGCCGCGAGCAGGGCGATCAGGAGCAGCGCGGCCAGGGCCCACACCGCCTCGCAGGCCCCGCGCAGCCCGGGGAGGCGGACGGGCAGGGCGGCCCCGGCGGAGGCGACGATCGCGGTGCCCATGACGGTCGCGTACCAGTTGGGGCCCAGGTGGCGGAGGGGGGTGGGGTGGCTTTCCGTGCTCATGGTCCCACCCTCACCCCCGCATACGCCCCTCACCAGGGACGATGTGGCTATGAGGGCATAAGCTGGACTGATGAGCGAAGAGCCGGTCCGGGTGCCGCTGGCCCACCGGGTGCCCGACCTCGGAGCCCTGGAACTGCTGCTCGCCGTGGCCCGGCTGGGCAGCCTGGGGCGGGCGGCCCGCGAGCTCGGCATCACCCAGCCCGCCGCGAGCGGCCGGCTACGGGCCATGGAACGTCAGCTCGGCGTCGCGCTCGTCGAGCGCTCGCCGCGCGGTTCCCGGCTGACGGAGGCCGGGGTCCTCGTCACCGACTGGGCGCGGCGGATCGTGGAGGCGGCCGAGGCCTTCGACGCGGGCGCCCAGGCGCTGCGCGGCCGCCGGGACTCCCGGCTGCGGGTGGCCGCCAGCATGACCATCGCCGAGTACCTGCTGCCCGGCTGGCTGGTCGCCCTGCGCACGGCACGCCCCGGCACCGCCGTCTCGCTGCTCTCCGGCAACTCCGCCGCCGTCGCCGCCCTGCTGCTGGCCGGGGACGCGGACCTCGGCTTCGTCGAGGGACTGGACGTCCCGGCCGGCCTGGACGGCACCGTCATCGGCCGTGACCGCCTGGTGGTCGTCACCGCCCCCGGCCACCCCTGGGCCCGCCGGCGCACCCCGCTGCCGGCGGCCGAGCTGGCGGCCACCCCGCTGATCCTCCGCGAACGCGGCTCGGGCACCCGCCAGGTCCTGGACGCGGCCCTGGCCGGCCACGGCGGCCTGGCCGAGCCGCTGCTGGAGCTGGCCTCGACCACGGCGGCGAAGGCCGCCGCTGTCGGCGGCGCGGGCCCGTGCGTGCTCAGCGAACTCGCGACCGGCGAGGAACTGACCGCGCACCGCCTGGTGGAGATCCCGGTGGCGGACCTCCCCCTGCGCCGCGCCCTCCGAGCGGTCTGGCCCACGGGCCACCGCCCGACGGGCCCGGCCCGGGAGCTGCTGGGGCTGACGCGCTCCCGGACCGTGTGACCGTCACCCCGGTGACCGTCACCCCACCGACGAGTACGCCACGACCCCCCGCAGCAGCCCCTCGACCGCCTTGCGGGCGTTGCGGGCCACCGGGCTGCCGGGCGGGGCCGCCGCGGCGATCTGGCCGAGGACGTCGATCAGCTGCTTCGTCCAGCGGACGAAGTCGCCCGCCGGCATGTCGATCTCCCGCAGCACCTCGTCCAGGCCGTGGCCGGAGGCCCAGCGGTAGGCGGGCCAGGCGAAGCCGAGGTCCGGCTCGCGCTGGCCGACGCCCTCCGCCTGGTTGATCTTGTGCTGCTCCTCCAGGGCGTCGAGGCGGCCCCAGATGCGGACCATCTCGCCGAGGGCCTGCTGCGCCGGCCCGGCGGGCAGCTTGGGCGGGGCGGCGTCGTCGGCCGTGCGGGCCTCGTAGACCAGGGCCGAGGCGCAGGCCGCGAGCTCGGCCGGCTTGAGGCCGTCCCACACGTTGTCGCGCAGGCACTCGGAGGCCAGCAGGTCCAGCTCGCCGTAGAGACGGGCCAGGCGGCGGCCGTTCTCCGTGACCTCGTCGCCGTGGAGGTAGCCGAGCTCGGTCAGCAGCGCGCAGATGCGGTCGAAGGTGCGGGCGATGGTGTTCGTCCGGCCCTCGATGCGCCGCTCCAGCTGCCGGGTGTCGCGCTGCAGGCGGTAGTAGCGCTCGGCCCAGCGGGCATGGTCCTCGCGCTCGTCGCAGCCGTGGCAGGGGTGGGCGCGGAGCGCGGCGCGCAGCCGGGCGATCTCGGTGTCGTCCGCGCCGGCGCCGCGGGCCTTGCGGTGCCGGTCGGGCACGATGTGGCCGGCCTTGGTGCGCAGCGCGGAGGCCAGGTCACGGCGGGACTGGGGGCTGCGCGGGTTGAACGACTTGGGGATGCGCATCCGCTCCAGCGGCTCGACCGGCACCGGGAAGTCGATCGGGGCGAGCCGCTTGACCTGCCGCTCGGCGGTGAGGACGAGCGGGCGCGGGCCCTCGTGGTGGTCGTAGCCGCGGTGGCGGTCCGTACGGGCGGGCGCCACGCCGGGGTCGAGGACCAGCGCGAGGCCGGCGTACTTGCCGGTGGGGACGTGGATGACGTCGCCCGGGCGGAGCCGCTCCAGCGCGGCGGCCGCGGCGGCGCGCCGCTGGTGGGCGCCCTGCTTGGCCAGCTCGGTCTCGCGGTCCTTCAGCTCGCGGCGCAGGCGGGCGTACTCGGTGAAGTCGCCGAGATGGCACTCGATGGCCTGCCGGTACCCGGCGAGGCCCTCCTCGTTCTTCTGCACCTGGCGGGAGATCCCGACGACCGACCGGTCCGCCTGGAACTGGGCGAACGACGTCTCCAGCAGCTCGCGCGAGCGGTGCCGGCCGAACTGGGAGACCAGGTTGACGGCCATGTTGTACGAGGGCTTGAAGCTGGAGCGCAGCGGATAGGTGCGGGTGCCGGCGAGGCCCGCGAGCGCCGCCGGGTCCATGCCGCGCTGCCAGAGGACCACGGCGTGGCCCTCGACGTCGATGCCGCGCCGGCCGGCGCGGCCGGTGAGCTGGGTGTACTCGCCGGGGGTGATGTCGGCGTGCTGCTCGCCGTTCCACTTGACGAGCTTCTCCAGCACCACGGTCCGGGCGGGCATGTTGATGCCCAGGGCCAGGGTCTCGGTGGCGAAGACGGCCTTGACCAGGCCCTTGACGAAGAGCTCCTCGACGACCTCCTTGAAGGTCGGCAGCATGCCCGCGTGGTGGGCGGCGATGCCGCGCTCCAGGCCTTCGAGCCACTCGAAGTAGCCCAGGACGTGGAGGTCCTCGTCGGGGATGGGGGCGCAGCGCTCCTCGACGATCTCCCGGACCCGGAGCCGGGCCGCGTCGTCGTTGAGCCGCAGGCCGGCGTAGAGGCACTGCTGGACGGCGGCCTCGCAGCCGGCGCGGCTGAAGATGAAGGTGATGGCGGGCAGCAGGCCCTCGGCGTCGAGCCGCTCGATGATCTCGGGGCGGCCGGGGGTCCAGATGCGGCTGCGCTGGCGGCGCTCGCGCTCGCGGTCGGCCTCGCGGACCATCTTGCCGCGGCGGCGCTCGCGCGGGTTGTAGACCCGGCTGTTCTCCATGCGGGCGGTGCGCAGCAGGTCGGGGTTGACCTCGCGGCGGGCGGCGCCGCGGCCGCCGTGGTCGGTGGCCTCCTCGAAGAGGTCGTACATCCGCCGGCCGGCCAGGACGTGCTGCCAGAGCGGGACGGGCCGCTCCTCGGACACGATGACCTCGGTGTCGCCGCGGACGGTGTCGAGCCAGTCGCCGAACTCCTCGGCGTTGGAGACGGTGGCCGAGAGGGAGACGAGGGTCACCGACTCGGGGAGGTGGATGATGACCTCCTCCCACACGGCGCCGCGGAAGCGGTCGGAGAGGTAGTGCACCTCGTCCATGACCACGTGGCCGAGGCCTATCAGGGCCTGCGAGCCCGCGTAGAGCATGTTGCGCAGGACCTCGGTGGTCATCACCAGCACGGGGGCGTCGGCGTTGACGCTGTTGTCGCCGGTGAGCAGGCCGACCTTGGCGGCGCCGTAGCGCCGGACCAGGTCGTTGTACTTCTGGTTGGAGAGCGCCTTGATGGGCGTGGTGTAGAAGCATTTGCGGCCCTGGGTGAGGGCCAGGTGGACGGCGAACTCGCCCACGATGGTCTTGCCGGAGCCGGTCGGCGCCGCGACCAGCACCCCCTTGCCGGCTTCCAGGGCCTTGCAGGCCTCGATCTGGAAGGGGTCGAGCTCGAAGTCGTACATCTCGCGGAAGGGGGCGAGAGCGGTGGCCTGCTCCGCGGCGCGCTGCCGTGCCAGGGCGTAGCGCTCAGCAGGGGACATGTCGTCGGTCATCTTGTCTCCGAGCCTACCGGTGACCCATGACAGCCACCCGATCTTTATCGAGCTCCCAGGAGCCGGACGGCCGCGGGGACGGTCTCGGCGGTGAGCGGGAGCGGGCCGAGGGGTTCGCCGTCGGCGTAGCCGGTGACACCGTCGGCCTCCAGGGTCACCGTGGCGGCACGGTGGGTGGTCACCCGGGGGTGGGTCAGGTGGGTGCCCCGGTAGACCTTGGGGAAGACGCGCAGCAGGGTGGTGCGGCTGCACGGGCCGACGACGGTGACGTCGAAGAGGCCGTCGTCCAGGCGGGCGCCCGCGCAGATGCGCATGCCGCCACCGTACGAGCGCCCGTTGCCGACGGCTATGAGGGTGGCGTCGATCCGCTGCTCGGGGCCGTCGTCGAGCCGGAGCCGGTAGCGCACGGGGCGCAGGGCGGCCAGTTCGGCGAGGAGGGCGGCGTCGTAGCGCAGCCGGCCGGTGGGGAAGCGCATGCGGTTGCCGCGGTCGTTGACCCGGGAGTCGAAGCCGGAGGCCAGGACGGTGCCGAACCAGGTGTCCCCCACCCGGCCGAGGTCGACGGGCCGGCCGCCGTCGCCCTTGAGGGAGGCGGCGACGACGCGGGCGGCCGCGGCGGGGTCGCGTACGGGCAGGCCGGCGGCGCGGGCGAAGTCGTTGCCGGTGCCGACGGCGATCACGCCGAGGGGGGTGGGGGTGCCGGCGACGGCCCGTAGGGCCAGGGAGGTCATGCCGTCGCCGCCGACGGCGACGAGGGCCCCGGTGCCGCCGGCGACGGCCTCGCGGGCGCGCCGCAGCGCGTCCCCGGCGTCGGTGCCCAGGACGGTGCGGACGCGGAAGCCGGCGTCGCGCAGGACGCCGGCGGCGGGCGCGACGGCCCGGGTGCCGCGGCCCCGGCCGGCCGTGGGGTTGACGAATAACGTGATGTCGCTGGTCACCCGGGGACACTACCGGTCGGCGGGGGCCCGGCGGGCGCGGGGTGGCGGTACGGGCGCGGGGCGGCCGCCGGATCGGCGACCGCCCCGTGAGGACCGGTGGCGGCGCGCGTCGTGGGCGCCGCGGGCGGGTCAGGTCACGTCGTCGTAGCCGGCCTTGCCGCGGCCGGTGGACTGCTCGGTCAGCGGCGGCAGCGGCTCGGAGTCGCCGAGGGGCTGCGGGGTGAGGTCGAGCGGGGCGGCCTCGTCGTCGGAGAGCAGCCGGTCGGGGTCGGCCTCGCGCTTGCGCTTGTCGTTGAGCAGGGCGATACCGACCGCGATGAAGTAGAGCACGATGATCGGCCCGGCCAGCAGGAACATCGAGAACGGGTCGACGGTCGGGGTGGCCACGGCGGAGAAGATCGTGACGGACATGATCATGCCGCGCCACCAGCCCAGCATCCGGCGGCCGGTGAGGACTCCGCCGAAGTTGAGCATCATGAGCAGCAGGGGCAGCTCGAAGGAGAGACCGAAGACCACCACGAGGCGGGTGACGAGGTCGATGAGCTCGTCGAGCGGCAGGAGGTTGTCGACGCCGCCGGGGGTGAACTCGATGAGGACCTTGGCCGCGGAGGGCAGGACCTTGTAGGCGAAGAAGCCGCCCGCCGCGAAGAGGGGCACACCGGCGGCGACGAAGCCGAGGGCGTACTTCTTCTCGGTCTTGTGCAGTCCCGGCGCGAGGAAGGCCCACAGCTGGTAGAGCCACACGGGGCTGGCCAGCACCAGGCCGGAGACCAGGGAGACCTTCACCATGAGGGTGAAGGGTCCGACCAGGCCCGACATGGTGATGTTCGCGCACTGCTGGCGGCTGTCCTTGCCGGCGAGCTCCGCGAAGGAGATCTTGCAGCCGATCGCGTCCTGGATCGGGTGCTTGAAGACCTCGATGATGTCCCGGTAGTAGAAGGCCGCCACCACTGCGACGATCACGATGGCGAGGACGGACTTCGCCAGCCGGTTGCGCAGCTCACGCAGGTGCTCCGCGAGCGGCATCCGCCCCTCGGGGTCCTTCTCCTTCTTGCGGGCCGGCTTCGGCAACCCACGTCCCTATCTCGTGCGGCAGACGGTCGCCGGCGTACGGCGGCCGTCCGAAGGCTGTCCTGGGTCAGGCGGTGGCGCGGGTCAGCGCTGGGTCGTACGGTCGCTCGGCTCGCCGACCGGGCGGGAGGTGACGTCGCCGGGCGCGGCCTTGATCGTGCGCGGGGCCTCGGTGGCGGGCGGGTCGGACGGGGCGGCGGCGTTGTCCTGGCCCTCGGCCTTCATGGCCTTCGCCTCGCTCTTGAGGATGCGGGCGGACTTGCCCAGGGAGCGCGCCATGTCGGGGAGCTTCTTCGCGCCGAAGAGCAGGACGATGACGACGAGGATGAGAATGATCTCGGGAGCTCCGAGCCGTCCGAACATGTGGTTTACCTTCTCACCGAAGCGGGATGGGTGTGGGACCTGCCGACTGATCGGACATTTGTCCATCAGCCGTACGGCAGCGATCGTAACGCGCAGGGGTAAACGCTCGGCAATCCCTGTGCATACTCCCAGTCGCGACCCTCCGCCTCGTCAACAGGGCCACCTCGACCAGCGTACCGTCCGTCCCGAATCCGCAGGAGAGCACCGGTACGTGCCCTTCGGTGGCGCTCACCGGCCGTCGCGCACGGCCTGGGCGGTCTGCGCGACCAGCGGGGACGCGGCCCGTTCGAGATCCTCGGCGGCCCGGTTGATCCGCCGCGAGGCCTCCTCGACCTGCCGGGCGAGCCGGCGCACCTCGGCGAAGACACGGGCGGCGAGGACCGCCAGGACGGCGAGGCCGCAGAAGCCGAGGGCGATGGCGAGCATGGGCCAGAACATGGGACGAGCCTATCGAGGGGACATCGGGGGAACGGCGGACGCCGGGGCGGCGAATGGCCGGATCACGACGGTGACGCGGGCGGGTGGGCGGGGCGGGATCAGGCGGTGATGTGCAGCCGCAGCGTGCGCACCCCGCCCCCGGTGAGCAGCTCGACGATCCGCTCGCCGGCCGGCTTGCGGACCGCGGAGCCGCAGTCGGGGCAGGTGAAGGAGTAGAAGGTGGTGCGGTCGCTGGCGCCGATCGCCAGCCGGAGCGCGCCGGCCGCCAGCTCGAAGCTGCCCCGGCAGTCCGGGCACGCGGCCTTGAAGACCGCGGCCACCGTCGTCATCGCGTCCGTCACGTCCCCCGCCCCTTTCCGCGTCGGGTTCTTCCCGGTCACCGGTCGTGGACCTCCGCGCCTCACTCGCCGTACGCGGCGAGCGCCTCGCGCGCCGCGTCCCGCGCGCTGCCCGACAGCTCGGGCGGGGAGACGATCCGCCCGTCCCGGCCCAGCCGCAGCGCCAGACGGCGCAGCGAGGCGGGGTCGGGGGTACGCAGGGTGATCCGCAGGCCGCCCTCGGGCAGCTCCTCGGCACTGTCGTGCGGGTAGTACTCGGCGACCCAGCGGCCGCCGGCGCCGACCTCGATGACGACCTCGGGGTCCTCGGCCGCGGGCTGCACCAGCCCCGCGGACAGGTCGCGCAGCTCCACCGGCGGCGGGTCGCAGACCTCGTCCAGCAGCCGGATCTCGGCCACCCGGTCGAGACGGAAGGTGCGCCGGTCCTCCGACAGCCGGCACCACGCCTCCATGTAGGTGTGGCCCACGGCGAACAGCCGGATGGGGTCGACCTCACGCTCGGTGAGCTCGTCGCGCGCGGGCGAGTAGTACCGCAGCCAGACGCGGCGGCGCTCGGAGATGGCCCGGTCGACGTCGGCGAAGACACCGCCCTCGGACTCGAAGGTGACCGAGAGCCGGGAGCTGGCGCCCGCCGCCTCGCCGGCGGCGGCCTCGATCTTGGCGGTGGCGCGCTGCAGCGCCTGCCGGTCGCTCTCGCGCAGGCCGGGCAGGGTGGCCACGGCGCGGGCCGCGACCAGGAGCGCGGTCGCCTCGTCGGCGGCGAGCCGCAGCGGCTCGCCGGTGGACGTGCCCGACGCGTCGGGGTTGTGCCACCAGATGCGGTCACCGTCGGTGTCGATGTCGAGCAGGTCACCGCCCCGGAAGCTGGTGCCGCACATCGGCAGCACATCGAGGTCGCCGATCAGCTCGTCCTCGGTGATGCCGAAGGCGCGGGCGACGTCGGCGACCCGGGCACCGGGGCGTTCCCGCAGGTAGGTGACCAGCGACAGCATCCGGCGGGTCTGGTCAATGGCGTTGGTGGCCATCAGAAGTCGGTCCCGTTCCTCTCGGTTCAGCCCTTGGCCACGGCGCGCAGCCGGTCGATCACGTCGGCCCGCAGCTCGGCGGGTTCCAGCACGATGACGTCGGGGCCGAACTCGACCAGCCAGGCGTCCAGCCCGTGACCGTAGGGGATCTCCAGCTCGTCCCAGCCGTCGCCCAGGTCGCTGGTGGCGGTGGCCCGGGCGCGCAGCGGGTAGCCGTGGCCGGCGCGCACCTTGATCCGGGCGGTGCCGGTGGCCGTCTCGCCCGCCCAGCCCTCGACGGTGGTGCGCACCGTGACGTGGTCGGGCACGGGCGCGGTGAAGGGCAGCGCCCGGGAGCGGACCCGGCCGGTGATGCGGGAGAGGCGGAAGACCCGCTCGGCCTGGCGGTCGCGGTCCCAGCCGGCGAGGTACCAGTGGCCGCGGCAGAACTCCAGCGCCCAGGGCTCGACGCGGCGCTGCTCGGGGTGGGCGGCGTTGGCCTTGCGGTAGTCGAAGACCACGGGGCGGCGGTCACGGGCGGCGAGCATCAGGGGCTCGAAGGCGGCCTCGTGGACCGGGATGCGGGTCTCCAGGACGCTGTGGCTGCCGCCGTAGGGGTCCTCGGCCAGCGGCATGCCGGCGGCCCGCAGCTTCTGCAGGGCTCCGCTGGCGGCGCCGGCCAGCCGGGCCTGCTGCCAGACCTTGGCGGCCAGGCCCAGGGCCGCGGCCTCCTCGGCGTCGAGGGTGATCGGGGGCAGGCGGTTGCTGTCGCGGCGGGCGAGGTAACCGGTCTCGCCGTCGACGCCCTCGACGGTCTCGATGATCAGCCCGAGCTCGCGGAGGTCCTCCTTGTCGCGCTCGAACATGCGGTTGAAGGCGTCGTCGTTCCCGGGCTCGCCCGGGGCGCCCGAGCCGCTCGCGGCGGCGGCTTCGATGTACGCCTCGATGGAGGCCCGCAGTTCCCCCTTGCTGAGCGGGCGGCGGGTGCCCAGCAGGCACAACGCCAGATTCATCAGCCGCTCGGCCTTGGCAATCGCCATCGACGCCCTCTCTACTTGTGCTCTCAACCGTTGACCGTACCGCTCACGGCTCGTACGACAAAAGCCGAGGGCCCGTGCCAGGCAGGCACGGGCCCTCGGCCTTCGTTCGGGGTGTCTCAGACGCCCATCAGGTCGCAAACGAAGATCAGCGTCTCGCCCGGGGCGATCTTGCCGCCCGCGCCGCGGTCGCCGTAGGCGAGGTGGGCGGGGATGGTCAGCCGGCGGCGACCGCCGACCTTCATGCCCTGGATACCGCGGTCCCAGCCCGGGATGACCTGGCCGGCGCCGAGCTTGAACTCCAGCGGGTTGCCGCGGTTCCAGCTCGCGTCGAACTCCTCACCGGTGGAGAAGGCCACGCCCACGTAGTGGACCTTGACGAAGTCGCCGGCCTTGGCCTCGGGGCCGTCGCCCTCCCAGATCTCGGTGATCTCGAGGTCGGTCGGGACGTCGCCCTCGGGGAAGTCGATCTCAGGCTTTTCGATGTTCACGAACGTGCTCCTACGAATGAATCGTGTAGACAACCGTGCAATTCTGGCAGACCGCGATCAGCGGATCAGACCTTGCCGACGATGTCCACGACGAAGACCAGGGTGTTCTTGTCCAGACCACTGCCGGCCTGTCCCTCGTAGCCGAACTTCGGCGGGATGACCAGCTCCACCCGGTCCCCCACATGCTTGCCGACCAGGCCCTTGTCCCAGCCCAGGACGACCGAGCCGGTCCCGATCTGGAAGGCCGTGGCGCCGGAGTGGTCCCAGGAGGAGTCGAACTTCTTGCCGTCCTCCCACTTCACACCCGTGTACTGGGCGATCAGACCGTCACCGGCCTTGATCTCCGGACCGCTGCCCTTGATCAGCACCTGGTCCTTGAGGTCCGTCGGGGGCTTGGTGTCCTTGGGGATGACGATGTCGGCGGCCTTCTGCGCATTGGCCTTGACCTCCGGCATGCCCTCCTCCGGCTTGGCCTGCTCGCCCTTGACCTCGGCCTTGGAGTCGACCTTCTGGGCACCGACCACGTCGATGACCCAGACCAGGCCGTCCTCGGGCTTGACGCCCGCCTGCGGGTTGAGCTGGTCGCCGATCAGCGCCTTCGCGGTGCCCTCGACCTCGATGCGGGAACCGGCCTTCTGACCGATCACGGCGTCCAGCACCTTGGCGGGCATCTCCTGGCTGGGCTGGCCGAGCTGCTGCACCATCTGGCGGCGCGGACCCTTGCTGCCCGACTTGTCCTGGGTCGCCCAGGTCCCGCCCAGCGGCTTGTTGTCCTTCATCGTCTGCCCGGCGAAGTCCAGCCGGACGAACGAGCCCTTCTCCGCCTTCGCGCCCGTGCCCTTGGTCAGGGTCGTGACGACGAGCTTGTCCGAGGGCTTGGTGTCCTTCGGGACGGAGATCTCGGGCTTCTCGCCGAACTTCCCCTCCACCTTCACCTTGGCGTCGGAGGAGCCGCCGTCATCGGACCCGCACGCCGAGGCGGTGAGCAGCAGGACGGGCACGGCCAACGCCGCGGCGAGGCGACGCGCGTTCTTCGTGTGGTTCATCAAGTCCAACTCGGGCTGTAGGGGTCGGCTGGGCAGTGCCGCAACTCTACGGCCTGTCCCGCGCCGATCAACCCCGTCCGACACGGATGTGCGCCGGGTCCGGTGGACCCGGCGCACACACGTGCCCTTCACGCCCCGGCCGTCACATCCCGGCGATGAGCTTCTCCACCCGGTCGTCCACCGACCGGAACGGGTCCTTGCACAACACCGTGCGCTGCGCCTGGTCGTTGAGCTTCAGATGCACCCAGTCGACGGTGAAGTCCCGGCGCTGCTCCTGCGCCCGGCGGATGAAGTCGCCGCGCAACCGGGCCCGGGTGGTCTGCGGGGGCACCGACTTGCCCTCGAAGATCTTCAGGTCGTTGCACACCCGCGCCGCCTGACCGCGCCGCTCCAGCAGGTAGTACAGCCCCCGCCGGCGGTGGATGTCGTGGTAGGCGAGGTCTATCTGGGCGATCCTCGGGTGCGACATGGTGATGTTGTTCTTGGCCCGGTACCGGTCGATGAGCTGGTACTTCATCACCCAGTCGATCTCGGTGGCGATACGGTCCAGCTCCTCGTCACGGATCGCCTCCAGCGCGCGCCCCCACAGCTCCAGCACGCGCTCGACGGTGCCCGTACGAATACCGCGGCGCTCGCAGAAGTCCACGGCCTTCTCGTAGTACTCCAGCTGGACCTCCAGGGCGGAGGCCTCCCGGCCGCTGGCCAGACGCACCTTGCGTCTGCCGGTGACGTCGTGGCTGACCTCGCGGATGGCCCGGATCGGGTTCTCCAGGGTGAGATCGCGCATGACCGTACCCGCCTCGATCATGCGCAGCACCAGATCGGTGGCACCGACCTTGAGGAGTGTCGTGGTCTCGGACATGTTGGAGTCGCCCACGATGACGTGGAGCCGGCGGTAGCGCTCGGCGTCGGCGTGCGGCTCGTCACGGGTGTTGATGATCGGGCGCGAGCGGGTGGTGGCGGAGCTGACGCCCTCCCAGATGTGCTCGGCC
Organism: Streptomyces sp. NPDC044063; assembly: GCF_056434285.1. Taxonomy (NCBI): domain Bacteria; kingdom Bacillati; phylum Actinomycetota; class Actinomycetes; order Kitasatosporales; family Streptomycetaceae; genus Streptomyces; species Streptomyces sp. NPDC044063. The sequence continues at coordinate 140,209 of NZ_JBWKFM010000006.1, forward strand.
CGCTGACTGACGCAGTAGACCGCGCCGCGGGGGGTCTGGAGGACCTTCCCCGCCCCGCAGATCAGCTGCCGGGTGACGAGGAAGGGGATGAGGATGTCCGCCAGACGCGAGAACTCCCCGTGCCGCGCGACGAGATAGTTCTCGTGGCAGCCGTAGGAGTTCCCGGCGGAGTCGGTGTTGTTCTTGAAGAGGTAGACGTCGCCCGCGATCCCCTCCTCGTGCAGGCGCCGCTCGGCGTCGACGAGCAGACCCTCGAGGATGCGCTCGCCCGACTTGTCGTGGGTGACCAGCTCGGTCACGCTGTCGCACTCCGGAGTTGCGTACTCCGGGTGCGACCCCACGTCCAGATAGAGGCGGGCGCCGTTGCGCAGGAAGACATTGCTGCTGCGGCCCCAGGAAACGACACGGCGGAAGAGGTACCGCGCCACTTCGTCAGGGGACAGCCGGCGCTGTCCCCTGAAGGTGCACGTGACGCCGTACTCGTTCTCCAGCCCGAAAATGCGGCGGTCCATGCCTGAACATTACGCCTGATGCCCTGCGCTGAAACCGGCTTCGACAGCTCCGCTGCGATCGTTTTCCGACCGGGCCACCACGGGCGACGGCGCCTCGGGCGCGCGCAGCGAACCCCGGGCCACGATCATGACGACCAGGGCGGCCGCTCCGCCGCCCACGGCGACGAGGAAGCCCGAGCGGACCCCCGCGTGCTCCAGGACCGGACCGGCGACGGCGGTACCGATGGCCGCGCCCACACCGAAGGACGTCACCAGCCAGGAGAAGGCCTCGGTCACCGTGCCGCGCAGCGCGTGCCGGTCGACGACCACGAAGGCGCACGCCAGGCAGGGCGCCAGGAAGACACCGGCGACACCCGCGAGGATCACCATCGGCCAGGGGCCCGGCACCAGCAGCAGCGGGACGTAACCCAGCGCGAGCCCGGTCACCAGCACCCGCAGCCGCTGCTCCGGGGTGCCCGCCCACTCACGGGCACCGTAGATCGTGCCGCCGATCAGGGCACCCACACCGAGCGCGGAGAGGATCCAGCCCGCGACGTCACCGCTGTCGTGGGCATCGCCGTAGGCCACCGCGGCCACGGCTATGGAACCCAGCGCGGAGCCTATGAAGAAGAACGTGCTCAGCAGCACCAGCAGGCCGCGCGACCGCAGGGCACCCAGCCAGTGGGCCTCGCGGGGCTCGCTGCGCCATTCCCGCGAGGGCGGCGAGGTGACGACGGCCAGCGCGCCGAGGGCGCCCAGCGCGTTGATCACGTAGAGCGCGCCGGCCTCGGACCAGCACGAGACCAGCCAGGTGATCAGCAGCGGGCCGACGACGTACATCACTTCCTGGGCGATGGCGTCGAGCGAGTACGCGGCGTGGATACGGTCCTCGCTCTTGAGGACGGACGGCCACAGGGCCCGCAGGCCGCCCTCCAGGGGCGGGGTGAAGAAGCCCGAGACGATCACGGCCGCGTAGACCAGGGGCAGCGGCTCCAGGCCGACGGCGGCGAAGGCCGTCATGCCGAGCGCGGCGAGCAGCGCCGAGGGCAGCAGCACCCGGGGCTGGCCGTGGAGGTCGACCGCCCGGCCGAGCAGGGGCTGGCCGACGGCGTTGGCCACGCCGTAGACGGCCGAGAGCACGCTGGCGAGGGTGTAGCTGCCACCCTCGGCGCGCACGAACAGCACGATCGCCAGCGCGGCGGTGGCGTTGGGAAGCCGCCCCACCAGGGTGCCGGTCAGCAGTCGCGCCGCGTGCCGCGTTCTGAGCATGTCGACGTAACCGCCGCCCGCCGCCGCCATTGTCCGCCTCTCGTCGTGTTCCGGACACACGTCCGGTTCATTATCGTTTTACGTATAACTAGATCGGTTATACGTACCATGGCCACAGCCCGCGGGTCCAACCGTGCGGCGGCACGGCAGCAGCGAGAGGGGCGCAGCACCGGTGACGGACGTCGAGGCCGAGCACAGCGGAAGCGGGAGCAGGAGCGGGGGCGGGGGCGGAAAGCGCTGGCCGACCGTACGAGGACGCCACGCCGCCACCGCCCGGGCCACCAGCCGGGACGTCGCACGGGCCGCCGGCGTCTCCCAGGCCACGGTCTCCCTCGTCATGGGCGACAAATGGCGCGGCCGCGTCTCCGAACCCACCGCCCGCGCCGTACGCGACGCCGCCCGCGAACTCGGCTACCGGCCCAACGCCGCCGCCCGCGACCTCCGCCTGGGCCGCACCCGCACCGCACTGCTCGTGGTGCCCGCCCTCACCAACGAATTCTTCGCCCGCGTCCACGCCGGCGCCGCCCGCGCCGCCGCCGAACACGGCATCGGCGTGGTCCTCTACCCCTCGCCCGAAGGCACCGGCAAGGCCCGCGACCCCTTCGCCTCCGCACGGACAACCCTGGACGGAGTGATCGCCTCCTCCATGGCCGCCGAGGCCCTGACCGACCTGCGCGAAGGCGGACTGCCGCTCGTCATGCTCGACAGCGACCCCTCACGACCCGAGGCGGCCGCCACCGTCAACCCCGACATCGCCGACGGCATGCGCCGACTGGCCGACCACCTGCTCGACCTGGGCCACCGGCGCTTCGCCCACATCGCCGCCGACGTCGACTCCTGGACCTTCCGCGTACGCGAGCGGGCCCTGACGGAACGCCTGCGCGCAGCGGGCGCCGAGATCGTCCGCACCGAACGGGCACCCCTGGACGTGGACGCCGGCCGAGCCGCCGCCGAACGCGCCCTCACCACCGGACCCGCCGCCCCGACCGCACTGGTCTGCGACGGGGACATCCTCGCCGCGGGCGCCTGCAAGGCCGCCCGCCGCCTCGGCCTCCGCGTACCGGCCGACGTCTCGGTCACCGGCTTCGACGACCTCGCCCTGGCGACGGCACTCGAACCGGAGCTCACCACCGTGCGCCTGCCGGCCGAAGGCGTGGGAGAGGCCGGGCTACGGGCACTGGTGGCGGTACTGGACGGCGCCACGGCGGCGCCGGCGACCCTGCCGGTACGACTGATGCCCCGCGCGTCGACGGGTGCGGCACCCTCTCGGTAACCGGGGCTCCGCCCCGGACCCCGGGCCCTCAAGGGCCGGACGGGCTGAATTCAGCCCGTCCGGCCCTTGAGGACACCCGGCTACTCCTCCGCCGCGGCGGTCCCGTCACCCTCCAGGAGCCGCGTCAGCTGCTGCCCCAGCAGCCGCTTGAACTTGCGCGTCTGCGGCCGCGTCCGGTCCAGGACCGCGACCTCCAGCTGCTCGGCCGTGAGCGTCCGCTCACTGCCGTTCGTGTCACGGGCGAGCGAGTCCCGGGCCAGCTTGAGGGCCTCGGCGAGCGTCATCCCGTCGCGGTGCCGCTGGTCGAGATAACTGCTGATCTGATCGGCGTTGCCACCGACCGCGACCGAGCCATGCTCGTCGACGATGGAACCGTCGTGCGGCAGCCGGTAGATCTGATCGTCCTCGGGACCCGCCCCGACCTCCGCGACGATCAGCTCCACCTCGTACGGCTTCTCCCCCGCGCTGGAGAAGATCGTGCCCAGCGTCTGCGCATAGACGTTCGCCAGGCCCCGGGCCGTGACATCGCCCCGGTCGTAGGTGTAACCGCGCAGATCGGCGTAGCGCACACCGCCGATGCGGAGGTTCTCGAACTCGTTGTACTTCCCGACCGCCGCGAAGGCGATCCGGTCGTAGATCTCGCTCACCTTATGGAGGGCGCGGGACGGGTTCTCGGCGACGAACAGCACACCGTCGTCGTACTGGAGGACGACCACGCTCCGGCCGCGGGCGATGCCCTTGCGGGCGTACTCGGCGCGGTCGGCCATGGCCTGCTGGGGTGAGACATAGAACGGCGTCGACACCGCTATCCGTCCCTTCTCGTGTGGGGTTCCGTCAGTGTCGAAGGCGTCACAGGAGCGCGGCCCGCGGGCCGTCGGGCTCCTCGAGCCGCCGCTCGTGAATGGCGCGGACGATCTCGGCGGACTCGGCATCGGTGAGCCTGCGGAAGCCCTCGTCGGTGATGACGGTGACGATGGGGTAAATGCGGCGCGCGAGATCGGGACCGCCGGTCGCGGAATCGTCGTCGGCGGCGTCGTAGAGCGCCTGGACGACGAGCGTGGTGGCCTGCGCCTCCGTCAGGTCCTCACGGAAGAGCTTCTTCAGCGCACCACGCGCGAACAGCGAACCGGACCCCGTGGCCGCGAAGCCCTGCTCCTCGGAACGCCCACCGGTCACGTCGTAGGAGAAGATGCGGCCCTTGCGGCGGTCCGCGTCCCACCCGGCGAACAGCGGCACCACGGCCAGCCCCTGCATGGCCATGCCGAGATTGCTGCGGATCATCGTCGACAACCGGTTGGCCTTGCCCTCCAGGGAGAGCGAGACCCCCTCGACCTTCTCGAAGTGCTCCAGCTCCAGCTGGAACAGCTTGACCATCTCCACGGCCAGCCCGGCCGTACCGGCGATACCCACCGCCGAGTACTCGTCGGCCGGGAACACCTTCTCGATGTCACGCTGAGCGATCACATTGCCCATCGTGGCCCGCCGGTCACCGGCGAGCACCACACCGCCCGGGAAGGCGGCCGCGACGATGGTCGTACCGTGCGGGGCCTCGACGACACCCTGGGCCGGCAGCTGCCGGTTGCGCGGCAGCAGCTCGGGCTGGTGCGCCCCGAGGAAATCCATGAAGGACGACGAGCCGGGCGTCAGGAAGGCAGCAGGTAGACGCCCGATGCTACGAGGGTTGGCTTCCACACGTTTCCTTCCAGGTAGGCGATGGCACGACGCATGACGCCGACATCGTCTCTCAACTTTCCGAGTGCCGAGTTGCAGTTGAAGCACAGCACGCCACGGACCTTATCCGTCTCGTGACAATGATCCACATGCACCGCGGGCGCCGCCAAGCAAATGCAGCAGACGCCTGCCTGCGACGTGATCATCTCGTCGCGCTGCGCCTCGGTGATGCCGTACTGGCGCCTGAGGTGATCGGATCGCCCCTGGATGGCTCGGCACGCCTTGCAGCGCGTGGACAGCCCGTCGGAGGCGGACGCATTACGATGCCATTCCGAGTGCGGCTTGGTTTGGCCACAGCGCAAGCAGTGCTTGTGCCCTTCGGGGACATCCGCCTCAGGACGCACTTTCTTCCCCAGCTTCACCTCGCGTGCCCGGTGGTAGGCGGACGCGCAGTCGCGACAGTGACGCTGCAGACCATCCAAGTTCGTGCGCTTGATCGCGAAGCGCGCACGCGGCTTCTCCTCACCACACCGCGTGCAACGCTTCACGTCTCCACGGTCAGCCACCCCCACCCCTCACCTTCGAATCGAAGGCAAAAAGCCTCACTGGCCTCCCTTTTGAACGAACGAGCGTACGAAATCCTCCGCATTCTCCTCTAGGACATCATCAATCTCATCCAGCACGGAGTCCACGTCGTCCGACAGCTTCTCCTGGCGCTCCTTGAGGTCCTCGGAGACCTGCGCGTCCTGCGCCTGCTCCTCGGTCTCCTCCGTCGCACGCGTGGCCTTCTGCTGTCCGCCGCCGGTGTCCTTGGTCGCCATACCCCTCACCCCGCTCGGTTTCGACGTACACGTACACGAGACGTTCAAGATCCGACCCTACAAGCAGGGCCGGGGATCGGCCCTGCACTTGCTACAACGTCCCGGAACCACCGTGATGATTCCCCCCTCCCGTCCTTCTCAGACCCGCTCAGCCGCCCGAGAGGACCCGGACCAGGTCCTCCGCCGTGCGGCAGCGGTCCAGGAGCTCCTTGACGTGGTTGCGGGTGCCGCGCAGCGGTTCCAGGGTGGGGACGCGCTGGAGGGAGTCGCGGCCGGGGAGGTCGAAGATCACGGAGTCCCAGGAGGCCGCGGCGACGTCCTCGGCGTACTGCTCCAGGCAGCGGCCGCGGAAGTAGGCGCGGGTGTCCTCGGGCGGGGCCGTGCGGGCCCGGGCGACGTCGGCCTCGTCCAGCAGGCGCTTCATGCGGCCGCGGGCCGCGAGGCGGTTGTACAGGCCCTTGTCGGGGCGGACGTCCGCGTACTGGAGGTCCACGAGGTGCAGCCGGGCGGCGTCCCAGCCCAGGCCGTCGCGGCGGCGGTAGCCCTCCAGCAGCTCCCGTTTGGCCACCCAGTCGAGCTCCCCGGCCAGGCTCATGGGGTCGTGCTCCAGCCGGCCCAGGACGTCCTCCCAGCGGGTGAGCACGTCCTTCGTCTGCTCGTCGGCGTCGGCGCCGAAGCGGTCCTCGACGTATTTGCGGGCGAGCTCGTAGTACTCCATCTGGAGTTGCACCGCCGTGAGCGTGCGGCCGCTGCGCAGCGTGATGAGGCGTCGCAGGGTGGGGTCGTGGCTGATCTGGTGGAGGGTGCGTACGGGCTGTTCGACGGCGAGGTCGACGGCGATGAAGCCGTCCTCGATCATCGAGAGGACGAGGGCGGTGGTGCCGAGCTTGAGGTAGGTGGAGATCTCGGAGAGGTTGGCGTCCCCGATGATCACGTGGAGCCGGCGGTATTTCTCGGCGTCGGCGTGCGGCTCGTCGCGGGTGTTGATGATGGGCCGCTTGAGGGTGGTCTCGAGGCCGACCTCGACCTCGAAGTAGTCGGCGCGCTGGCTGATCTGGAAGCCGTGTTCGTGGCCGTCCTGGCCGATGCCGACGCGGCCGGCGCCGGCGACGACCTGGCGGGAGACGAAGAACGGCGTCAGGTGGCGCACGATGTCGGAGAAGGGGGTCTCCCGCTTCATCAGGTAGTTCTCGTGGGTGCCGTAGGAGGCGCCCTTGTTGTCGGTGTTGTTCTTGTAGAGGTGGATGGGCTGGGCGCCGGGGAGCTGGGCGGCGCGTTCGGCGGCCTCGGCCATGATCCGTTCCCCGGCCTTGTCCCAGAGGACGGCGTCGCGGGGGTTGGTCACCTCGGGTGAGCTGTATTCGGGGTGGGCGTGGTCGACGTAGAGGCGTGCGCCGTTGGTGAGGATGACGTTGGCGAGGCCGATGTCCTCGTCGGTGAGCTGGCTGGAGTCCGCGGCTTCGCGGGCGAGGTCGAAGCCGCGGGCGTCCCGCAGCGGGTTCTCCTCCTCGAAGTCCCAGCGGGCACGGCGTGCCCGGTGCATCGCGGCCGCGTAGGCGTTGACGATCTGGGACGAGGTGAGCATGGCATTGGCGTTCGGGTGACCTGGGACGGAGATCCCGTACTCCGTCTCGATGCCCATTACTCGCCGTACGGTCATGCGGCCCTCCTTGCCCGGCGGCGCCCCCCGGTGGGGTCGGCGCTCAAGTACCGCTGCGCATCCAGTCCGTGCCCGGTCCCCGATCCCCCATTGCGCTCGGCGGCGGTACCGAAGAGCCTAGAACGGCTTTGCGGCCCTGGGGAGATCATTACAGTCATTGCTCCGGTTCTCGTGGCGGTCGGAAAACGTCGCTGTGCGAGTCCCACAAGTGGTGCAAAACGCGTCCGGCTGCGGACGCCCCGGGGCCGCCCCCGCCACTGGGCGGGGGTGGCGGAACGGCGGGGGCGTCCGCAGCCGGACGGCTGAGCTAGAGATACTGGCCGGTATTGGCCACGGTGTCGATGGAGCGGCCCGTGTCCGCGCCCTGCTTTCCGGTGACGAGGGTGCGGATGAAGACGATCCGCTCGCCCTTCTTTCCGGAGATGCGGGCCCAGTCGTCCGGGTTGGTGGTGTTGGGCAGGTCCTCGTTCTCCTTGAACTCGTCCACACAGGCGGCGAGCAGGTGGGAGACGCGGAGGCCCTTCTGGTTGTGGTCCAGGAAGGCCTTGATGGCCATTTTCTTGGCCCGGTCCACGATGTTCTGGATCATCGCTCCGGAATTGAAGTCCTTGAAGTAGAGGACTTCCTTGTCACCGTTGGCGTAGGTGACCTCCAGGAAGCGGTTCTCCTCGGATTCGGCGTACATCTGCTCGACGACCGACTGGATCATGCCGTCCACGGTCGCCTTGGCGGACCCACCGTGTTCGGTGAGGTCGTCGGCGTGCAGCGGCAGGGTCTCGGTGAGGTACTTCGAGAAGATGTCCTTGGCGGCCTCGGCGTCCGGGCGCTCGATCTTGATCTTCACATCGAGGCGGCCGGGGCGCAGGATGGCCGGGTCGATCATGTCCTCGCGGTTGGAGGCGCCGATGACGATGACGTTCTCCAGGCCCTCGACGCCGTCGATCTCGGAGAGCAGCTGGGGGACGATGGTGTTCTCCACGTCCGAGCTGACCCCGGAGCCGCGGGTGCGGAAGAGGGAGTCCATCTCGTCGAAGAAGACGATGACCGGGGTGCCCTCGCTGGCCTTCTCGCGGGCGCGCTGGAAGATCAGCCGGATGTGCCGTTCGGTCTCGCCGACGTACTTGTTGAGGAGCTCGGGGCCCTTGATGTTGAGGAAGAAGCTCTTCCCCGCGGGCTTGCCGGTCACCTCGGCGACCTTCTTGGCAAGGGAGTTGGCGACGGCCTTGGCGATGAGTGTCTTGCCGCAGCCGGGGGGGCCGTAGAGCAGGACGCCCTTGGGCGGGCGGAGTTCGTGTTCCTTGAAGAGGTCGGGGTAGAGGTAGGGGAGCTCGACCGCGTCGCGGATCAGCTCGATCTGGTTTCCCAGGCCGCCGATCTTCGTGTAGTCGATGTCCGGGACCTCTTCGAGGACGAGTTCCTCGACCTCGCTCTTGGGGATGACCTCGTAGACGTAGCCGGAGCGGGGTTCGAGCAGGAGGGCGTCACCGGGGCGGATGGTGGTGTCCAGCAGCGGCTCGGCGAGCCGTACCACCCGCTCCTCGTCGGTGTGCCCGATGACCAGGGCGCGTACGCCGTCCTCGAGGATCTCCTTGAGGGTGACGATGTCGCCGTGGCGCTCGAAGGCCATGGCGTCGACCACGTTGAGGGCCTCGTTGAGCATGACTTCCTGGCCGGGCCGGAGCTCGTCGAGCTCGACGCCGGGGCTGACGTTCACCCGGAGCTTGCGGCCTCCGGTGAAGACGTCGGCGGTGCCGTCCTCGTTCGCCTGCAGGAAGGCCCCGAAGCCGGCCGGCGGCTGGGCGAGCCGGTCGACCTCCTCCTTGAGGGCCACGATCTGGTCGCGTGCTTCGCGGAGGGTGTTCGCGAGGCGTTCGTTCTGCGCGGAGACGCCGGCCAGGTTCGTCTGGAGCTCGACGATGCGCTCTTCGAGAATCCTCGTGTGGCGCGGTGAGTCGGCGAGCTTGCGGCGCAGGACGGCGATCTCCTGCTCGAGATAGGCAACCTGGCCCGCGGGGTCGTCAGACCCTCGTCCCGGCCGGATGCCGCGGTTCATGTCGTCGTCGTGGGCTGCCACGGTCCTCACCTCCTCCAAGGGGAGCTGGACGCTTCCAGACCCTACCTGGGCCGGTGCAGGTTGAAACCCCTAGATCACAAACCCGGTCGGAGTGTGTCCGATCTTCACCCTTGCGCACGTCCTCACGTGAGGGGAATACCCACCCATCAACATCGGAAAGCGGGCGGTTGTATCGTCGACTCGGTCAACACCCGTCAGGGCTGGCTCCAATTGGTTCACGTACGCAGGAACGGCAGGCGAGATGACGGTGCAGGAAGAAGGACTCGGTGAGCTGGAAGTCTGGATCGACCAGGACCTGTGCACCGGGGACGGCATCTGCGCGCAGTACGCCCCGGAGGTCTTCGAGCTGGACATCGACGGGCTGGCGTATGTGAAGAGCGCCGACGACGAGCTGCTCCAGGACAAGGGTGCCACCACGCCGGTCCCGTTGCCGCTGCTCAACGACGTGCGGGACTCCGCGCTGGAGTGCCCGGGGGACTGCATCCATGTCCGCCGTGTCTCGGACAAGGTCGAGGTGTACGGCCCCGACGCGGGGTGACGGTTCATCCACCCGCCGCGACCGGCGCGGCGGTCAGGGCGAACTGGCCGTCGCGCCAGTGCCACTTGACCGCCCGGCGCAGGTCGGGGCAGCAGCGGGGGACGCGGGCCGCGGAGTAGCCGAGAAGTGTGGCCGAAACGGTGCGCTCGGTGACGGTGAGGCCGGTGACGCTCATCCGCTCCCGGGGGTCGACGAGGGCGGCCACGATCCGGGGCGCGGCCTTGTGCTCGGGGTCGGAGGCCGCCGGGGCGAGGACGTAGACGCCGCTGGGCGGGGTGCCGGCGCCGGAGGGGCAGCGGACGACCGCGACCGTCTCGGGCTCGCCGTCGCCGTCGAGGTCCCCCGTGGCCCGGTCGGTGACCTCGGCGGTGGCGCTGCCGCAGTCGACGGGGTAGCGGACGGCCCCCGCGTCGGGGGCGGGGGCCGCAGCGGCCGGGGGCGTGGGGGCGGTGGCGCCGGCGTCGCCGGGGCCGAGGAGTGCGGCGCCGGTGATCACGCCGGCCAGTGCGGCGGCCGTGGCCAGCCAGTGGACCGGACGGGTACGGGTGTGCGGGTGGGGCTCGGGGACGGGTCCTGCCGGGGGCTGCACGCGCACCGACTCCTCCGGGGGCGGCTGGGACGAGGATCTTCCGCATCGTGCCACACGGCCCGGGGCCGGCACACGGGGGGCGCGGGCCCTGGCCTCACCCGGTGTACGGGTGCCCAACGCGCGAGCGCCGCCGTCGAGTTCGCGTGGGGATGCGTACTCGGCGGCGGCGCTCGCGTTCGTGCGGGAGGGGTCAGCCCTTGTTGGGGCCCTCGTAGTCCTCGCCGTAGGCGCCCTTGGCGGGACGGCGGCGGCGCATCGGGGGCTCGACGCCGTCCGCGAGGCGGCGGGCGGTGACGAGGAAGCCGGTGTGGCCGATCATCCGGTGGTCCGGGCGGACGGCCAGGCCCTCGACGTGCCAGTTGCGGATCATGGATTCCCAGGGCTGCGGCTCGGCGAAGCAGCCGATCTCACGGATGGACTCCACGGTCCGCGCGAGCTGGGTGGTGGTGGCCACGTAGCAGCACAGGATGCCGCCGGGCACGAGCGCCTTGGAGACGGCCTCCAGGCACTCCCACGGGGCGAGCATGTCCAGGATGACCCGGTCGACGTCGGTGTCGGAGAGGTTGTCCTGGAGGTCGCCGACGGTCAGCTGCCAGGCGGGGTGGGGGCCGCCGAAGTAGCGCTCCACGTTGGCCTGCGCGATCTCGGCGAAGTCCGCGCGGCGCTCGTAGGAGTGCAGCATGCCCTGGTCGCCGATGGCCCGCAGCAGGAAGCTGCTGAGCGAGCCCGATCCCACACCGGCCTCGACGACGCGGGCGCCGGGGAAGATGTCGGCGAACGCCAGGATCTGCCCCGCGTCCTTGGGGTAGACCACGGCGGCACCGCGGGGCATGGACAGGACGTAGTCGGGGAGCAGGGGGCGCAGCGCGAGGTAGGCGACGTTTCCCGTGGTACGGACAACACTGCCCTCGGGAGCGCCGATCAGCTCGTCGTGGGGGAAGGAACCCTTGTGGGTGTGGAAATTCTTCCCGGCCTCGAGCGTGAACGTGTAGTGGCGTCCCTTGGGGTCGGTGAGCTGGACCTGGTCCCCGACCTTGAAGGGCCCGCGACGGCGGGCGGCACCGGTCGGTTCGGACATGTGACCAGCCTACCGGGTGTGCTGCGGGCGGCCGACCACCTGTGGGCCCGCGGGGCTCCGCACGGGCTCTATAGCGGCTCCGTGGCGCCTCCGCGCCGGCTCCGCTACGACGAGGGGCGGGCCATGGCGGCGACGAAGGCGCGTTCGACGTCGGCCGTGGAGAGGACGCCGTAGACCTCCCCGGTGTCCTCGACGACGAGGTATTCGGTGGCGGGGGTGGCCCGCAGGACGTCCAGGAGGTCCTCGCCGGAGAGGTCGGCGGAGACGCGCATGCCGTCGCGGATGTCCTGGGCGAGGGTGCCCACGGCGACCCAGGGGCGGCGGTGCTCGGGGACGCCGACGATGGCGGCCTCGCGGACGAGGGCGGTGGGGGTGCCCTGTCCGTCGACGACGACCAGGGCGCGGGCGCCGGCCTCGTTGGCGCGGCGGAGGGCCTCGGAGAGCGGGGTGGCGGCCTCGACGGGTACGGCGCGCCGGGTGAGGGCGCGGGCGCGCAGGGCGGGGAGGTGTTCGCGGAGCCGGGCCATGCGCAGGCTGTTGCCGGCGCCGGTCCAGATGATCGCGGCGAGGATGGCGGCGAGCAGGGCGTCGGTGAGGGTGTCGACGCCGCCGATCTCCTCGGCGCCGGCGCGGTGGGTGAGCAGGGGGAGCCCGACGAGGACGCCGACGGCGAGGGCGCGGCCGACCCAGGCGGCGGCGACGGTGCCGGTCATGGGGCGGCCGCTGATCTTCCAGACGACGGCGCGGAGCATGCGTCCGCCGTCCAGGGGGAGGCCGGGGAGCAGGTTGAAGGCGGCGACGAGGAGGTTGGAGACCATCAGCCCGGCGAGCAGGACGGCCGGTACGGTGCCGGGCTGGACGGCGAGGACGCCCAGGTAGAAGAGGCCGGCGAGGACGAGGGAGAGGAGGGGGCCGACGAAGGCGAGCACGAATTCGCGGCCGGGGGTCTCGCTCTCCTTCTCGATCTCGGAGACGCCGCCGAAGAACTGGAGCTGGATGCGGCGTACCGGGAGTTTGAAGCGGAGTGCGGCGACCGTGTGGGCGAGCTCGTGGACGAGCACGGAGGCGTAGAAGGCGACGGCGAAGAAGAGGGCGACCAGGTAGCGGATGTTCCCCAGCTCGGGCAGGACGCGGTCGAGCTGGCCGCCGAAGACCCAGGTGATGAGGGCCGCCACCAGGAACCAGCTGGGGGCGACGTAGACGGGTACGCCGAAGGGACGGCCCATGAGGATGCCGCCGCCGGCCTCGCGCGGGGGCTGCGGCTTGCGGTCCCCGGGGCCGGGGGGTCGGCCGGCGTCGTTGCCGCCGGTGCGGCCCTGCCCGCTGTTGTCCACGGTGTCCCCTCGTCGGATCCGGTCATTCGCACCCACGTGGTGCATTCTTACGATCATGCAGTGCGAAGGGGTCTACCGTCGATGGTATGCGGCCGACTGTCGGTGACGGGCCGTAGGGTTTGTGTCATGGATACCGCCCCCGAGCTTCCCGCCGCCCCGGCCCGGGCCGCCGCGCGTCCGGCCTCGTTGTCGCCGTCGCGTGCGGCCGATTTCATGCAGTGTCCGCTGCTGTACCGCTTCCGGGTGATCGACAGGCTGCCGGAGAAGCCGAGTGCCGCGGCGACCCGGGGCACGGTGGTGCACGCGGTGCTGGAGCGGCTCTTCGACGCCCCGGCGGGCGAGCGGACGGCGCCGCGGGCCAGGGGGCTGGTGCCGGGCGAGTGGGAGCGGCTGCTGGAGGCCCGTCCGGAGCTGGCGGAGCTGTTCCTGCGGGAGGACGGCAGCCATGACCCCGACCTGCTGGCCGGCTGGCTGGCGGACGCGGAGCGGCTGGTCGAGCGGTGGTTCACGCTGGAGGACCCGACGCGTCTGGAGCCCGCCGAGCGCGAGCTGTCGGTGGAGACGGTGCTGGACTCGGGGCTGCGGCTGCGCGGCATCGTCGACCGGGTGGACGTGACCCCCGCGGGCGATGTGCGGATCGTCGACTACAAGACCGGCAAGGCCCCGGCCCCGCGGTACCGGGACACCCCGCTGTTCCAGATGATGTTCTACGCCCTGGTGATGTGGCGGCTGCGGGGCCGGATCCCGCGCCGGCTGCAGCTGGTCTACCTGGGCAGCGGCGACGTGCTCACGTACGACCCGGTGGAGGCGGAGCTGCTGGCGGTGGAGCGCCGGCTGCGGGCGCTGTGGGAGGCGATCACCCTGGCCACGGACACCGGTGACTGGCGGCCCCGGCCGACGAAGCTGTGCGGCTGGTGCGACCACCGGTCCCGCTGCCCGGAATTCGGTGGCACTCCCCCGCCGTATCCGCTGCCCCTGCCGGCGCCCCGTGCGGCGGCGGACGACGGTCCGGCTGCCTCCGCCGGCGGCCCGCAGGGCAGAATGGACGCGGTCTAGCGAAGGAGTTCTCCTGTGGCGATCCGTGTCCTGTTGGTCGACGACCAGCCGCTGCTGCGCACCGGCTTCCGCATGATCCTGGAGGCCGAGCAGGACCTGGCGGTCGTCGGGGAGGCCGGGGACGGTCTGCAGGCCCTCGACCAGGTCCGGGCGCTGCAGCCCGATGTGGTGCTGATGGACATCCGGATGCCCCGGATGGACGGCGTCGAGGCCACCCGGCAGATCACCGGTCCGGAGCGGAACGGCCCGGCCAAGGTGCTGGTGCTGACCACGTTCGATCTCGACGAGTACGTGGTCGAGGCGCTGCGGGCGGGGGCCAGCGGGTTCCTGCTCAAGGACGCGCCCGCCCATGAGCTGGTGCAGGCGATCCGGGTGGTGGCGGGTGGCGAGGCGATGCTGGCGCCGAGCATCACGCGGCGGCTGCTGGACAAGTACGCCGGGCATCTGCCGTCGGGCGAGGAGCCGCTGCCGGACACCCTCCACACGCTCACGGACCGTGAGGTCGAGGTGCTGAAGCTGGTGGCGCGCGGTCTGTCGAACGCGGAGATCGCGGCGGATCTGTTCGTCAGCGAGACCACGGTGAAGACCCATGTGGGGCATGTGCTGACGAAGCTGGGGCTGCGGGACCGGGTGCAGGCGGCGGTCTACGCCTACGAGAGCGGTCTGGTGCGCCCCGGGGCCCAGTGAGCTCCCTCGGAACGGAACACGACGACGCCCCGGCACGCGGTCCGCGTGCCGGGGCGTCGTCGTGTGCGCGGCGGGGCCGCGCCCGGGTCAGTCCTTGGCGCCCTTGCTGATCTCCCAGAATCGGAAGACGGTCGAGGCGTCGAGGGTCCACTGGAGACCGTCGATCCGGTCGTTGGCGACCGCGTACTGCTTGCCCTGCCACAGCGGCAGCACCGGCACGTCCTGGGCCACGGTGTTCTGCACCTTGGCGAAGTCGGCGACGGTCGACGGGCGGCTGCCCTGGGCGGCCGTGGTCGGCAGGATGCTCGCTATGTCCTTGGACGTGTAGTTGTTCGCGAGGACGCTGTCCTCGCCGAAGAACGGCGCCGTGAAGTTGTCCGGGTCCGGGTAGTCGGGGACCCAGCCCTTCACGTAGATGCCGTACTTGCCGGCGGCGATGTCCTTCTCGTACTGCTCGAAGGGCACGCTCTGCACGTCGGCCTCGAAGAGGCCGCTGGCGTTGAGCTGCCGGGCGATCTCCTTGAACTCGGCGACGGTGGCCGGGCCGTATCGGACCGGGGTGGCGTAGAGGGTGACCTTCGCCTTGCCGGTGATGCCGGCCGACTTCAGGGCCGCCGAGGCCTTGTCGATCTGCGGGTGGTCGCCGTAGAGGTCGAAGAACGGCGTCCGGTGGCCGGTGATGCCGCTGGGGACCACGGAGTACAGCGGCTCGGCGGTGCGCTTGTAGACGTCGCGGACGAGCGCGGAGCGGTCGATGGTGAAGGCGATGGCCTTGCGGACGCCGACCTTGCCGACCACCGGGTCCTTGGTGTTGAACACCAGGTGCTGGACCTCGGCGCTGGTGCCCTCGACGACCTTCAGGCTGCCCTTGTCGCCGACGTTCTCGATGTCCGCGATGTCCTTCATGCCCAGACCACGGTAGGCGAGGTCGATCTCGCCCTTCTGGAGCGCGGTCTTGAGCTCGTCCTGGTGGCCGTCGAAGAACTTCAGGGTCATGCCGCTGTTCTGCAGCGTGGCCGGGCCCTTGTAGGAGCCGTTGGGCTTGAAGACGGCCTTGCCCTTGCGGTCGAAGGAGTCCAGCTTGTAGACACCCGAGCCGACGGCCTTGCCGTCGGTGCGGAGCTTGTCCTTCGGGTACTCCGTGTGGTCCACGATCGAGCCGGCACCGGAGGCGATCTTCTGGGGGAAGGTGGCGTCCGGGCGCTTGAGCTGGAAGACGACGGTCGACTTGTCCGGCGTCTTGATGTGCTTGATCGTCGACAGCATGGCCGCGGCGGGACCGCTCTTGTCGTTGATCCGCAGCGTGCGGTTGAACGAGTAGGCGACGTCCTCGGAGGTGAGGTCGTTGCCGTTGCTGAACTTCAGCCCGTCCACCAGGGTGCACTCGTAGACGGTGCTGGTGTCGTCCTGGAACTTGCAGCTCTTGGCGGCGTCCGGGACCGGGGTGGTGCTGCCCTTGGGGAAGCTCATCAGCGACTGGAAGACGTTGTTGAAGAGCAGCCAGGAACCGGGGTCGTAACCGGACGCCGGGTCGGTGGAGAGGACCTCTTCCGACATCCCCATGACCACCGACTGCCCGGTGCCGGCCGCCGAGCCGTCGTCCGATCCGCACCCGCTCAGCAGGGCGGCGGCGAGCCCCGCGCCGAGCGGGGCGGCGAGCCACTGGTCACGTTTCCTCACGTGCACTTTCCTCACAGTTCTTGATCGCAGAAGAGAGACCGTCGGGTGTATCCGGTGAAGCTGGTGGAACTGGACCTGCGTCGGGGGCCGGGGCGGGGTGCCGCCGTCAGCCGCGGGTGAGCTCCCAGGGCTGGAGCTCGGACGCGGAGTTGAGGGCCCACTCCGCGCCGTTGATCTTGTTCCGCGCCGCGACGTACTGCTTGCCCTGCCACAGCGGCAGCAGCGGCACGTCCTCGGCGAGGAGGTCCGCGGCCTGCTGGAAGTACTTCGCGGCGGCCTCGCGCTGCGCGGTCTCGCGGGACTGCGGGATGAGCTCGTTGGAGATCTTCGGGTTGCGGTACGGCGAGGAGAGGAAGTTGTCCTTGCCGACGAACGGGGCGATGAAGTTGTCCGGGTCCGGGAAGTCGGGGAACCAGCCCATGCCGTAGACGGCGTACTTGCCCTTGGCGGCCTCGGGGCGGAAGTCCGCCCACTTCACGCCCTGCACCTTGGCCTCGAAGAGCCCGGTGCCGTTCAGCTGCTTCTGCAGCGACTTGAAGACCTTCGCGGTGGTCTCACCGTAGTGGTCCGTGGTGTAGGTGAGGGTCAGCGGCACCGGGGTGGTGATGTTCGCGGCCTTCAGCAGGGCGCGGGCCTTGTCGGCGCTGGGCTCGCCGTACTTGTTGGAGAAGGCGTTCTGGTGGCCGGCGATACCGCTGGGCACCAGGGAGTACAGCGGCTCGCTCGTGCGGTCGGCGTCGTCGCGGGTCAGCGCCTGCCGGTCGACCACCTGCGCCACGGCCTGGCGCACCGCCTTGGACTTCACCGAGGGGTCCTCGGTGTTGAAGGCGAGGTAGCTGATCTCCTGGCCGGGCGACTCCAGCAGCCGGACCCCCTGGTCCGCGGAGTTGCGCAGGCGGCCGATCTGCTCGGGCAGCAGGGCGCGGTTCATGATGTCGATGTCGCCGCCCTTGAGGGCCTTCTCCATCGACGCGGCGTCGTCGAAGAAGCGCATCTCGACCTTGTCGTTGAGCACCTTGACGGAGCCCTTGTAGTCCCCGTTCCTGCTGAACGTGGCCTTGACGACGCGACCGTCCTTGGTGTCGGCCTTCAGCGTGTACGGACCGGAGCCGACCGTCCTGAAACCGTTGTCCAGCTTGTCCTTGGCGTAGGACTCGCTGTCGACGATGGCGGCGGCCGGGGTGGCGATCTTCTGCGGGAAGGTGGCGTCGGGCGACTTGAGGTGGAAGACCACCTCGCGCTCGTTCGGGGTCTCCACCTTGTCGATGTTGCTCAGCAGGGAGACCGGGCCGTTCTCGAAGTTGATGGCCCGGGCACGGTCGATGGAGAACTTGACGTCCTCCGAGGTGAGGTCGTGCCCGTTGGAGAACTTCAGGCCGCCGCGCAGGGTGCACCGGAACTGCTCGTTCTTGCGGTCGCCGAACTGGCAGCGCTCGGCGGCGTCGCCGACCGGCTCGGTGCCGGAGCGCGGCAGCCGCAGGAGTGTCTGGAAGGTGCTGTGGAGGACGTTCCAGGCGCCGATGTCGTACGCGGCGGCGGGGTCGAACGGCGCCGGCGCGTCGGTGGTCTCCTCGAACCGGTCGGTCGTGCCGATGACGATGGCCTTGTTCCCGCCGGACCCCTCGCCCCCGCCACAGGCGACGAGCGCGGGCGCCAGCAGGGCTGCCGCGAGGGGCAGGACCAACGTCTTGCGGTTCATTGTCCGGTGTTCTCCCTGTGGTGCGTTCGACTGCCCGGACCCTACCGATACCTGATGCGCTGGTCATACGGGCAGCCGTGAAGTTCTCGCGAAAAGATTAGTGCGCACCGCCGCCGGGCCCGGAACCGGAAGAACTTGACGTGATATCACGCCGTGATAACGACGGAGAGATATCCGTTATTCGGACGCCGGAACGTTTCCGGCAGGAGATGATCAAACGGGACACAAGGGTGCGCTTCAGCCCCGGAAAACGCCCACCGGCCGGCGCGCAAGGCGACGCGCGGGCGCCGGGACCGGTGACGAAGGTCACTTCCGTCACGCCCCGGCCGACCGCGCGAATTCAGCCGCCGCATTCGTCACGGAAAACAATCGATCACGTGCTCAGAGTTCATGGTCATTCCCGCACCGCACGCTCGGTGCACACTCTGTCGCATTCCCGTGATCGGCCGCCGAACGGGGTCAGACCTTGATCAGGCCCCGCAGAAAAGACAAGTCGACTTCCTCCAGCGAACCCACGACCGTACGGCCGAGGGCCGGCGGGATGGGCGCCACCGAGGGCACCGCCACCACCCGGCAGCCGGCCGCCTCGGCGGCCGTCACACCCGTCAGGGTGTCCTCCACCACCGCGCAGCGGGCCGGGTCCGCGCCCAGCCGGGCGGCGGCCAGCAGATAGGGGTCCGGGTGCGGCTTGGTGCGGGCGATCTCGTCGCCCGCCACGGTCAGCGTGAAGTGCTCGGGGCCCAGGGTGTGGAGCACCCGGTCGATGATCTCCCGGTGCGAGGCCGAGACCAGCGCCGTCGGTACCCCGTGCGCGGCCAGCTCGCCCAGCAGCCGCCGGGCGCCCGGCATCAGCGGGACCCCGCGGCCGATCATCTCCGAGAACCGGCTGTTCAGGAGGGCGGTCAGCTCGGCCAGGGCGATCCGCGCCCCGGTGGCCTGGATCAGGAAGGAGGCGCTGCGCGTCATCGGGCCGCCGACGACGACCTCGCGCCAATCCTCCAGCAGCTGGTGCCCCAGCTCGGCGAAGACCGCGACTTCGACCTCCCACCAGAAACCCTCGGTGTCGACCAACGTGCCGTCCATGTCGAGCAGGACCGCTTGCAGGGCCGATGCCGCCGAACGGGTGTCGACCGCGGGAATGCTGCTGGTCATCCGCACACCTCCTGAGGGACGAGAAGGCCGGTCCCCCACCCTCGACGGGTAGTGAACCGGCCTTCACCGGGCAGACAAGTGTACGGCGAACCGTTACGGTGCGTCGCGTCAATACTCCGCGAAAGTCCCGGGAGGACGCCCGTTCCCCGTCACCGGGGCCGGTCCTCGTCCCCGGGGCCGTCCTGGCCCCGCCGCGGCTCCGGGCCCTCGCCGCCGGCCTCCTCGTCGGAGCCGGCCGGAGGCCTGGGAGGCCGGGTGCGCCCGCTGGTGGTGTCGCGCAGATACGAGCCGCCGGGCCCGCCCTCGGTCAGCCCCGGCTCCGCGGCCAGCGGTCCGGCCTGGCCCGGCTGCCCGGGCTGGCCGTCGCGGCGCCGCAGATAGCGCTCGAACTCGCGGGCGATCGCCTCGCCGGATGCCTCCGGCAGATCGGCGGTGTCCCGCGCCTCCTCCAGCGACTGGACGTACTCGGCGACCTCGCTGTCCTCGGCCGCCAGCTGGTCGACGCCCAGCTGCCAGGCGCGCGCGTCCTCGGGCAGCTCGCCCTGCGGGACCCGGAGGTCGATCAGGTCCTCCAGGCGGTTGAGCAGGGCCAGGGTGGCCTTCGGGTTGGGCGGCTGCGAGACGTAGTGCGGAACGGCCGCCCACAGGCTCACCGCCGGCACCCCGGCGTGGGTGCACGCCTCCTGGAGGACGCCGACGATGCCGGTCGGCCCCTCGTAGCGGGACTCCTCCAGGTCCAGGGTGCGGGCCAGGTCCGGGTCGGAGGTCACCCCGCTCACCGGGACGGGCCGGGTGTGCGGGGTGTCGCCGAGCAGCGAGCCCAGGATCACCACCATCTCCACGCCCAGCTCATGGGCGAACCCCAGGATCTCGTTGCAGAACGAGCGCCAGCGCATGCTCGGCTCGATGCCGCGCACCAGGACGAGATCGCGCGGCGCGCCCTTGTCGGCGCCGGTGCGCACCACGGAGAGCCGGGTGGTCGGCCAGGTGATCTTGCGGACCCCGCCGTCCAGCCAGACGGTGGGCCGGTTGACCTGGAAGTCGTAGTAGTCCTCCGCGTCCAGCGCGGCGAAGACCTCGCCCTTCCATTCCCGGTCCAGGTGCGCGACCGCGCTGGAGGCGGCGTCACCGGCGTCGTTCCAGCCCTCGAAGGCACAGATCATGACCGGGTCGATCAGCTCGGGAACCCCCTCAAGCTCGATCACCCAGCGCCTCCTTCCGACCGGCCCCTCCCGCGGGTCGCGGGGTGTCGCCGGTTGCCGTTCCGTGCAGTTGCGTCATGTCTTGCGTGTGCCCCCAAGCCTACGACTTCGGCGACCCCCCTTCGCAGCCCCTGAGGGGGAGGGACTTTCAGCCACGCGCACCCCATTCACCGCGGTAGGCACGCCAGTCGGCCTCCGTCGCGGCGAAGTCCACGTAGAGGGCCAGCCCGAAGTGCCGTCGGCCGCGGTCCTCGCGGCTGAGGCCCAGCCGGGCGCCGCGCACGGCGGCCGCGGCGGTCTCGGCCCGGCTCTGATGGCCCCAGTCGTCGGTGTGGTAGAAGGGCAGGCCCATCAGGAGGTCCGTGCCCGCCGGGGTCGCCCGCAGCGCGAGCGCCGTCTGCCGGGCCACGTAGCCCCCGTAGAGGTTCTCCCAGGGCAGGGCCGTGTCGTAGGACATGACGGCGATCTGGTCGACCCGGCGGGCCACCGCGCCGAAATAGCTCTGCGTCCACCACTTCTTGCTGCCCATCATCCGGGCCGCGCTGTGCATCGAGGGCAGCGGGTCGATCTGCTGGGCGGCGACCGACAGCACCCCGCCGGCGGACCGCACGGCCGGGCGCAGCGCGTCCAGCAGCGTGAGGAAGGCGGCGTCGCCGGTGGGCACCGGCTCGACGTCGACGTGCACGCCCTCGAAGCCCGCCCGCATCACCTGGCGGGCGCTGGCCACCACCGCGTCCCGGGCGGCGGGCGAGGCCAGCGGCAGCCCCGCGCCGTCCGGCCGGTCGACCAGCCGGTTGCCCAGCCAGGCCTGTACCCGGACGCCCGGCAGTTCGCGGTGGACCGCCGCGACGAGCCAGGCGGCGTTGCGGTACGCGGAGGCGGGCAGCGTGCCGTCGTGCTCCAGCGGGCCCGCGTGGACGTACAGGTCGTGGATGCCGGTGTCTCCCACCCGTCGCTTGAGCCGCGCCAGGTCGGCGTCGCCGCGGCGGCCGTCGATCCAGGCGTGGCCCAGCCAGAGCGCGTCCCTGCCGCGGGTGACCGCGTCGGGGGCGGGTGTCCCGGCGTACGAGGCCCGCAGCGCGCTGCCCGCCGTCACCACGGGGAGCAGCACCAGCAGGGCGAGGCCGAGCGCGACGCGGAGCGCGACGCGCCGCAGCGGCGTCCCGCGCCGGGTCGTCCTCCGCCGGGCCGTTGGCCGCCGGGTCGTTGGCCGGTTCATGTCGTCCCCCTCTTCCCTTCGAGGGACGTGTTCGAGCGCGCGGCGGTTGCGTTCGGTTCCCCGGGCACGCGGAGGGGAGGGACGCCCCGGGCGTCCCTCCCCTCGTCACGTCATGTGCCGATGCGTCAGCGCTGGTCGCCGAGCATGTCCTTGACGCGGGTCCGGACGTCCTCGGTGTCCAGGCCGCGGATCGTCAGGGTGGTGCGGCGGCGCAGCACGTCGTCGACCGTCTCGGCCCACTCGTGGTCGCGGGCGTAGGCGACCTGGGCCCAGATCTCCGGACCGTCGGGGTGGATCCGCTCGCCGAGCTCGGGGTTCTCGTTGACCATGCGGGCGATGTCGAAGGACAGCGAGCCGTAGTGGGTGGCGAGGTGACGGGCGGTCAGCGGGTCCATGCGGCTGCCGGGCTCGCGGTCCACGAGCAGGCGGTGGGCGACCGCGTTGGGGTTGGCGACACCGGGCAGCGGGGTGCGGCGGACCAGGCTGGAGATGGGCTCCATGTCCTCGGTCAGCGGGCTGCCGGGCACCTGGGCCAGCTTCTTCATGACCGTGCGGCCGATGTGGCGGTAGGTGGTCCACTTGCCGCCGGCGACGGACAGCATGCCGCCCTTGCCCTCGGAGACGACCGTCTCGCGCTTGGCCTGGGCCACGTCGCCGGGGCCGCCGGGCAGCACCCGCAGGCCGGCGAAGGCGTACGTCATCAGGGAGCGGTCGAGGTCGGCGTCCTGGATGGAGAACGCGGCCTCGTCGAGGATCTGCTGGATGTCCTCCTCGGTGGCGCGCACGTCCGCCGGGTCGCCCTCGTACTGGGTGTCGGTGGTGCCCAGCAGCAGCTGGTCCTCCCACGGCAGGGCGAAGGTGATGCGGTACTTGTCGATCGGGGTGGCCATGGCGGCCTTCCACGGCGACTTGCGCTTCATCACGATGTGCGCGCCCTTGGAGAGCCGGATCGACGGCGCGGCGCCCTTGTCTTCCAGCTTCCGCAGGTGGTCCACCCACGGGCCGGTGGCGTTGAGGACGACGCGCGCGTCGATGCCGAACTCGGTGCCGTCGACGCGGTCCTTGAGCTCCGCGCCGGTCACCTTGCCGTGCGTGAAGCGCAGACCGGTGACCTCGGCGTGGTTGAGGACCACGGCGCCGGACTCGACCGCCGCGCGGACCGTCATGACGGCCACGCGGGAGTCGTTCATCTGGTGGTCGTAGTAGACCGCCACGGCCTTGAGGTTGTCGGTGCGCAGACCGGGGTTGTCGGCCTTGGCCTTGGCCGGGGTGATGACCTTGCCGACGCCGTCGCCGAAGGCGGACAGCGCGGAGTAGGCGAACACGCCGGCGCCGAGCTTGGCCGCGCCCACCGGGCCGCCCTTGTAGACGGGCAGGTAGAAGGTGAGCGGGTTGACCAGGTGCGGGGCCACATCCTTGGCCAGCACCCGGCGCTCGTGGTGGTTCTCCGCCACCAGCTTGACCGCGCCGGTCTGCAGGTAGCGCAGACCGCCGTGGACGAGCTTGGAGGAGGCGGAGGAGGTGGCGCCGGCGAAGTCGCCGGCGTCCACCATGGCGACCCGCAGACCGGACTGCGCGGCGTGCCAGGCCACCGAGGTGCCCAGGATGCCGCCACCGATCACCAGGAGGTCGTACGTCGCGTTGGACAGCCGGTCCCGGGTCTCGGCGCGGCCCGGGTTGGCGCCGGCAGCCGGGTGCGTTCCCAGGGTCGGAACGCTCTGCGGGGTTGTCATGATTACTCCTCGTCCTCGATCCAGCCCATGGTCCGCTCGACGGCCTTGAGCCAGTTCTTGTACTCGCGGTCACGCGTGTCCGCGTCCATGCGGGGGGTCCACTCGGCGGCCCGGCGCCAGTTGGCGCGCAGCGCGTCGGTGTCCGGCCAGAAGCCGACGGCGAGGCCGGCGGCGTAGGCGGCGCCGAGGCAGGTCGTCTCGGCGACCATCGGGCGCACCACCGGCGCGTCCAGGAAGTCCGAGAGGGTCTGCATCAGCAAGTTGTTGGAGGTCATGCCGCCGTCGACCTTGAGCGCGGTCAGCTCGACGCCGGAGTCCTTGGTCATGGCGTCGGTGATCTCGCGGGTCTGCCAGGCGGTGGCCTCGAGCACGGCGCGGGCGATGTGCGCCTTGGTGACGTAGCGGGTCAGGCCCGCGATGACACCGCGCGCGTCGGAGCGCCAGTAGGGGGCGAACAGGCCGGAGAAGGCGGGCACGAAGTAGGCGCCGCCGTTGTCCTCGACGGAGCTGGCGAGCGTCTCGATCTCGGCCGCGCTCTTGATGAGGCCCATCTGGTCGCGCATCCACTGCACGAGGGAGCCGGTGACGGCGATGGAGCCCTCGAGGGCGTAGACCGGCTTCTGGTCGCCGATGCGGTAGCCGACGGTGGTCAGCAGGCCGTTGTAGGAGTTGACGGGCTCGTCGCCGGTGTTCATCAGCATGAACGTGCCGGTGCCGTAGGTCGACTTGGCCTCGCCCTCGGAGAAGCAGGTCTGGCCGAAGAGGGCCGCCTGCTGGTCGCCGAGCGCGGAGGCGACGGGGACGCCGGCGAGGGCGCCGTCCTTGGCGGTGCCGTAGACCTCGGCGGAGGAGCGGATCTCCGGCAGCACGGCGGCCGGGACCTCCATCGACTCCAGGATGCGCTCGTCCCAGTCGAGGCTGCGGAGGTTCATCAGCATGGTGCGGGAGGCGTTGGTGACGTCCGTGACGTGGACACCGCCCTCGACACCACCGGTGAGGTTCCAGATGACCCAGGAGTCCATGGTGCCGAAGAGGATGTCGCCGGCCTCGGCGCGCTCGCGCAGGCCCTCGACGTTGTCCAGCAGCCAGCGGACCTTGGGGCCGGAGAAGTAGGAGGCCAGCGGGAGGCCGGTCTCGCGGCGGAAGCGGTCCTGGCCGACGTTGCGGCCGAGCTCCTTGCAGAGGGCGTCGGTGCGGGTGTCCTGCCAGACGATGGCGTTGTAGACCGGCTGGCCGGTGTTCTTGTCCCACAGCAGCGTGGTCTCACGCTGGTTGGTGATGCCGATGGCCTTGACGTCGGCGGCGGTGATGCCCGCCTTCTCGACGGCGCCCGCGACGACCTCCTGGACGTTCGCCCAGATCTCCATGGCGTCGTGCTCGACCCAGCCCGGCTTGGGGAAGATCTGCTCGTGCTCCTTCTGGTCGACGGAGACGATGCGTCCGTCGCGGTCGAAGACGATGCAGCGGGAGGAGGTGGTGCCCTGGTCGATCGCCGCGATGAACGGGCCCTGGCCGTGGGTGCCGGTGGTCTCGGTCATGGTCTGTGTGCTCCTGGGGGTGAAGGTGCGGGCTTAGAACGCGAGCTTGTGGATGCCTGCGGCGAGGGCGGCACCGACGAGGGGGCCGACCACCGGGATCCAGGCGTAGCTCCAGTCGGAGCCGCCCTTGTTCGGCAGCGGGAGCAGCGCGTGGGCGATGCGGGGGCCGAGGTCACGGGCCGGGTTGATGGCGTAGCCGGTGGGGCCGCCGAGCGAGAGGCCGATACCGACGACGACGAAGGCGGTCATGAGGACGCCGGTGCCGCTGACGGCCAGGCCCTCGGTCAGGCCCTGGGTGAGGATGGCGAGCACGAGCACGGCGGTGCCGATGATCTCGGTGGCGAGGTTCTGCACGACGTTGCGGATCTCGGGGCCCGTCGAGAAGATGCCCAGGACCGGGCCGGCCTGCGGGGTGGCGGTCTGGTCGACCATGCCCTCCTGCGGGTTGAGCGAGGCGACGATCTCCGGATCGGTGAGGTGCGCCTGGAACTGCCCGTAGTACGTCACCCATACGAGGCAGGCGCCGATGATCGCGCCCAGCATCTGGGAGCCGACGTAGAGCGGTACGTCGCTCCACTCGACCTTGCCGTCGAGGGCGAGGCCGAGGGTCACGGCCGGGTTGAGGTGGGCGCCGGACGGCTTGGCGATGTACGCGGCCGTCAGCACCGCGAAGCCCCAGCCGAACGTGATGGCGAGCCAGCCCGCGTTCAGCGCCTTCGAGCGCTTGAGGGTGACGGCGGCACACACGCCGCCGCCGAGCAGGATCAATACTGCGGTACCGATGGTCTCACCGGTGAAGATGTCGGAGCTGGACACCCGCGACTCCTTTGTCCTTCGTCCAGGGGAAGGCGAACCCCGGCTCACTCCGGCGGTCCGCGCCCTCCGTGAGGGCGGTGATCGGCCCCATGGCACTGCACGCACTGCACACCATAGCGAATATTGTCGTTAGGTGTTCGACAATGCCGACCGATGCACGGCAGTTTTCTGCACGGTTAAGGGCCCGTCAAGGGCTGTGTGACCGGAAACTCTCGGCCAACTGGCCGGAAATTTACGTTTGGATACCGGTGGGTAACGAGGGGGTCTCGGGAGCCCCCGGGAGGCCCTGTTTCCGAACCGCGACGGCGGTTTCCGACCTGCTCGGAGGGCCTTCGGCCCGTCCCGCCCGGAAGCGTCCGGGCGGCCCGGCTCAGAAGCGTCCGGCGCCCAGGTCCCGGGAGACGGCCCGGGCGCAGTCGCGGACGGCCGCGACCAGTCGTGCCCGCAGCTCGCCGTCCTCGCAGACGCGCTCCACGGCGCCAGTGATCCCCACCGCGCCCACCGGCATCCGGCGCCGGTCGTGGATGGGCGCCGCCACGGAGGCCACGCCGGCCCAGGTCTCCTCCACGTCCGCGGCCCAGCCGCGGGCCCGGGTGAGGTCGAGGAGGCCCTCCAGGTCCGGCATGGCGGTGACGGTGCTCGGGGTGAACGCCTCGCGCGCGGTGTCGGCCACCTCGGCGTGGGCCACCGGGTCGTAGGCGCACAGCACCTTGCCCAGGGCGGTGGAGTGCAGCGGCTGCATCGCGCCGACCTCCAGCACCTGGCGGCTGTCGTCGGGGCGGAAGACATGGTGGATGATCAGCACGCCCTGCTGGTGGAGCACGCCCAGGTAGACGCTCTCGCCGCTGGAACGGGCCAGGTCGTCCGCCCAGACCAGGGCCCGGGCGCGCAGCTCGTGGACGTCCAGGTAGCTGTTGCCCAGGCGCAGCAGCTCGGCGCCCAGCTGGTAACGCCCGGAGGCGGGGTCCTGTTCGACGAAGCCCTCCTGCTGGAGGGTGCGCAGGATGCCGTGCGCGGTGCCCTTGGCCAGCCCCAGCGCGGAGGCCACGTCGGACAGGCCGAGCCGCCGCTCGCCACCCGCGAGCAGCCGCAGCATGGCCGCCGCCCGTTCGAGCGACTGGATGGTTCGTGCCATCGAGCAACCTCCTTGCGCGTCGCCGACCGGCTGTATCCGTTTGTATCCGTTCGGCAATGCTGAACACTATCGGCCGATGCCGACCAGGGGATACCCGACAGCAGGCCAGTCCATGATCACCGAGAAACGGCGCATGGCCGAATCCGGCCACCCCTCCCCCGGACCCCCGCGCGGCCGGTGCCGGTCCATCCCCTGGGACACCCCCTGCCACCGCGGGACTCGGCGGCTACGCTTGCGGCGTGCGCCCTCTGAAGGGAGGGCGCAAAGCCGACAGCCGTCGCACACCCGGGAGCACTTCCATGGCCTCGCGTACGCCATCGACCCCTCTGCCCGCCCGAGTCGCGCAATTGCGCGACGCCCTGGCCACCCGTGTGGTGGTGGCCGACGGGGCGATGGGCACGATGCTTCAGGCGCAGGACCCCAGCCTCGAGGACTTCCAGCAGCTGGAGGGCTGCAACGAGGTCCTCAACGTCACCCGTCCCGACATCGTGCGCTCCGTGCACGAAGCCTACTTCGCGGTGGGCGTGGACTGCGTGGAGACGAACACCTTCGGCGCCAACCTCGCCGCCCTCGGCGAGTACGACATCGCCCACCGCATCCACGAGCTCTCCGAGTCCGGCGCCCGCATCGCCCGCGAGGTCGCCGACGAGTTCACCGCCGCCGACGGCCGCACCCGCTGGGTGCTGGGCTCCGTCGGCCCCGGCACCAAGCTGCCCACCCTCGGCCACACCTCGTACGGCCCCCTGCGCGACGCCTATCAGCGGAACGTCGAGGGCCTGATCGCCGGCGGCGCCGACGCCGTCCTCGTCGAGACCACCCAGGACCTGCTGCAGACCAAGGCCTCCGTCATCGGCGCCCGGCGCGCCATGGCCGCCACCGGGGCCGATCTCCCGCTGCTGGTCCAGGTGACCGTGGAGACCACCGGCACGATGCTGCTGGGCTCCGAGATCGGCGCCGCGCTCACCGCGCTGGAGCCGCTGGGCATCGACATGATCGGCCTGAACTGCGCCACCGGCCCCGCCGAGATGAGCGAGCACCTGCGCTACCTCTCCCGGCACGCCCGCACCCGCGTCTCGGCCATGCCCAACGCGGGCCTGCCCGTCCTCGGCAAGGACGGCGCCCACTACCCGCTCACGCCCGCCGAGCTGGCCGACGCCCACGAGACGTTCGTCCGGGAGTACGGGCTCTCCCTCGTCGGCGGCTGCTGCGGCACCACCCCGGAGCACCTGCGGCAGGTCGTGGAGCGGGTGCGCGGTCTCGCGCCAGGCGAGCGCCGGCCGCGCCCCGAGCCGGGCGCCGCCTCCCTCTACCAGACCGTGCCCTTCCGGCAGGACACCTCGTACCTGGCCATCGGCGAGCGCACCAACGCCAACGGCTCGAAGAAGTTCCGCGAGGCCATGCTGGACGGCCGCTGGGACGACTGCGTGGAGATGGCCCGCGACCAGATCCGCGAGGGCGCCCACCTGCTCGACCTGTGCGTCGACTACGTCGGCCGGGACGGCGTCGCCGACATGGCGGAGATCGCCGGCCGCTTCGCCACCGCCTCCACCCTCCCCATCGTCCTGGACTCCACCGAGCCCGCCGTCATCCAGGCGGGCCTGGAGAAGCTGGGCGGCCGGGCCGTGATCAACTCCGTCAACTACGAGGACGGCGACGGCCCCGACTCGCGCTTCGCCCGCATCACCCGGCTGGCCGTGGAGCACGGCGCCGCGCTGATCGCCCTGACGATCGACGAGGACGGCCAGGCCCGCACCCCCGAGCACAAGGTGGCCGTGGCCGAGCGGCTCATCGCCGACCTCACCGGCAACTGGGGCGTCCTGGAGTCGGACATCATCGTCGACTGCCTCACCTTCACCATCGCCACCGGCCAGGAGGAGTCCCGGCGCGACGGCATCGCCACGATCGAGGCGATCCGCGAGCTCAAGCGGCGCCACCCCGACGTCCAGACCACCCTAGGCCTGTCCAACATCTCCTTCGGCCTCAACCCGGCCGCCCGTATGGTCCTCAACTCCGTCTTCCTCGACGAGTGCGTGCAGGCCGGTCTGGACTCGGCGATCGTGCACGCCAGCAAGATCCTGCCGATCGCCCGGCTGGACGAGGAGCAGCGCGAGGTCGCCCTCGACTTGATCCACGACCGCCGCCGGGAGGGCTACGACCCGCTCCAGCGCTTCCTGGAGCTGTTCGAGGGCGTGGACACCAAGTCCATGAAGGCCGGGAAGGCCGAGGAGCTGGCCGCCCTGCCGCTGGAGGAGCGGCTGCGCCGGCGCATCGTCGACGGCGAGCGGAACGGCCTGGAGGCCGACCTCGACGAGGCGCTGACCGAGCGCCCGGCGCTCGACATCGTCAACGACACCCTGCTGGAGGGCATGAAGGTCGTCGGCGAGCTCTTCGGCTCCGGCCAGATGCAGCTGCCCTTCGTGCTCCAGTCGGCCGAGGTGATGAAGAACGCGGTCGCCTATCTGGAGCCGCACATGGAGAAGTCGGACGCGGCGGGCAAGGGCACGATCGTGCTGGCCACGGTGCGCGGCGACGTCCACGACATCGGCAAGAACCTCGTCGACATCATCCTCTCCAACAACGGCTACAACGTCGTCAACCTCGGCATCAAGCAGCCGGTCTCGGCCATCGTCGAGGCCGCCGAGGAGCACCGGGCCGATGTGATCGGCATGTCCGGCCTGCTGGTGAAGTCCACCGTGATCATGAAGGAGAACCTGGAGGAGCTGAACCAGCGCAAGCTGGCGGCCACCTACCCGGTGATCCTCGGCGGCGCCGCCCTCACCCGGGCCTACGTCGAGCAGGACCTCCACGAGATCTACGAGGGCGAGGTGCGCTACGCCCGGGACGCCTTCGAGGGCCTCCGCCTGATGGACGCGCTCGTCGCGGTCAAGCGCGGGGTGCCCGGGGCCGCCCTGCCGGAGCTCAAGCAGCGGCGCGTACCGAAGCGGGAGACGACCGTCCTGGAGGTGGACGAGCCCGAGGGCGCCGTCCGCTCCGACGTCGCGACCGACAACCGCGTCCCCGAGCCCCCCTTCTGGGGCACCCGCGTCGTCAAGGGCATCCCGCTCAAGGACTACGCGTCCTGGCTGGACGAGGGCGCCCTCTTCAAGGGTCAGTGGGGCCTGAAGCAGGCCCGCGCCGGCGGCCCGACGTACGAGGAGCTGGTGGAGACCGAGGGCCGGCCGCGGCTGCGCGGCCTGCTCGACCGGCTCCACACGGACAACCTGCTGGAGGCGGCCGTCGTCCACGGCTACTTCCCCTGCGTCAGCAAGGGCGACGACCTCATCCTGCTGCACGAGGACGGCACCGAGCGCACCCGCTTCACCTTCCCGCGCCAGCGGCGCGGCCGGCGGCTGTGCCTCGCGGACTTCTTCCGCCCGGAGGAGTCGGGCGAGACGGATGTGGTCGGCCTCCAGGTCGTCACGATCGGCTCCCGCATCGGCGAGGCGACGGCGAAGCTGTTCCAGGCCGACGCCTACCGCGACTACCTGGAGCTCCACGGCCTGTCCGTGCAGCTGGCGGAGGCCCTGGCCGAGTACTGGCACGCCCGGGTGCGCGCCGAGCTGGGCTTCGGCGGGGAGGACCCCGAGGACGTCGAGGACATGTTCGCCCTCAAGTACCGGGGCGCCCGCTTCTCCCTCGGCTACGGCGCCTGCCCCGACCTGGAGGACCGCGCGAAGATCGCGGACCTGCTGCGGCCGGAGCGGATCGGCGTCCATCTGTCGGAGGAGTTCCAGCTGCACCCCGAGCAGTCCACCGACGCGATCGTGATCCACCACCCGGAGGCGAAGTACTTCAACGCCCGCTAGCCGGCGGGATGCCTCCGTTCGCGTGAGGCCGCCCCTCCCCGCGTTTTCCGGCACCGCCCGGCGGAAAGGCCACCGCCGGGCGGTGGCCCGCACCGCCGGAGCGAGGGAGGAGACGGCCGTGAGGGCTGCCCTGAGGAAGACGACGAGGGCCGCGGTCGCCGCGGCGGCCCTGACGGCGGCGGCACTGCTGCCGCCGTCCGCGGCCGCCGCGGAGGCGCGGGCCCCGATCTGCCCGACGGTCGTCGGCCTGTGCACCTGGACGGAGGCCGGCTCCGGGGGCCCGGCCAGAATGCTGGAGAACCCCACGCCCCGCCTCGCCCAGCCCGTGCGCAGCGCCAAGAACCAGACCAACCACCCCTGGTGCCTGTACACCCGCCCCTCCTACGCGGGCGAGCGCTCCGTCATCCAGCCGGGCTCCTACAACCCGGGCCTCGGCCTGGAGGCCCGCTCGGCCCGCCCCTGCTGACGGCCGCTCCCCCGCCGGCGGTCACTCCGCCCGGAGCGTCACCGTCAGGGGACGGTCCGTCGGACGGGACGTCGTCTTCACGCGCACCACGCCGCCCCGTTCCGCCGCGTCGTACCACCAGCCCTCGGCGGCCCGCTCGAAGGCCTCCCCCGACTCCAGCCGGGGCAGCGGCCGCCCGTCGAGCGCGGCGGAGGCCGGCGCGGCGGTGTGGACGGCGAAGTGCGTGGGCCGGGCCGCCGGCCTGCCCCGGTAGTCGCCGGTGAGGGCGCCCAGCGAGAGCGTCACGTCCCCGCGCCCGCCGGTCCGCGGCGCCCGTACGGTCAGCCGCTGCTCCGCGGAGGCGCCCGAGCGGTGGGCGCGGGTCACGCCGTCGTCCTCGTAGAGGGTGAACGACGAGGGCGCTCCGGTGCCGTCCGGGTAGACGTCCCAGGCCACCGGCGCGTCCGGGGCGCGGTCCCGGTGGGAGCGGATGCCGGGCCACATCGGGACGGCCGCCCCCGCCCTCACGAACAGCGGCAGGGTGTCGAGCGGGGCGCGGTAGCCGTCGACGGTGGCCGGGCCCTCGTACACGCGGCCCGTCCAGTAGTCGGTCCAGGTGCCCTTGGGGAGGTAGATGCCGTCGCGGACGTCCGTGTCCCGGTAGACCGGGGCCACCAGGAAGTGCTCGCCCGTGAGGAACTCGTACTTCGCCGCGTCCGAGGACGCCTTCGGGTCGTCCGGGTACTCCAGGGCCAGCGGGCGCACCGGGCCGACGCCCGTGCGCGTGGCCTCGGCCGCGTAGGAGTACATGTACGGCAGCAGGGATTCCTTGAGCTTCAGGTACTTCCGGTTGATGGAGGTGTAGGGCTCGCCGTACCGCCAGGGCTGTTTGTCGTCGGGTGCCCAGCCGTCCATCGTCATCACGGCCGGCAGGAAGGCCTTCCACTGGAGGTCGCGCACATACGTCCTGGGGCTGCCGCCGAAGATGCCGTCCACGTCGCCCGTGGTGTACGCGAGGCCGGACATCGTGGCGCCGGCGTACGTGGGGATCTGCCAGCGGATGTAGTCCCACGAGCCCTTCTGGTCACCGGACCACTGGACGCCGCACCGCTGGGCGCCCGACCAGCTCTCGGGGGCCCAGGTGAAGCCGCGCGCGTCGCTGTTGTCCTCGATGCCCTTGTAGGCGTCCTCGCAGCCGTCGAGGGCGAACTTGTAGCCGTCGCCGACCCAGGCCACGTCCAGCTTGGCGACACGCTGCCCGGCCCGTACCTGGTCGGCGAGTTTCGCGAGACCGTCCTCGGTCCACAGGCCCATGGCCGCCCCGCGGTCGCCGAGGCCCTTGTTCACCTCGGGCAGGTTCTCGTAGCCGCAGCCGTAGCCGTCGTTGACGAGCATCCAGCCGAGCGGCATGTCGTGGGCCACGTAGCCGTCGGCGACCTTCAGCGCGTCGAGCGTGCGCCGCTCGCCGCGGTTCCTGTTGTGCAGGTAGCAGTCCGAGTCGCCGATCTCCAGGCCGTACACGGGCGGCAGGAAGGGCCTGCCGGTCAGGCGCGTGTACTGGCCGATGACGTCCTTCGGCGTCTTCCCCGCGAAGTAGTAGGCGTCGAAGCGGCGCTCGCGGGCGGTCGCGGTCACCGGGTCGGCGAAGGCGTAGGTGTTGGGTGCCCAGGTGTTGCGGTAGACGCCGTAGCCGGCCGACGAGAGGTAGAAGGGCACCGAGTTCGGGTGCCCGCCGTCGTTCCAGTCGTAGTCGACGCCGACCTCGACCGTCTTCCCCCGGTGCGAGGTGTTGCCGCGCCCGTTCTGCATCCCGGCGCCGTAGAACTGCTCGCCGGCGCCGCGCGCGAGGGTCTGGGTGGTGCGGTCGCCGGTCCAGGTCAGGCCCTTGGTCTCGGCCCACAGCAGCGACCCGTCGGCGCGGTGGAGGGCGAAGCGCAGCGGGCTCCTGTACGCGCGCAGGGTGATCGCCGGGGTGCTCAGCTCGTAGCGGTCGGGCCGTTCGCGCCAGTGGGTCGGCGGGGGCGGTCCCTGCCGCTGGACGATGTCCTTGCCCGTGGGGTCGGTGAACGTGCCGTCCGGCGCGAGCTCCAGCCGGAACGATTCGGCCGTGACGAAGCGGACCCGTACGGCCGTCCGCCCGGCGCGGAGGTGGAAGACGGGGCCGGCGGTGGAGAAGCCGGTGACGTCGCCCACGGTGGTCCCGTCCGGGTCGGCGGCCGGGCCCGTGGCGCGGGCCGCGTCCACCGGGCCGGCCATGGTCGCCAGCACGCCCAGGAGCGCACCGGCGACCGCCGCTCTCAGTCGTCGTGCCCGCGTTCGTGTTCGCGTTCGTGTTCGCGTGTTCACGCTCATGACGGCGTGCCTAGCGCAGGCGGCGGGGCCGCCGCCATGGACGGGTGTGCGGCGTCCGTGGACTTGTCGCGCGCCGGGCCCCGCGTACGGGAAAGGGGGCCCGCGTACGGGAAAGGGGGCGCCCCCGCGCGGTCCGCGGGCGGCGCCCCCTGGGGCCGGTCGGGTCAGCGCGTCAGAGGGCCACGCCCAGCAGCGCGTCCACGGCGCGGGACACCAGGCCCGGCGCCCCCTCGTCCGTACCGCCCTCGGCGGCCTGGAGGGCCGCCCAGCGGTCGACCGCGGCGAGCGCGGCCGGGGCGTCGAGGTCGTCGGCGAGGGCCTCGCGGATCTCCTCCACCAGCGCGTCGGCGGACGGGCCGTCGGGACGGGAGACGGCGGCGCGCCAGCGGCCGACGCGCTCCACGGCCTCGGTGAGGACCGCGTCGGTCCACTCCCAGTCGGCGCGGTAGTGGTGGGCCAGCAGCGCGAGCCGGATGGCGGCCGGGTCCACGCCCTCGCGGCGCAGCGCGGAGACGAAGACGAGGTTGCCCTTGGACTTGGACATCTTCTCGCCGTCCAGGGCGACCATGCCGGCGTGGACGTACGCCTGGGCGAAGGGGTGCTCGCCGGTGAGCGCCTGGGCGTGGGAGGCGCCCATCTCGTGGTGCGGGAAGATCAGGTCGGAGCCGCCGCCCTGCACGTCGAAGCCCATGCCCAGGTGCTCCAGGGCGATGGCGACGCACTCGATGTGCCAGCCGGGGCGGCCGCGGCCGAGGGAGCCCCCGTCCCAGCTGGGCTCGCCCGGGCGGGCGGCCATCCACAGCATGGGGTCGACGGGGTTCTTCTTGCCGGGGCGCTCGGGGTCGCCGCCGCGCTCGGCCGAGAGCAGGCGCATGGCCTCGGCGTCGAGGCGGGAGACACTGCCGAAGGCGGGGTCGGAGGCGACGGAGAAGTAGATGTCGCCGTCGAGCTCGTAGGCGGCACCGGCGTCGCGCAGCCGCTCCACCAGGGGGACGATCTTCGGTATCGACTCCACGGCGCCCACGTAGTGGCGGGGCGGGAGCATCCGCAGGGCGGTCATGTCCTCGCGGAAGAGCGCGGTCTCCCGCTCAGCGAGCGCGGTCCAGTCCTCGCCGTCGCGCACGGCCCGCTCCAGCAGCGGGTCGTCGACGTCGGTGACGTTCTGGACGTAGTGCACCTGCCGCTTGGTGTCGAGCCACACGCGCTGCACGAGGTCGAACGCGTTGTAGGTCGCCGCGTGCCCCATGTGGGTGGCGTCGTACGGCGTGATGCCGCACACGTAGATGCGGGCGACGGGACCGGGGGCGAGGGTCACTCGCTCACCGGTCGCGGTGTCGTGGATCCGGAGGTCGCGGCCACTGCCGGGCAGGGCGGGAACCTCAGAAGCGGGCCAGGCATGCATGCCCCGAGCGTAACCGGACGGGGCTTCCGGATACGAACCGGATCCGGCTGTTGGCCGAAATCACGCACTTGCACAGTAGGGGACGGATGTGCGTGCGGCCCGTCCGGGCCGCACCGGCAGCCCTGCACCGGCGGCCCTATACCGGTGGCGCTACACCGGTGGCGCTACACCGGTGGCCAGGGGATCGCCGGCCACTGCCCGCTCGGCTCGCGGTGGCGCCCCGTACGGAGCAGCTCCGCCACGCGGCCGCGGAGCGCCTCGATCTCCGCCGGGGTGATCAGCTCCGCCAGCCGTGCCGCCAGCGGCCGCCCCTCGTCCAGGTCGGCCGAGAGCCGCCGCAGCGCCCCCAGCGCTTCCTCGGTCAGCGGCTCGCCCGCCCAGCCCCACAGCAGGGTGCGCAGCTTGTCGTCCGCGTTGAAGGTCACGCCGTGGTCGATGGCGTAGAGCCGCCCGTCGGCCGCGGGCAGCAGATGGCCGCCCTTGCGGTCACCGTTGTTGATCACCGCGTCGAGGACGGCCAGCCGGCGCAGCCGTTCGTCGTCGGCGTGGACGAGCAGCGCGGTGCGGTCGTCCCCCACATCGGCGTAGCCCACGGCCTTCCAGCCGGGGCCGGGGTCGTCGCCCTCGACCAGGGCCAGCAGCCGGTCCTCGGCGCCGGGCTCCTCGGTGGCCTCGATCCACAGCTGGCACATGCCGGGGCCGTACGGGCCGTCGCGCAGCACGGTGGGCGGGACGAGGCCCCACCCCATGGCCTCGGACAGCTCGTAGGCGGCCACCTCGCGCTGGGCGAGGGTGCCGTCGGGGAAGTCCCACAGCGGGCGCTCCCCCGCGACCGGCTTGTAGACGCAGGCGGCGCTCACGCCCTCGTGCTCGACGGTGCAGTAGAGCACGGCGTTGGAGGCCTCGTGGATCCGCCCACGCACCGTCAGCTCACCCCGGGCCAGGAGCTCGTGCGGCGTCAGGCTCCGCGGCGGTATCCGTTCTGGCGCGGACATACGTGTCCTTCCGGGTCGAGCGGCAGGCTGCACAGCGGGCACGGGGGCCGGCCGGCGTTGACGACTTCCAGGGCGCGCTTGGCGAAGGCCCGGGCCATGGTTCCGGTCAGCCGCACCCGCAGCATCGGCGGGCCGTTCAGCTCGTCCTGCAGCAGCCGTTCCTCGGCCTCGGCGAGGTCCTCGTCGGTGTCCGCCTCCAGCTCGACCAGGGCCTGGGCCTCGACGACCATGCGCTGGCCGTCGCCGTCCCAGGCCAGGGCCATGGTGCCGACCCTGAACTCCTCCTCGACGGGGGTCTCCAGGGGGGCGGTGTCGGCGAACTCCACGGGGGCCACGGCGGGCACCGGGGCGCTGCCGCCGGTGCGCCGGACCACCTCGTCCAGCAATTCGTCGATGCGCTCGGCGAGCGCCTCCACCTGGGCCTTCTCCAGGGCGACGCTGGTGGTCCGGCCGCCGGCGGTGGCCTGGAGGAAGAATGTGCGGCGGCCCGGCAGCCCGACCGTACCGGCGACGAAGCGGTCCGGCGGGTCATAGAGGAACACCTGACGGGACAACGTCCTGCTCCATTGGGTTCGGTGGTCGGAATTGACTGTTCCGGGTGCGGGACCGCGGGCCCTGAGGACCGCCCCGCGTCACCACCCTACTGCGCGCGTCGATCACGGGGCTCCCGCGCCGCCGCCCACGGCCGCGTCCCCGCTGTGGCCCTCCTCACGGCCCTCCGGCGCCGGCGCGAGCCCGGCGAGGTCGCCGGTGTCGCCCAGGCGCAGCAGGTAGGGGCGCAGCGGGGTGTAGCGGACGGCGGTGACCGAGCAGGGGTCGGCGGTGATCCGCTGGAAGTGGTCGAGGTGCAGTCCGAGGGCGTCGGCGACCACGGCCTTGATCGGGTCGCCGTGGGTGCAGATCAGATAGACGGCGTCCGCGCCGTGTTCGCGTTCGATCCGCTCGTTCCACTCCCGTACGGCGTCCACGGTGCGCGCCTGGACGGCACGGAGGGACTCCCCGCCGGGGAAGGCGGCGGCGGAGGGGTGGCGCTGGACCGTCTCCCACAGGGGCTCGTCGGCCAGCTCGCCGAGCTTGCGGCCCGACCAGTCGCCGTAGTCGCACTCGCCGACGCGCTCGTCGGTGTACGAGGGCAGCCCGGGGCGGGCGGCGAGCAGCGGTGCGACGGTCTCGCGGCAGCGCCGCAGGGGGCTGGTGACCACGGCGGCCAGCGGCACGCCGGCCAGCCGGGCCGGCAGCGCCGCGGCCTGGGCCGCGCCGCGCTCGTCCAGCGCCACGCCGGGGGTCCGGCCGGCGAGCACTCCCGCGGTGTTGGCGGTGGACCGGCCGTGCCGGACCAGGATCAGCGTGGGCATGGCAGCCAGCGTACGACGCCGCACGCGGCGTGGAGCGGCTACCGCCGGTACAGCGGACGGGGAAGAATGCCGGACGTGATCGTGGACTGCGCCATCTACCGGGACGGGCACCGCACGGAGGGGCCCGCCGACTTCTCCGACGCGCTGGACGCGGCGCGCGCCGCGGGCGACGCCTTCGTCTGGATCGGGCTGCACGAGCCCGGCGAGACGGAGTTCGCGCTGGTCGCCTCCGAGTTCGCGCTGCACCCGCTGGCCGTGGAGGACGCCCTCAAGGCACACCAGCGGCCCAAGCTGGAGGTGTACGAGGACTCGCTCTTCGCGGTGCTCAAGCCGGTCGCGTACGACGACGACGCGGACATCCTCACCACGGGCGAGCTGATGCTCTTCCTCGGCGACGCCTTCGTGGTGACCGTCCGGCACGGCGGGGCCAGCCCGCTGAGCCGCGTCCGGCAGCGCCTGGAGCAGGACCCGGAGCTCCTCGCGCACGGCCCGACGGCGGTGCTCTACGCGGTGTGCGACGAGGTCGTCGACCAGTACACCGAGGTGGCGTCGATGCTCCAGGCGGACCTGGACGACCTGGAGACCGACGTCTTCGCCCCGCTGGGCGGCGACACCCGGCACACGGCGTCGCGGATCTACTCGTTCAAACGCCAGGTGGTGGAGTTCCGCCGGGCCACCGTCCCGCTCACCGACCCGGTGACCCGCCTGGCGTCGGCCGGCCTGCCCTTCGTCGACGACCGCGCCCGCCCCTTCTTCCGCGACGTGAGCGACCACCTGACCCGCGCCAACGAGTCCGTCGACGGCCTGGACCGCCTGCTGACGGACATCCTGTCCGCGCACCTGGCCCAGATGGGCGTCCAGCAGAACGACGACATGCGCAAGATCTCCGCCTGGGCGGCGATGGCGGCCGTCCCGACCATGGTCGCGGGCGTCTACGGCATGAACTTCGACCACATGCCCGAGCTCCACCAGGCCTGGGGCTACCCCGCGGTGCTCCTGCTGATGGCGGGCATCGTCCTCGGCCTCCACCGGCTCTTCAAACGACGCGGCTGGCTCTGAAGGACCCCGGCTCCGAGGCGCCGGCTCCGCGGGGATCGCGGGCGAAAACACGAGAACCCCGGCAGGGCCGGGGTTCTCGCTCTATGTGTCCGAGGGGGGACTTGAACTCTCCTCTCGGGCACCAGCCCCCAACCGCTCTGACCTGGGGAAATGCCCGTCGACAGGCTTGATTTCGGCGGGCGTTTCTCCTGTTCTTTCCTGCTGTTTCAGGCCCTCTCGGGCCCCTGTTGGTCATGCGTTGGTCACGTGACCAACCCTCCTCCGAGGCGTCCGTCCCTGGTCAGGCTTCCCGGACCGCGCCACGGGGCTACGCCTAGTCTGCACGGGCGCGTACGTGACCGCGTACCGGGGGTGGCCGGGGCGGTTGGGGACCTGTTTATGCAAGGACACGCATAGTCGCGTTCGCGCATGGACGCGTAGCGCCACCCCCTCTACTGTCGTTGGGCAGGCGGCCCAAACGGGGCCAGAGCAAGGGGGTTTGGCATGTCCGAACGTTCGGCACTCACCCGGCTCACGGGCAACGGCAACGGCGAGTGCGGAGAGAAGGACTGCCCGAACGTGTACCGCACGGCCACGGGATCGTTCGTCGTGCAGGGCGACGTGTCCAACGCCTTCGCCCCGCCCTCCGGGGAAGGGCTCGTGGAAATCCCGGAGGCGGTTCTCAGGGAGGCATTCCGTGCGCTTGGATGGTGACGCGTGGAATGACTGCTTCGATTCCATGGAGCATGAGGCGTGGCGGCTGGAAACACTGCCCGTCTACACCATGCCCCAGGAAGCGGAGAAGCTGAAGCGCTTCCTCGCCGGGGAGAAATCCCCGGACGACTACACGTCGGCCTGGATGGACGAAGTTCGGCAATGGGCCTCGGAAGGGAAGAGTGTCGGCAGGGTGCACGTCGTGACTCGCCCGCTCTCGGATTACCTCCGGTTCGAGTTCGAGTATTACTACCGGCACCACGTGAAGGCGGGCGAGGATATCCGCATTCTCGACCTCACCGATCGAGCGAACCCGGGGCTTCCGGATCAGGACTTCTGGATGTTCGATGAGTCCAAGGTGGTCCTGATGAACTACCGGGCGGACGGGACGCAGATAAACCGGGAACTGTACGAGGGCGATCCTGAGCCGTATCGGCAGTGGAAGCGGATTGCCATTGCTGAGTCGGTTCCATTCCTGGAGTACGTGAGCGGGTGACGTTCGACCCTGAACAGTTGGGGCAGCCGAAGCAAGAATTGGCCGCCCTGCTGAAAGAACTACGCAAGCGAGCCGGCCTCACTGGGGACCGGCTCGCTCGGCGTTGCAACATGTCCCAATCGAAGATCAGTCGGATCGAGAACGGGAAAGCGCAACCGAGCCTGCTAGACCTGGAGAGAATCCTCCGGGCTGTCGTTGCTCCGCCCGAGGTCATCGAGGAGGTCATTGCCCTCGCGAGGCTGGCCAATACCGAGTGGCAAGACCTGCGCTCGCTGCGCCGCAGAGGACTGGAAAAGAAGCAGACCGAACTTGCCGCGCTCGAATCCTCCTCTACTGAGTTCCGTTTCTTCCTGCTCTCGATGATTACGGGACTGCTGTCCACCCCTGAGTACATCCGGGCCAGCCTTGCCCATTCACCGGCTGATGCCACTAAGACGATCGCGAGGAAGCTGGAGCGGCAGGAGGTTCTTTACGACACGAAGAAGCGGTTCACCTTCATCCTCACCGAACAGGCCGTGAGGTGGCCACTCCTGCCCCCGGCCGCGATGGCGATGCAGATTGACCGGCTAGCCTCATTGACCCACCTGCCGAATGTGAAGCTCGGTGTCATCCCAATCGCGGGCTATAAGCCCATGGCTCCGATGGACACCTTCACTGTCTACGACAACACCCTGGCCACTGTGGAGAACACCACCGGAGTCGTGATCCTGAGAGATCCGCGCGACATCGAAATGCATTTGGAACTGTTCTCGACGCTGGAGGGGTACGCGCTGTTCGGGGCCGAAGCACGAGCCTTGTTGACGGAGTGGGCTGCCGCCTGCCGTTCATGATCTTTAGTCCATGACGGGAAAGAACTACACAGCCGCCGCTTTCTGGGCCAATGATTTCCCCCATGACAGCGACCGAGCGAAACGAAGAGCGGGTGCGTTACGGCGGAGGTCGGGGGTTGGAGTACCGGCGGGCGTTCGGCCCTGATGGTGGTGTGCGCTCGTGACGGGGCGCATGACTCTGCGGGTGTCGTACGACGGCGGCCGGACGTACGGCCCGGTTCGTGAGGTGCAGGTGGAGCCGCGCAATGCGGTGATCCTGGGTTCGCCGACCAAGTACCCGCCGTGCGGGTGCCCTCGGTGCACGGGTCGCAGTTCGTTGCCTGCCAGTGCTCTTCGCCCCGTGGCGGTGGAGCCGAAGGCGACGTGATGCGTCGCTTGGGCCACTGGGTGCTGCGCCACTTTGGCCGGTACGCGGGGCCGCTCTACCTGGCCGCGATCCTCGGCGGCTGTGCCCTGGTTCTCGCCGTGGCTCTTTGGTAACCGCATTGGCCGCTGTCCCTGATGCTTCCCGCCGGATTCCCGGTGGGAGTTCCCGAGAAGAGAGGTAGTCCGATGGTGGAAGAGAACACCACTTCGGTGGCCCCCGAGGGGGGTGGCCTGCTCGTCGCGAAGCGGAAGATCGTGGCCGCACGCACCCGTGCCGAGCAGGAGTCTGACGTCAGCAGTGGCCGTTCCGACGGCAACGACTGACGGGAGCGCCCACGGTGCTTGATGCAGCCTCGTGGGCGGGGCGTCTGGGCGGGGACACGTTCCTCGCCCGGACGTACCACCGCTCTTACGCGCACTTCCTCGGAGCCGCCGACACGGCGGGCCTGTTCTCCTGGGACGACCTGAACCGGATCATTGCCACTCAGCGGCTGGAGCCGCCCCGGCTGCGCCTGTCGGTCGACGGCGAGATGGTCCCGCTCCACCGCTACGCGATCCCGACCACGAACCGCCGAGCGGTCACCTGGTCCCGTATCCAACCGTCCGACTTCCACGCCCAGCTCAGAGACGGGGCGTCGCTGGTGCTCGATGCCGTGGAGAAGATCCACCCCGCTGTGGGGGCGGCTGCTGAGGGGCTGGAACGCTTCCTCGGAACTTCCGTGCAGGCCAACGTGTACGCCTCGTGGACCGAGCGGGAGGGCTTCGGCCGGCACTGGGATGACCACGATGTGGTGGTGGTCCAACTGCACGGCTCGAAGCGGTGGCGCCTGTGGGGGATGACCCGTGAGGCGCCCACCTTCCGGGACGTGGAGTCGCCGGAGGAGCCGGAGGGCGACCCGATGGCGGATCTCGTTCTGTCCCCGGGTGACGTGCTCTACCTGCCGCGCGGTTGGTGGCACGCGGTCACCGCTGACCAGGGGACGGAATCCCTTCACCTGACGTTCGGCATGGTCCCGCACACGGGCGCTGACCTGATGCTGTGGGTCGTCGATCAGCTCCGGGCGTCCCTCGCGCTGCGCAGGGACATCCCGCGCTTCGGCTCGCTGGCGGAACAGTCGGACTTCATCGACGCCGTACGCCGTGAGGTGGCCGACATGATGGCGGACCCCCGCCTCGTGGAACGGTGGGCAGAGTCGATCGACACGACGGACCTGGGTCACGCGATTCCGTCCCTGCCCTACGTGGGCGGACTCCCCGCCCAGCGGGACATCACGGTCAAGCTCACCACTCCGAGGGGCCGCCTGACGGCGGACCGCGAACAGGGCACAGTCACCTTCTCGGCGGCCGGTACCGCGTGGGACTTCGCCGAGTCCGCCGCTCCCGCGCTGGGCACGCTGCTGACCAACCAGCCGACCACGCTGGGCGAACTCGCCGACTCCGCCGGGCTGGAGGTCAAGGAGGTGGCCGAATTGGTCTCCGTCCTCATCGACGGCCACGCCGTCGCAGTCGTGGGGACGGTGCTGTGACCGCCGCGCTCTGCCTGGGGACATACCGCGTGCGTGCCGTCAGTCAGGCGGCACGCACCGCCCTGGCCGCCGGTAGTCCCTGGGTGGACACGGCACCCAACTACGCCCATGGTCGGGCGCATGAGGAGCTGCGCCCGGTGCTCGCGGAGTACCCGACCGTTCGGGTAGCCACGAAGACGGGGTTCTTCACGGAGGAGCAGGGCCGTACCGCCCTGGCTGAGGGAGTGCTCACCCGGGAAGGGGCGGCCGGTAGGCACAGCCTTGAACGGGGCTTCGTCCGTTGGCAGACGGGGCGGTCGTTGGCCGCGCTCGGGCGCGTGGACCTGGTGTTCGTGCACAACCCGGAGCACCACGGGCACGGCATTGACCGTGCCGTTCTGCACGGGCGTATACGGGAAGCCTTCACGGCGCTGGAAGAGTTCGCCCATGCGGGCAGGATCGGCGGGTACGGCGTCGCCACCTGGTCGGGCCTGACCTCCGGAGCGTTCAGCGTCCCCGAGTTGCTCACGCTCGCCCGTCAGGCGGCCGGTTCCGCCGAGCACCACTTCACGGGCTTGCAGATGCCCGTCAGCCTGATCATGGATGCCCCGATCACACAGTCCCTGAACGGCGGCGGACCACTGGTACAGGCGAAGGACGCGGGGCTGATCACGTTCGGCTCCGCTCCCCTGCACGGGGGCGAA
Organism: Streptomyces sp. NPDC044063; assembly: GCF_056434285.1. NCBI lineage: Bacteria > Bacillati > Actinomycetota > Actinomycetes > Kitasatosporales > Streptomycetaceae > Streptomyces > Streptomyces sp. NPDC044063. The sequence continues at coordinate 182,932 of NZ_JBWKFM010000006.1, forward strand.
CTTCTCGACGCCATGACACCCGGACTGGTGAACCTCATCCGCCCCGGCCTGTCGGCCGCAGCCGCTGCCCTGCTGGCCGCTGGCTCGTGCCCCGGCCTCGATGTCGTCCTGACCTCCGCGAGCACCCGCGAGCACTGGGACGATGTGGCCAAGGCTCTGGCTGCGCCGCTGACGGCCCAGGAACTCAGGAGGGTGACGGATGAACTCGCCGGTGAATGAGGAGGTACAGGCCCTGATGGAGGCCGCCCACGACCGGACGGCCAAGGCACTGGGCCTCACCTGCACGGGGCCGCTGGCGTGGGGCTTCCTCGGTGTCACTCTCGGACGCCGAGCGGGAGACCGGTGGCTACGGGTCAGCCGGACGGCCAAGAGGAACGCGGGCAGGAAGGCGGGGGAAGGCGTCGTCGGCGCCTCGGAGCTGGTGCCTGACGGCGTGCCCCGCCCCCACCTGTACGCGGTGCATGACTGGACTGACGGCGAGTGGGCCTTCGAGTCGGAAGTCCTGGACTACCTCACGCAACCCATCGTGTCCCCGGACCGGGCCGACATCGACCACGACCCCGGGTTGCCGGATGAGTGGTGGGCGGACCTTCGCCAAGCCCTGACCCTCCTCGCTGAAGCGGAGGGAGTGAAGGCAACCGTGCGGGACGGGTGGATCGAACGAGCCTTCCCCCAGTTCCTCGGCATCCCTGCCCCCACCAAGGTGGAGCGGGTGACCGGTCACGGTGACCTGCACTGGGGCAACCTCACCGCCGCACCCCTGTGCCTGCTGGACTGGGAACGGTGGGGCCGGGTGCCCTTCGGTTACGACGCTGGACTCCTCCACGCCAATAGCCTCCTCGTTCCCGACGTAGCCGCCCGCATCCGCAAGGAGTTCGCACCGATCCTCGATACCCCCGCCGGCCGAATCGGGGAACTCGCGGCCCTGGCCGAGATGCTGCAAGCCGTAGCCCGTGGCTGGTACCCCGACCTTGCACCCCACCTCGTGGCCCGTGCAGAGGCGCTCACCGGAGTGCGCCCACCCGTCCCGGTGCACTCCGAGGTGAGCGCCTGACTGCGCCCCTGTGCGCCTGTCTCAGGCGCTCTCACCGATGTGCCGGTACAAGGTTGCCCGAGAGATTCCCAGCGCCTTGGCGATGGCCGTGACGCTCTCCCCCTTGGCGTGCCGGGCACGTGCTACGGCTAGCTTGTCGTCGTCCACGACGGAGGGGCGTCCACCGTGGTTGCCCTTGCGGGCCGCAGTGTCCAGCCCCTCCAACGTCTTCTCCCGGATGCCTTCCCGCTCCACCTCGGCGGCCACGGCCAGGACGGCGAACACAATGGCGCCCGCCCCGTTCGGGTCGTAGACCCCCTGCAAGGGACCGGAGAGGAGTTCCAGTTGGATGCCATCCGCTTGCAGGGTGGAGGACAACGTCATGAGTTCTGCCGCGTTGCGGGCAAGGCGCTTCATCTCAACCACGGTGAGGATCACCGGTTGGTTCGGCGCGGCTGTCTTGATGTCCCGCGCCAGGGCCAACGCCTTCTCCAATTCCGGCCGCTCCTTCACACGGGTACTGATCTTCTCGGAGAAGACGCGGGTGCAGTTCGCTCGGGCAAGGATGTCCAACTGGGACTGGAGGTCTTGCCCAACCGTTGAGCATCTCGCGTAGGCCAGTCGTATCGCTGCGCCCGGTACGGCTTCGGCCACCACGGGCACGGGCTCACCTTGCACCCACCGCTTACCCGGGTTGCGGTCTGCCGGGGTCTTCACCGTGAGTTCCGCCTTCAGAGATGGCACGAGCGCGAAGCGCCCCGTGTGGTAGTTCGCTGCCACCTTGCCCGCTCCCGTACGGCAGGGGCTACCGGCGGGGGCTTCGCACTTCGGGCAGGGGTGACGCTCGACCTGATCGGCCGGGGTGTTCGTGGTCATGATCGAGATCGTCTCATAAACGTGTCTCGAAAGACAATCATGAGACGAAGCTTTCGAGACGGGTTTCGAGACGCTGGAGCGAGGGCGAAACGGACACGGTCCGAACGCTGGCGGATCGTCTCACTATCGAAGGTTTATGAGACGCCCTGCCCGTGGTCCTGGTGCTCGTGCTCACCACCTCGGACAGTGGGGCGCCCTGTCATGGCTTGCCGTCTGTTCTGACTGCCAGCCATGGCAAGGCGCTGTGCGCCCGCCTGACAGCCTGTCGCATGGCTCTCGTCACCTCGGAGGCGTGTGGCCTGTCGGCCGAGCACAAGACCGTACAGCCGTTCCCCTGTCATGCCGCAAGGTGGAGCCTTCCAACGGCGAAGGGAAGGGCAAGGTGCTGGCACTGTCCAAGGTGAAGGCGACGGCGAAGGGGTGGGGGTATGACCCCCTGAACACGAAAGCGGCGACCGCCATGTCTTAGCAGCTCAGATCCTGCCACGGTTCCAGACCTCGTCAGGGCGGCGGCGAAGGTAGGCAGCGGCGAGGAAGTTGCAGGTGGGAGCGCTGCGCCTAGCCTGGCCGGCACTCGGAGCCTGCACGAGAATGAAGCCTTACGAGGCTTGGTGTAAGTGGCTTCGCTCTGTGGCCGCGTAAGCGGCCCACTCCCCTTGCTGTAAGCCCGAAGGAGCTTCTCGTCGTGGGGGCGCGGTAGCGCCCCACCTGGCTAGCTTCCTGGTCTTCCTGATGTCGGCCCCTGTCGGGGCCGCTGTGTCGAAGTGGCTTCCGGCTGTGCGGCCGGAGGCCGCCCCCTGCTACTCACCTCTTCGCCGCTGCATGTAAGTACGTAAGTGGCTTCGGTTTGAGCGGCAGAATGGCCGCCCTCTCTGCTCACGCCTTCGCCGTTGGGTCTTCACCCATGGGGGCGCTGCGCGCCCACGCTTCCCTTCGCCGCTGCACGTAAGTGGCTCCACGAGGTCGGCCCCCTTCGGGGCCGCTCATGACGTAGACCCCTCGGCTTGCTCCTGTACGTCTCGCCGTTGACGTACGTACGTAAGTAGCTTCGCTCTGTCGGCCCCGACGGGGGCCGCTCATGGCAAGACTCTGGACTTCCCTTACTAGATATAAGAGGGAACGAAGGACTTCGCAGGTCAGATGCTGTTTGCCTTCACGTCCGCCGTGAGGAAGCCTCACGTCTCACGTGAAGAGGCAGTCATCCTTGGGCGCCAGACGCGGGCATTGTGCTGGCTGCAAGACTGGCTGCCCTTCTCTGTGCGGGCGTGGTGATGCGAGAGCACCAGGCAACGGGCGTTGGACTCGTCGTTGATGAGCCCCTTCTCTTTGGCCCTGGCGATGGCGTTGGACACGCTGCCCTCACCGAGGGACTTGCCGCCCTTCTTCGCCAGCAACCCGGCCAGTTCGCCGGACTGGAACTCGGCGTGTCCGATCTGGTTCAAGCGCCACTGTGCAGCGAAGTAGACGCGGAGCCACAGCGGGGCGTCCGACTCGCGAGCGAGACGCTCGCAGTCCTTCTTGGAGAGCTTGTTCCAGTACAGGCCGGGGCCGAAGCCTTCTCGCATTGAACGGGTGTGCCCTTCGATGTGTGGCGCGACGAGCGCCGGTAGTCGGTGGTTCGCATGTGCTCCCTTCTGGTAGGCACGGCCAGCCCTTCGGTTGGCTTGGGGTTGGGTCTCAGGTCAGGCGGCTTCCCGGCAGTCCCGTTCGATCCAGCGGTCCACGTCGGCGGGCCGGAAGCGGAGGTGACCGCCGATCTTGCAGGCGGGGATGTTGAGTGCTCGGTGGTTGTTGTAGACCCACGCGGGCGTCACGCCCAGGTACTCGGCCAGGTCGGTGACGCTCATCAGGCGGGTGTTCTGCAAAGGACGGCTCCTCAATTAGCGGAGGGGCGGGTTCCCCTCGGGCTGCCCATCCTGCGCTAACAGTCCGGTTCAGTCAAAGCCGGTTGCGTCACGTCTGGACTTGCCTGGTCTGGCGCGTTCCCGTAGGTTCCCCCCATGACCAGTGAAGAGACAGAGCCCGAAGGCGAGCCGTTCCGCCTGGGCCTAGCTGTTGTTCAGCGGATCGGATCATGGAACGTGACCATGTACCGGCCTGCTGGCCACATCGATAGCGGCGGCCCTCTTGAAATCGCGATCGAGCCAGCGCCTGACGGTGATCCGCAGGAGATCGCGCGTGGAATCACGAGCACGGTGCTCCGGCAGATCAACACGGCTGTGCCCACTTCCGAGAAGGCGAAGGAGAGGAACCGGGAGAAGGTCGCGGCGGCCGAGATCTACGCACTCGCGAGCGTTCTCAAGGATCTGCCTGGCCGACTGACGGATGAGTACCTGGCCGTTCTCTCGTCGCTCTATGTGAGAGCGGTCGATCTCGGTCACCGGGCACCGGTCCCGCTGCTGGAAGAGCTGACCGACACCAAGCAGGCCACCTTGAAGGGTCACCTCCGGGCGGCGCGTCAGCGGGGATTCCTGACCAAGGTCGAAGGCAAGGCCGGCGGACAGCTCACGGACAAGGCAGTCGAAACGCTGAAGGGGATCGATGCCGAACAGGAACGACAGCCGTAGCGGCTGGGACAGAGCGAGGGGGAACTAGCCGGGTGGCAAAGCGCGGCAACGGGCTCGGCGGGACTCCGGTGGAGATCCCGCGCACGGGCCGACCGAACACCTGGGGCGTGCGCACGCCCCTGCACTTCAACCCGGCGACGGGCAAGAGGGGGCGCTACTGGATAGGCCGGGAGTACAAGAACAAGACCGAGGCGGAACGGGCGCTGCGCAAGTGGCACACCGACCACGAGGCAGGCACCCTCACGCCCCGCTCCGACATGACCATGGCCCAGCTCATGGACGGGTGGCTTGCCAAGCACCGGGGCGAGGACACCACGAGGGAGGGATACGAGCCGAAGATCCGGCTGCACATCAAGCCGCACATAGGCAAGGTCAAGGTGGTGGAGGTGACGGACGAGCGGCTTGACGAGCTGTACCGCCTCCTGGAGGCCACGCCCATCGAGGCAAACGGCAACAAGCCGCTCGGCCCCAAGAGCGTCCGCCACATACACAACATCATCTCGGCGGCGCTGGACTCGGTGACCGGACCGAGGAAGCTCCTCACGGTCAACCCGGCCCACACTGCCAACCCGCCCACGGAACGGCAGATCAAGGCGGCACAGCCGGACTTCCCCACGCTCAACGATCACGAGACGCGGGGGTTCCTGGCGGACATCTGGAAGCCGTGCGGCAACCGGGCCTGTGACGGCGGGCTGACTCACCACTGCCTCCGGGACGCCCCGCTGTGGACCGCCTACGCGGCCACCTCATGCCGCCGCAGCGAAGTGCTGGGGTGGAAGTGGTCGCTCATCCACTGGGATGAGTGCGCCATCGAACTGGCCTGGGTCGTAGTTGAGGAAGGCAACACCTACCGGCTGCGCAAGCTCACCAAGGACGGAGACGACAATGCGATCATCTACGTAGACCAAGCCCTGATGAACGTCCTCAAGTGGCAGAAGGAACGCCAGGACGCGGAGCGGGAACGCCTCGGGGATCTCTGGGTGGACCATGACCTCGTGTTCGCCCGAGACGGCTTCAAGCTGTACCGGGGCGAGGCAGGCGGACCGCAGGACCCCGAGAAGGTGTCGGCCCGCTGGCGGACGGCACGCAACCGTCTGCACCTGCCGGAGAACTTCCGACTGCACGACTGGCGGGCGTCGAAGATCACGAACGATCTCGACAATCACGAGAACCCGGTAGAGGTCTCGGCCAACGCCCGGCACCACTCGCCGGGCTACACCATGGCGCGGTACGGCAGACGTCGCGCTGAGGGAGCGAAGAAGCTGGCCGCTTCGAGCGCCAGCCGCCTCGGCCTGTCATCCCTGGTCTGACCAGGAAGTTCGCTCGGCTGTTGGTCACGTGGTTGGTCACGCCACAGCCGGAGAAACAGAAAAACCCCAGATCAACTGGGGTCTCTGCTGGTGTCCGAGGGGGGACTTGAACCCCCACGCCCGATAAAGGGCACTAGCACCTCAAGCTAGCGCGTCTGCCATTCCGCCACCCGGACAAGGTGTCTGTCGTTCGCGGTGTTCCCCGCGGCGACATGGAAAACAATAGCAAACATCCGGGGGTGCTCGATCACCCGGCCGGACGCGGGCCGCCGTGGTCGTTGCGGGGGCGTGTCGGCGGCATTGCGGCCTTGGGCTGCGGGAACACCGCGAGGCAGGATGGCGGGGTACCCGCCGGAGGCCGCGCCCGCGTGCGCCGGCCGGCCGGCGCACGACGACGAGGAGGCAGCGTGAGCGAGTCGCAGCCGGCCACCAGCGGCCCGGGCAGGAGCGTCGGGAGCGGCGAGGACGAGGTGGTCGACCTCTGCCGCGATCTGATCCGGATCGACACCAGCAACTACGGCGACCACTCCGGGCCCGGCGAGCGCCTGGCCGCCGAGTACGTGGCCGAGAAGCTCGCCGAGGTGGGGCTCGAACCGCGGATCATCGAGTCGCACAAGGGCCGGGCCTCCACCGTGGCCCGCATCGAGGGCACGGACCCGTCCCGGCCCGCCCTGCTCATCCACGGCCACACCGACGTGGTGCCCGCCGACGCCGGCGACTGGACCCACCACCCCTTCGCGGGCGAGATCGCGGACGGGTGCCTGTGGGGGCGCGGCGCCGTCGACATGAAGGACATGGACGCGATGACCCTCGCGGTCGTCCGCGACCGGCTGCGCTCGGGCCGCCGCCCGGAGCGCGACATCGTGCTGGCCTTCCTGGCCGACGAGGAGGCGGGCGGCACCTATGGCGCCCGCTACCTGGTCGACCGGCACCCGGAGCTGTTCGAGGGCGTCACCGAGGCCATCGGCGAGGTGGGCGGCTTCTCGTTCACCGTCAACGAGAACCTGCGGCTGTACCTGGTCGAGACGGCGCAGAAGGGCATGCACTGGATGCGGCTCACCGTGGACGGCACGGCCGGCCACGGGTCGATGACCAACAAGGACAACGCCATCACCGAGCTGTGCGAGGCGGTCGCGCGGCTGGGCCGGCACGAGTTCCCCGTCCGGGTCACCAAGACCGTGCGGTCCTTCCTCGACGAGCTCTCGGACGCGCTCGGCACCCCGCTCGACCCCGAGGACATGGAGGCGACGCTCGCCAAGCTCGGCGGCATCGCCAAGATGATCGGCACCACGCTGCGCAACACCGCGGCCCCCACCATGCTCGGCGCGGGCTACAAGGTCAACGTGATCCCGGGGCAGGCCACGGCGCACGTGGACGGCCGGTTCCTGCCGGGCTACGAGGAGGAGTTCCTGGCCGACCTGGACCGCATCCTGGGCCCGCGGGTCCGGCGCGAGGACGTGCACGCGGACAAGGCCCTGGAGACCGGCTTCGACGGCGACCTCGTGGCGGCCATGCAGTCGGCGCTGCGGGCCGAGGACCCGATCGCCCGCGCCGTGCCGTACATGCTCTCCGGCGGCACCGACGCCAAGTCCTTCGACGACCTGGGAATCCGCTGCTTCGGCTTCGCGCCGCTGAAGCTGCCCCCGGAGCTGGACTTCGCGGGGATGTTCCACGGCGTCGACGAGCGGGTGCCGGTCGACGGCCTGAAATTCGGGGTACGCGTGCTCGACCGGTTCCTCGACGCGTGCTGAGTCCCGGACCCTCTGTTCCTGAATGTGCGACAGACCGTACATATTCGGCCCCTTCTTAACCGGAAAGAGTGAACGCCGACACGGTTACGTAGCCCTATTACCTCCTCGTCGTTACAGGTGTGCGGTCCGCGGCTGGGACCGCATTGCCAACAAGGAGGAAACAATGCTCAAGAAGGTCGTCGCTGCTGCGGCTGCCACCAGTGGTCTCGTCCTCGCGGGTGCCGGCGTCGCCGCCGCCAGCGGAGGTGCCGAGGGCACTGCCGTGGGCTCTCCCGGCGTCGTCTCGGGCAACGTCATTCAGGTCCCGGTCCACGTGCCGGTGAACGTGTGCGGCAACACGATCAACGTCGTCGGGCTGCTCAACCCCGCCGCGGGCAACGTCTGCGTCAACAAGTGACGTTGCGCTTCATCCCGTGAAGGGTTGAGGCCGGGTGGCTCCGGGGCACATGCCATGTGCACCGGAGCCACCCGGCTTTCGACCCGGAGCTTTCCGCGTTCGGGCGCAGAACAACGCCCTCGCGCATTCCGCATGGCAAAAAGCAGCAAAGGGGCAAGACGAAATGCGACAGGTCACCAAGAAGGGCCTGATCACGGCAGCGGCGGCGAGTGGGGTCATCGCGGCTGTCACCGGCGGTTACGCCATGGCCGACTCGGGCGCCAAGGGCTCGGCCAGCCACTCCCCGGGCGTGGCGTCCGGCAACACCGTCCAGGTTCCGGTGCACGTGCCGGTGAACGCGTGCGGCAACACCGTCAACGTGGTCGGCCTGCTCAACCCCGCCACGGGCAACCGGTGCGCCAACGGCGGCGGCCACGGGCACGACGGGCACCGGGGCGGTCCGCAGGCGGACGGCCGGAGCTCCGACTCGCCCGGCGTGGCCTCCGGCAACACCGCGCAGATCCCGGTGAGCATCCCGGTCAACGCGTGCGGCAACAGCGTCAACGTCGCCGGCATCGGCAACCCCGCCACCGGCAACACCTGTGTGAACGACGGCGACGGCCCGCAGGGTCACGGTCACGACCGCGGTCACGACCACGGCCACAAGCCGCCGCACGGCGACAAGCCCGGCCACCCCGGCGGTCACGAGGGCACGCCCGGCGGCCACCACGGCAAGCCCGGCGAGGAGAAGCCCGGTCACAAGCCGGCCGACCACCCCGGCCAGCCGGCCGGTCACCCGGGCACGCCCGGCGACCACCCGGCCACCAAGCCGGCCATGGAGGTCAAGGACGCCCACATGCCTCCCGCCTCGGCGATCTCCGAGCACCGCCCGGCGACGGTGGCCCAGCAGGCCGCCGAGCTCGCGCACACCGGCGCGGGCCAGCTCGGCGCGGCCGGCGCGGCCAGCGCGGGCCTGCTGCTCGGCGGTGCCATGCTCTACCGCCGTGCGCGCGGCGCCCAGGGCTGAGCCCGGCTGAGCACACGGGGAGCGGGTCCCGCGGTCGCGGGACCCGCCTTCCGGCGTTTCCGGGCATGGAGCCGTCGCACCGCCCGTGGATCCACGGGCGGATCCGCCGGGCCCGCCCGTGGATCCACTGAGCCGTCCGGGGGACCGTTGGGCCGTCAGGTCACCAGGTGGCCCTGATCTGGCGGATGATCCGGCGCCGCAGCCGCGCCTTGCGGCTGCCGTCGGGATAGAGGCGTAGTCGGTCCAACTCCCAGTGTCCGTACTCGGCGTGGTCGGTCAGCAGTCGCGTGGCGGCCTTCCGGGAGACACCCCGGGGCACATACACATCACAGAATTCGTATTCCGGCATCGCATCTATTGTGCGGGAACGGCCCCGGTGCGGATAGCGTCTGCACTATGTCTGATGCTGCGCAGCCAACCGCTGCCGAGGTACGGGCCGCCGCCGAGGCGGTCAAAGCCGCTCTGGACCGCCACCTCGAGGCCGTCGAACGCCGTTCGGGGGAGGACGACCCGGCCGTTTACGCCGCGTTCAACGAGCTGGCCGCGACAGCCGAGGCCTACGACGAACTGCTCTACGACGTCTACGACGAGGTCACCCCCTTCGAGATCCCCGGGGACGACACCCTGCCCGCCTACACCGGGCCCGAGGAACCCAGCGCGCTCAGCGTGCTGATCCGCAGGGACTACTCCGTGGTCGAGCCCCATCGACTGCTCGCCCAGGCCCGGCGCGTCACCGACCTCGACCCCGACGCCGAGGACACGGGGGCCGCGCAGGGCGGCCCGGGCGGCGCCGGGACCAGCGTGCACACCGCCCTGGGCGTGCTCTTCGGCGAGTACGAGCCGGACGAGATCGCCTCCCGCCACAAGGAGTTCGGCCTGGAGGAGGGCGACTCCACCCTGTGGGTGGCCGCGGCCGACGACCCCGCCGAGCCCGGCGAGTGGCTCTCCGCGCCCTTCGACCAGCCCGACACCCAGCGGGTGGTCTGCCGCTTCGACGTCAGCGCCGTCTTCGACGAGGAGCGGGGGCTCGGCGACGAGCCCGACGACTCCGACGACGGTGACGACGAGGACCTCGACGACGGTCTGGACCTCGACGAGGACGGCGACGAGGACTCCGACGAGGGCGAGGACACCGACGAGGAGGACCGCGGGGACGGTGGCCCCGGCGCCCGGGGCGCACGCGCCGGGCGGTGACCCCGCCGGCGACCGATCCCGGGGGCCGCGGCCCCCGGGATCGGTCGCGTGCTCGGTCGTGCGGTCAGCCCGTGGTCAGCCGGCCGGCCGCAGCTGGGCCTCCAGCAGCGCCCGCAGCCGGGTGTGCCGCTCCTTGGCCGGGACCTCGGCGACCGAACGGGCCAGCGCCTGGTCCACGCCGTGCACCACCGACAGATGGCGGGTGCCCCGGCTGAACGCCGTGTACACCCAGGAGCGCGTCAGCGACGCCGCGGCGTCCCCGGGCAGCACCACGACGGCCGCGTCCCAGACCGTGCCCACGGCCTGGTGGGCGGTCACGGCCCAGCCGTGGCGCACCTCCTCGGCCACCCGGGAGGGCGGTACGACGACGGGCGTGCCGCCGCAGTCCAGCCGCAGCCCCTCGGCGTCCGCCCCGGTGACGGTGCCGGGCACCATCCGGCCGGGCGCGGGCACGTACGCGACGCGGTCGCCCGCGTCGAAGCCGCCGAACCGGCCGGGGCCGGGGTTCAGCCGCTCCTTGAGGGCCGCGTTGAGCGCGCGGGTGCCGGCGGGGCCGCCGTGGCCCGTGGTGATGACCTGGGTGCGGTCGGCGGGCACGCCGATGGCGCGGGGCACGGAGTCGGCGACGAGCTGCACCGTGCGGTGCACCGCCTCGGCCGGCTCCCGTACGGGAACGATCACGACCTCCTTGCCGGGGGCCTCCACCTGCTGGAGCTCGCCGACGCCGATGCCGGAGACCAGCTCGCCGACCGGACCGGGGTCGGGGGTGCGGGAGATGACCGAGGGACACGTACGCGAGGCCACGACGTCGGCGAACACCCGGCCCGGGCCCGCGGACCACAGGACACCGGGGTCGCCGGAGAGGACGAGCCGGGTGCCGTCCGCGAGCGACTCGACCAGCAGCGCCGCCGTCTCCACGTCGAGCTGGGGCGCGTCCAGCACCGCCAGCACGTCCAGGGCCAGGGTGCCGTCCTCGTCGCGTCCCGGGCCCTCGTGCCCGGAGAGCAGCCCGGCCACGGTCACGGCGTCGGTGACGCCGAGCGCGGCCAGGCGCCGGCGGCCGTCCTCGGTGTGGGCGGCGGCGCAGGCCCGCAGTCCCAGCTCCGCGGCGGCGGCGACCAGGGCGGCGGGCTCGGCCCGCGCGGCCTCGCCTCCGCTGTGGGTCACCAGGCCGGCCGTGGCGGCGGCGCGGATCAGCTCGGCGGCGGAGGGCGAGGACGCGCGCGCGGCGGCGCCCTCCCAGCCGTCGCGGGCGTCCGGGGCGGCGTCCCCGCCGGCGGGGGTCTTCTCCGTGGCCTCGTCCGGCCCCGTGCCCGGCCCGGCCTCCGGCTCCGTGCCCGGGACAGTCTCCGGGACGGCGGCGCTGGCCAGCCGGGCGAGGCCGTCGGCGAGGCTCTCCTCGGCCATCGCGTAGCGGTCCAGGCCCAGCAGCACCGGGCCGGCCTCTCCGCCCTCACCGGCCGCCTCGTCGCCTTCGGCACCCTCGCCGCCCTCGGCGTCCATCGCCTCCTCGGGCTCCGGGCCCTCCCGGAAGACCAGCACCGAGCCGTCGGCGACGGCGGCGCTCAGGGCCTCGTCCGGGTCGGGCACCGCGCGCCGGGCGAGCTCGGCGCGCAGGGCCGCCGAGTCCAGGACCGTGTGCCCCATGAGCGCGGCGCGCTCCAGGAGCCAGCCGACCAGCGCCCGTGCCCGCCGCTCGTCGCCCGGCCCGCACTCCGCGCCGAGCAGGGCCCGGGCGAAGCCGTCCGCCTGCTCGGGCCGTACGCCGGCCACGGCCAGCAGCCGCCAGGGGTCCTCGCGCAGGGCCGTGGCCGCGTCCTCGCCGAGCGCGGCGGCGGCCTGCCCGGCCAGCTGCTCCGGGGCCCCGCCCGCCGCGAGCACCTCGGTCAGCTCGGCGCTGGGCGGGATCACCGCCGCCCGGGCGGGCGGCGGCACGGTGGCGGGGCGGTCCGCCGGTGCCGGGCGCGCGGGGCGCGGCGGCCGGGCGGCGGGTCGGGGCTCGGTGAAGAACGACGCGGCGGAGCGCTCCCCGCTCTCCACGGCCCGTACGGCCGCGGCGAGCGCCTCGACGGCGGTGGACCGCCCGGCCGGGACGGCCGGGGGTTCGCCGGGACGGTCCGCGGCGGACGCGTCGGCGCCGGCGGTCCCGTCGGCCCCGTCGGCAGGGCGATCGTCGTTCACAAGGTGCTCCAGTCCTGGTCCGGGTAGCGGTGCACGGGCGCCGACACGTCGTCGAGCGCCCGGCAGATCTCGTCCGGAAGCGTAAGGGCCTCCACTGACAGCGCCTCGCGCAGCTGCTGGGCGGTGCGGGCGCCGACGATGGGCGCGACGACCCCGGGGCGGTCCCGCACCCAGGCGAGGGCGACCTGCAAGGGGGTGGTGGCGAGGCCGTCGGCGGCGGTGGCGACGGCGTCGACGATGCGGCCCGCCGGCTCGTCGAGGTAGGGCTCGACGAAGGGGGCCAGGTGCTCGGAGGCCGCCCGGGAGTCGGCCGGGGTGGAGCGGCGGTACTTGCCCGTCAGCACGCCGCGGCCCAGCGGCGACGAGGGCAGCACACCCACGCCCAGGTCACGGGCGGCGGGCAGCACCTCGCGCTCGATGCCGCGCTGCAGCAGGGAGTACTCCATCTGGGTGGAGGCCAGCCGGGTGCGGGTGCCCGGCGCGGCCAGCTGCCAGGTGGCGGCCTTGGCGAGCTGCCAGCCGCAGAAGTTGGAGACGCCTGCGTAGCGCGCCCGGCCGCTGCTCACCGCGAGGTCGACGGCCTGGAGGGTCTCCTCGACGGGGGTGCCGGGGTCGAAGGCGTGGATCTGCCAGACGTCCACGTGGTCCGTGCCCAGCCGGGCGAGGGAGGCGTCGAGGGCGGCGAGCAGATGGCCCCGGGAGCAGTCGACGCGCCGCTCGGGGTCGAGGACGCTGCCGGCCTTGGTGGCGATGACCAGCTCGTCGCGCGGGACGAGGTCGGCCAGCAGCCGGCCGAGGAGGAGTTCGGAGCCGCCGTCGGCGTAGACGTCGGCGGTGTCGACGAGGGTGCCGCCCGCGTCGCGGAAGGTCTTGAGCTGCTCGGCCGCGTCGTGCTCCCCGGTGTCCCGGCCCCAGGTGAGGGTGCCGAGCCCGAGCCGGGAGACCCGCAGGCCCGTACGGCCGAGGTGCCTGTGTTCCATGAGCGCTGAGCGTACTGTCCGGCCGACGCCGCGTTGCCGTGCCGCCACCGCCTGTGGACAACTCACCGGTGACGTACCCCCGGCGGGCGCGCTAGAGTCCCCGCGACGACGATGTTACTTATCAGTAAGGGGTGCGGCATGCGGCTCGGAATCAACCTCGGCTACTGGGGAGCCGGGATGGACGCGGACAACCTCGCGGTCGCGCGCGAGGCCGACCGCCTCGGCTACGCGGTCTGCTGGGCCGCCGAGGCCTACGGATCCGACGCGCCGACCGTGCTGTCCTGGGTGGCGGCGCAGACCGAGCGCATCGACGTCGGCTCGGCGATCCTCCAGATCCCGGCCCGTACGCCCACCATGACGGCGATGACGGCGGCCACCCTGGACTCGCTCTCCGGCGGCCGGTTCCGGCTGGGCCTCGGCGTCTCCGGCCCCCAGGTCTCCGAGGGCTGGTACGGCGTGAAGTTCGACAAGCCGCTCGCCCGCACCCGCGAGTACGTCGAGATCGTGCGCAAGGCCATGGCCCGCGAGCGCGTCACCCACGCGGGCGAGCACTGGACGCTGCCGCTGCCGGACGGCCCGGGCAAGCCGATCAAGCTCACCGTGCACCCGGTGCGCGAGCACATCCCGCTGTACATCGCGGCCATCGGCCCGAAGAACCTGGAGCAGACCGGCGAGATCGCCGACGGCGCCCTCGTCGTCTTTTTCGCCCCGGAGCACGCCGAGGAGACCACCCTGGGCGCGCTGCGCGCCGGCCGCGCCAAGGCGGGCAAGGACCTCGACGGCTTCGACCTCGTCCCGACCGTGCCCATGGCCCTCGGCGACGACGTCGACGCCCTCGCCGACCTCTTCCGTCCGTACACCGCCCTCTACGTGGGCGGCATGGGCAGCGCGAAGCAGAACTTCTACAACAAGCTGGCGTGCCGCATGGGCTACGAGAAGGAGGCGGCCGAGATCCAGGAGAAGTACCTCTCCGGCGACAAGGCGGGCGCCGCCGCGGCCGTGCCGCGCGCGCTGATCGACTCCACCAGCCTGCTGGGCTCCGTGGAACGCATCGCCGACCGGATGACGGCCTACGCCGAGGCCGGGGTGACCACCCTGTCGCTGGCCCCGGCCGGCTTCACGCTGGACGAGCGGATCGCGAGCCTGCGCGCCGGCGTCGAGGCCCTGGAGCGGGCCGGCCTGGCGTAGCCCCGAGGAGGGCCGCGGCCGTGGTGGGGGCTCGGGGGTCGTCTTCCCCGCCACGGCCGACACCGAGCACAACGGCCGCACGCCCGCGAGGTTACGCGCCGGGCACCCCTGGAATCCCCGTACGAAATCCCCCGTTCGGCCGAGCGTGCGGCTGCCCCTGATTGCCGCCCCCTCCGCCCGCCACTTGACTGGAGTGGCTACGGAGGTGAGGCGATGATCACGGCCAGAAGTGTCTTCCAGGAAATCCTCGACAACGACGACGCCTACCAGCTGTTCTGCTCCATCGCCGCCGGCGGCGAGCACCAGGGCGGCTGGGAGAACGGCCGGATCGCCGTCCTCGTGCCCGAGAGCTGCCGCACCCTCGCCCCCAGGATCGCCCGGCACGGCGCGGACGAGGACAAGCACGGCCGGATCTTCGAGGCCCTCCTGCACAAGCGCGGCCTGCCCCGGCTCGACGTCCCGCCGGAGACCGACTACACGATGATCCTCGAACGCGAGGGCATCGGCCTGCCGCACACCAAGCTGCGCGCCGACACCCCCCTCACCGAGCACGACATCATCGCCTACCTCGCCCACAGCCGCGTCACCGAGCAACGCGCCGCGGACCAGATGGAGATGCTCACCCACCACTTCGGCGACCACCCCGAGGTCGGCAAGGCCATCCGGATGATCTGCCACGACGAGACCAACCACCTCGCCTACTGCCACGAGGAACTGCTACGGCTGGCCGCGGCCGGCCACGGCCGCCTGATCCAGCGGCTGCTGCGGGAGAGCGCGCTCGCCGAGATCGCCGTCTACCGCGACGTCAGCCTCGCCGTCATGGGCCACATGGGCCGCATCCTGCGCTGGCCCCGCCCCAAGGCGGCCGGCCTGGCGGCGGGCATCCGCGCCGTCCACGCCTACGAACGCCTCGGCGGCTGGCGCCGCATGGTCTCCCTGCGGATGCCGAGCCGCCGCGACGCCCTGGGCGGCCCGGCCGCCCCGGAACCGGAGTTCGCCTGAGGCGACGCCCGGGGCCCCTCGACCGGCCGTGCGTATCATCTGCCGGATGATCTCCACGAGCGCCCGCGTCCCCGCCCCCTCCGCCGCGACCTGCCGGATCACGGTGTGCCGGGGCTGCTGCTGCGGCGACCCGAGCAAGGTGCCCGGCGTCGACCACGCCGGGCAGACCCGCCGCCTGCGGGAGGCCGTGGGCGACGCGGCCCTGGTGCGCGCCTCGGAGTGCCTGGACGTGTGCGACCAGGCCAACGTGATGGTGGTCCAGCCCTCGGCGGCGGGCCGCGCGGCCGGCGGCCGGCCCGTGTGGCTGGGCCTGGTCAACGACGACGACGCACTGACGGACATCGCCACCTGGGTACGATCCGGCGGCCCGGGCCTGGCGGAGCCGCCGGGGGTACTGGACCTCTACGCGTTCACGGTCTCGCGCCGGGTGAGCAAGGGGCTGGAGGAGACGTCCTGACGAAGAAGAACGCCCCCGCCGATTCCGGCGGGGGCGTTCATTCGTTCGCGGACTCACACGAGGCTGATCCCGGCCTGCGCCTTGATGGTGTCCACAGCGTCTTCGGTGAGCCAGCGCAGAGGGACCACGGTCCACTTGTCGCGTTTGCGCATGACCACGGCCTTGCCGTCCCTGGTACGTCCGACGTGAATGAAGCCGTGGTCACGCCGCAGGTCTTTCGCCAGGTTCTCGCCGTGGATCACGGGCGCTACTTCCCTTCGCGGTCCTCGTCGTCGGCCATGCTGCTGCACACGTCCCCGTTCTGCGAAGCGCGGGTGTCGGGATCGGTCGCCTGATCCTGGTTGGCGTGCGGGTCCCAGCCGTCTTCGTTCTGCTTACCCATTCTCGTGCGCTCCTTCCTGTCGAACGTTCGCGCGACACGGGAGCCGGTGCCCGCGCCGTTGTGTATCCCGCCCGCAGCAGCCCTTCCCGTTGCTCAGCGGCAGGGACAGGGCTCCGGTCACGTCCGGGGGCGATGGGACCGACGGTAGAAAGCGGTGAACGCGGGGCGCCACGACCTTGCACGAGCCTGCACGCCAATCGGCATGGCCAGTCGCACCATTGACGCCATCTCTGCTGTTCGGCAACGCTCATGCAAGCCCG
Source organism: Streptomyces sp. NPDC044063 (assembly GCF_056434285.1). NCBI lineage: Bacteria > Bacillati > Actinomycetota > Actinomycetes > Kitasatosporales > Streptomycetaceae > Streptomyces > Streptomyces sp. NPDC044063. Next base: position 199,516 of record NZ_JBWKFM010000006.1, read on the forward strand.
AGCAAACGCGTGGACCAGGGAGTCAGCCATGGCCGTAGAGTTCATCGGGATCGACCCTGACACCGACCGGGATCACGATGCCGTCGAGCGAGCCCGGCTTCGCTGAGCTGCTGGGTCGGCGCGAGCGGTCGGCCGTCCATCTGGAGCTGCGTGACTTCTACGCCCCCACCGACCGGTTCGAGTCGTGGAAGCGGGGCGAGCGGATCAGCTGGGAGGATCGTGAGGCCTGGTGGCATCCCTACGATCAGTTGATCAGGGACACGGTGGCCCGAGGCGTGGTGATCCGGCGCGCCCGGATTGTCTCGGAGCCCGTGTCGGAGTACATCCGATGGGAGCACTACGTCACGCATGCCAACATCACGGCGGGCGAAGAGGTCCGGTGGCTGCCACGGCGACGGGCCACGAGCATCCCGTTGCCCGGGAATGACTTCTGGCTGTTCGACGGCGCGCTTCTCCGGGTGCACCACTTCTCCGGTGACGGAGTGGTGGTCGAGGACGAGATCACCGACGACCCGGACACCGTGAAGCTGTGCTCCGTTGCCTTCGAGACAGTCTGGGAGCGATCGATCCCGCACCACCTGTACGAGATCTGACGAAGGCCGGCTCCATGCCCCCACATCCCTCCTCACGCGTTCAGAGGACTCGCGAAGAGATCGCCGGTCGTCTGCGTGAGATCCGGAAGGACGCGGGGATCAGCGGGCGGGAGCTGGCCGCCAGGTGCGGATGGTCGGAATCGAAGTCGTCCCGGATCGAGAACGCCAGGACGTCTCCCTCCGACCAGGACATCGGAGCGTGGTGCCGAGCCTGTGCCGCCGATGACCAGGTCGCCGACCTGGTCGCGGCAAACAGGCAGTCCGCCGATGCTCACGTGCAGTGGAAGCAACTCCAGCGGAGCGGTCTCCGGCGTTTGCAGGAGACCACAGCAGACCTGTACCAGCGAACAAAGCTGTTCCGGGTCTATGTGTCCGACGTGATTCCTGGATTCCTCCACACTCCCGGATACGCCACTGCCCTGCTGTCGTCCATCGCGGGTTTCCGGGGAACACCGGACGATGTGGCCGATGCGGTAGCGGCCCGCATCAGACGCAATGCCGTGCTGGGCAACGGCGCGCACCGCTTCTCCTTCGTCCTGGAGGAAGCGGTGCTGCGGTATCGGCTGTGCGGCGTCGAAACCATGGCGGCACATCTCGGTCACCTGCTCGCGGTCATGGATCTCCAGAACGTCGCCGTGGGCATCATCCCGTTCTCGGCTCAGCGCGTCATGTGGCCCATGCCGACCTTCACGATCTTCGACGACACCAGGGTGCACGCGGACACGTTGGACGGCTTCCACCCTCACGCAGCCCAGCCAGGTCGAGCTGTACGGCCGAGCCTTCGAGCGGTGCTCGCAGGGGGCGGTGCGGGGAGCCGAGGCACGTTCACTCATAGCGGGGCGTTGGCGTCCCTCACCTGAAGGCCCGGTTCATCCGAGGTTTCCCGCTGTTCCCGGCCCCGCCGCCCGCTCCTCGCAGCGGGCCGTGGCCTCGGCCGCTCTGGCCAGTTGGAAGGCCTCGTTGCCCTGGCCGATGCGGGCGTGGGTCGTGGGGCGCGTCGTCTTGAGGATCAGGCCGTGGGCCAGGCCGGCCAGGGCGGCGAGGCCGATGACGGCCGGTGGTGCCCAGCGCATGACGGGGCCGGGGTCGGTGCCGAGGAGGATGCCGAAGTCCTTGACCGTGTAGCCGGCGATGACCAGCAGGGCCAGGCCCGAGACGGCGGAGGCGGCCAGGCGGGGGGCGTGGGCGCGGGCCGCGCCGCGGCGGGCGAAGAAGGCGATCACGGCTGCGCTGGTGGCCGCCATCAGGAGGATGACGCCCAGGGCGCCGATGTTGCCGGTCCAGGTGAAGAGGCGGATGACGGGCGTGGTGGGGTCGCCCCGCGGGCGGTCGTCGGTGGCGGCGAAGGCGCAGACGGTCACGACCGAGACGGCGGTCTGCAGCAGCGAGCCGTGGGCGGGGGCGCCGCCGGCGGGGGCGGTGCGGCTGACGGCGGCGGGCAGCAGGCCCTCGCGGCCCATGGCGAAGGCGTAGCGGGCGACGACGTTGTGGAAGCTGAGCATGGCGGCGAAGGTGCCGGTCGCGTAGAAGAGGTGCATGACGTCGCTGAAGCCGGCGCCGAGCCGGTCGGCGGTGAGCTCGAAGAGCAGGCGGGGGCCGGCCTCCCGGGAGGCCTCGACGATCCGGGAGGGGCCGGCGGCCACGCTCAGGGCCCAGGAGCCGGCGGCGAAGAAGAGGGCGACGAAGCCGACGGCGAGGAAGGTCACGCGGGCGACGACGACGTGGGGGCGGCTGGTCTCCTCGGCGTAGACGGCGGCCTGTTCGAAGCCGACGAACGAGGCGATGGTGAAGGAGAGCGCGGTGCCGAGGCCGGCGCCGGAGAGGGTGGCCGGGTCGAAGGCGTGGAGGGACAGGCCGTCGGCGCCGGGCCTCAGGACGGCGGCGAGGTCGAAGGCGGCGACCATCGCGCATTCGGCGAGCAGCAGCACGCCGAGGACCTTGACGCTGAGGCCTATCTTGCGCCAGCCCAGGAAGGCGACGGCGGCGACGGCGGCCAGCGCGGGCGCCCACCAGGGGATGTCCACGCCGAGGCGGTCGCGCAGCAGGGTGGCGAGCTCGTGGCCGAAGATGCCGTACATGCCGACCTGGAGGGCGCTGTAGGCGACCAGGGCGACGACGGAGGCGGCGGCTCCGGCGGTGCCGCCCAGGCCGCGGGCGATGTAGGCGTAGAAGGCGCCGGCGTTGTGGACGTGCCGGCTCATCTCGGCGTAGCCGAAGGCGAAGAGGGTCAGGACGGCGCCGAGCACGACGTAGAGCAGGGGCTGGCCGACGATGCCCATGGTCCCGTACGTGGTGGGCATGACGCCGGCCGTCACCATGAGGGGGGCGCTGGCCGCGACGACCGAGAGCAGGAGGCCGGCCGCGCCGATGCGGCCGGCGCCCAGGCGCGGGCCGCGCCCCTTGAAGGTGCGGATCTCGCTGGTGGTGCCCGTGCACATGACGGAAGTGGTCCTTCCTGGGGGTGGGGGCCGGCTCAGGAGGCGCCGAGGGCGGCGCGGCGGGCGGCCCTGAAGGCCTTCTTGGGGTCCCGGTCGGGGAAGGACCAGGGGGCGGGCGTGGCGTGCGGCCCGATGCGGGTGAGGAGGGCGGCGGCCTCGGCGGGCCGGCCCTCGTGGAGCTTGGCGTGGGCGAGGTAGTTGAGGTCGACCTTGCGGCGGGGGTGGGCGGTGGCGTGGCCGGCGTCGCCCGTGGCTTCGGGGTGGCCCGTGTCGTCGACGTCGTCGACGTCCCATTCCAGCCACCAGTCGAAGGCGGCCTTCATGACCTGGCGGGCGCGCCGGGTGGTCCAGTGCCGGGAGCGGGCCGGGTCGGGGGGTTCGAGGCCGGCGCGGGCGAGGACGCGGTAGCGCTCGGCGTGGGCGACGACGGGCAGGACGGCCAGGGGCGAGTCGGCGGGGGCCTGCTCGGCGGCCCAGGCGGCGAAGTCGTAGACCTCGTGCAGCGGGTCGTCGCGGTCGCCCTCCTGGTGCTCGGCCAGGCAGGCGGCCATGAGGTGGTGGGCGTGGTGGTGGTCGCGGTGCCGGGCGCGCACCTGGTCGAAGGCGCGGACGCGTTCGGCGGCGGTGCCGGTGCGGTGGGCGAGGATCAGGGCGCCGAGCCAGGGGGTGGGGTCGCGCGGCGCCATCCTGGCCGCCTCCTGGCACAGGGCGCGGGCCGCGTCGGGGTGGTCCCTGCCGTGGACGGCGCGGACGACGGCGGCGCAGGCGAGGAGGGTGGCGGCGTCGGCGCTGTCGGGCTCGGCCAGCCGCCATTCGCGGGCCCAGGCGGCGCTCGTGGGGCCCTCGGCGAGGACGACGAGGCGGTGGCCGCGGCGGTCCCAGTCGTCGCCGGTGCGGGCGAGGAGGCGGCGGGCGTCGGCCCAGCGGCCCCGGGCCAGGGCGTCGCGGGCGGCGGCGAGGTCGTGGTCGTCGAGGGCCGGGTCGAACGCGGGCCCGTCCTTGCTCCGCGCGCGGCCCAGGGAGGGCGTCATCTGCGGGCTCCCTCCACGGCGTGCGTCCCCCTCCGGCGCCGGGCCGGGGCGCCGGCGGACAGGCTGTCACGATCACGCACAGCAAACCGGTAGTCACTGCTCCGCGTCAAGACCGATCTTGATGCTGACATAACGTCAAGTAACGTACCGTCGGCTCACGTTGCGGGACCGGTGAGGTCCGGCACCGCTTGCGGAGGAACCCCTTCAGTGTGCGTGCATATGTTCACTGCACGCATGTTCGACACTGGGGGTGCGGAAGGGGCCGCGGAGGCGTTCCCGCACGACCCGGATGAACGGCCGAAAGGGGGGTACCCAGACGTCACACCGCCCCCGGGGCGGCTATCGTTTCCCTGTCAAGTCTCCGACGACCGCACGGTCTTGAGGTGCGCGACGTGATGGTCTTCGCCTTCGCCGTGAGCGCGGCGTGCTGTCTGGGCGTGGGGTTCGTGCTGCAGCAGAACGCCGCGCAGCGGGCCCCCATGAGCGACTTCCTCTCCTTCCGGCTGCTGCTGGACCTCGTGCGCATGCCGCGCTGGCTCGCGGGCATCGCCTTCATGGTGTGCGGCATGGTCCTGGGCGCGCTCGCGCTCAACTGGGGCGAGGTGTCGCTGGTCGAGCCGCTCATGGCGACGAACCTGCTGTTCGCGATGGCCCTCTCCCGCGTGCTGACCAGGCAGTCGCTGGGCCTCACGGGCTGGTCCGGGCTCTGGCTGCTCGCGGGCGGCGTGGCCGCGTTCATCGTGGCGGGCCGGCCGGAGGGCGGCGCCACGGTCACCGACCCGCTGCGCCACTGGCTGATCGTCGGGCTGATGGTGGGCGGGGCGCTGCTGCTCGCGGCCGTCTCCAAACGGGTGCGGATGAGCACCGAGGCCGCCCTGCTGGCCGTCGCCGCCGGGCTGCTGTACGGCGTCCAGGACGCGCTCACCCGGGTGACCGGCGACCGCCTGGACCACGGCGGCTGGACGGCGCTGTTCACCAGCTGGCAGCCGTACGCGGTGGCCGCGCTGGGCGTGACCGCGCTGCTGCTGGTGCAGAGCGCCTTCGAGACGGCGCCGCTGCGGATGTCGCTGCCCGCGCTGACCGCGGCCCAGCCGCTCGCCGGGATCGTCTGCGGGGTGGGCTTCCTGGGCGACCGGCTGCGGACCACGCCGGGGGCGCTGGCCTGGGAGGCCGCGGGGCTGGTGGCGATCGTGTGCGGGATCGTGCTGATCGGGCGCCATCCGGCGATGCCGTCGGGGATGACGGAGACGGACCGGGAGCGGGACCTCCAGCCGCGCTGACGCCGCCGCGTGCCGCGCGCGGGCTAGCTGGTTGGATGGCCGTATGAGCGATCAGCAGCCGCAGCCGTCGGCGGCCGACGAGGTGCTGGACGTCGTCGACGAGGACGACCGGGTGACGGGGCGCGCGCCGCGGGGCGAGGTCTACACGAAGGGCCTGATCCACCGCTGCGTCTTCGTCCAGGCGAGGGACGCGGGCGGGCGGCTCTTCGTCCACCGCCGCACCGACCGCAAGCTCGTCTTCCCCTCGCGGTACGACATGTTCGTGGGCGGGGTCCTGGGCACGGGCGAGACGTACGACGAGGCCGCCCTCCGCGAGGCGGAGGAGGAGCTGGGGGTCAGCGGGCTGCCGACGCCCACCCCGCTGTTCCGGTTCCTGTACGAGGGGCCGGGCGGGCGGTGGTGGTCGGCGGTGTACGAGGTCCGCTGCGACCTGCCGGTGTCGCCGCAGGAGGAGGAGGTCGCCTGGTGGGACTTCCTGCCGGAGGAGGAGGTGCTGGCCCGCCTGGACGCCTGGGAGTGGGTACCGGACGGGCTGGAGGCGTACCGGCGACTGCGCGAACACCGGGCGCGCCCGCGCTAGGGCGCCCGGCGCCGGGGCGCGTCCCGGCGGTGGCCGGTGCGGCACCTCGGAGGGCCGCCCCCCGTACCGGACGTACCGGAGCGCGCCCGGCGACGCGGCGCGCGTACGGGCCCGGGTCCCCCGCCGGTCGACGGCGACCCACCGACCAGCCGGGGCCGCCCCGCGCGATCGGACCCAGTCGGGCGCGCCGGACCGGCCGTGCCCTGGCCCGGGCGCCCGGCGTCGGGACGCGTCCCGGCGGTGGCGGCACACGGTGGCGGGCCGCCCCCCGTACCGGACGTACGGCAGCGCGCCCGGCGACGCGGCGCGCGTACGGGCCCGGGGCCCCCGCCGGGCGACGGCGACCCACCGACCAGCCGGGGCCATCCCTACCGGACGTACGGAAGCGCGCCCGGCGACGCGACGCGCGTACGGGCCCGGGGCCCCCGCCGGGCGACGGCGACCCACCGACCGGACCGGGCGGTCCCGCACGGACGTGCCCGCGTCGGGCGCGTCCGCGTCGGGCCGCGTCCGCGACCGGACCCGTGGAGGGCCCCGCGCCCGGAGGGCGTGGCCGGGGCCGGGGGGCGCCCCCGTTCGTGCCCCCGCGCGGACGCGCTACGGCACCGTGACGACGATCTTGCCGCGCGTGTGGCCCTCGGCGCTGAGGCGGTGGGCGTCGGCCGTCTTCTCCAGCGGGAAGACGCGGGCCACCTCCACCGACAGGACGCCCTGCTCCGCCAGCCTGCCGAGGGCCGTCAGGTCCTCGGCGTCCGGGCGGACCCACAGCAGGCGGCCGCCGAGCTCCGCCACCGCCGGGTCGGCGATGGAGACCAGGCGGGCGCCGTCGGCCGTGACGCGGGGCGCGTCCTGGACGACGCCGCCGCCCACGAGGTCGAGGACCACGTCCACGCCGCCGGACGCCAGGGCCCGTACCCGCTCGGTGAGACCGTCCCCGTACGTCACGGGCTCGGCGCCCAGCGCGCGCAGGTAGTCGTGGTTGCGCTCGCTCGCGGTGCCGATGACGCGGGCGCCCAGGTGCCGGGCGAGCTGGACGGCCATGGAGCCGACGCCGCCGGCGGCCGCGTGGACCAGGACGGTGTCGCCCTCGCCGGCGCCGGTGGCCTTGAGGCACTGGTAGGCGGTCAGCCCGGCCAGCGGCAGCGCCGCGGCCTCGGTGAAGCTGAGGTTGGCGGGCTTGCGGGCGAGGGTGCGCACGGGCGCCGCGACGTATTCGGCGAAGGTGCCGCGGGAGAGGAAGTCCTCGCGGACGTAGCCGATGACCTCGTCGCCCACCTGGTACTCGGGGGTGTCGGCGCCCGGCGCGACGACGACGCCGGCGACGTCCCAGCCGGGGACGACGGGGAAGACGGCGTCGATCATGCCGCCGAGGTAGCCCTCCCGGGCCTTCCAGTCGACGGGGTTGACCGCGGCCGCCCTGACCTCGATCAGGACGGAGTCCGGGCCGGGGTGGGGGGCGGGCAGCTCGCCGTACTCCAGGACCTCGGGGCCGCCGTAGGAGCGGTAGCTCACAGCCTTCATCGTGCGGTCTCCTTCATGATCTGCGCGGCGCGGTCCGCGGTCCCAGCCTCGGCCGCCGGAGCGGCGTCCGCCACCGCGGCGGCCGGCCGCAGGGTGCCGATGCGGCGCAGCCCGAGCCACGCCACCACGGCGACCAGCGCGAAGGCCGTGCCGGCGATGACGAAGGTGAGGGTGAACTGGCTCTCGGCGGGCAGCTTGGGCGCGCCCGGGGGCAGGTGCTCCAGGCTCTTGGACGCCAGCACGGTGGTGATCATCGCGCTGCCGATGGCGCTGCCGGTCGAGCGGGAGATGGAGTTGATGCCGTTGGCGATGCCGGTCTGCTCGTGCGGCACACTGGCGACGATCACGGCGGGCATGGCCGCGTAGCCCAGGCTGATGGCGGCGCCGACGCACATGCCGGCGGCGATCACGGAGACCGTGTGGCTGTGGTCCAGGGCGATCCACACGAAGCCGACGGTGCCGATCAACGAGGCGAGGAGGAGCACCGGGCGGGGGCCCTTGTGGCGGACGAGCTGGCCGCCGACGGGCGCGGCGAGGAGCGAGACGACGGTGCTGGGCAGCAGGTACTCCACCGAGGCGCGCAGCACGCCGGCCGAGAAGCCGTAGCCGGCGATCCGCTCGGGCATCTGCACGAGGTACGAGACGCCGATGAAGAGGGCGAAGGAGCCGAAGCCGACGAGCAGGCCGGCGAGGTTGGCGAAGAGCACCGGCCGGTGGGCGAACATCCGCATGTCCACCAGGGGCTCGCGCACCCGGCGCTCGACCAGCGTCCAGACGGCGGCCATGACGGCGGCGCCGGCGAAGCAGCCGACGGTGCGGGCGGAGGACCAGCCCCACTCGTGGCCCTGGGTGATGGGCAGCAGGAGCAGGACCAGGGTCGCGGCCAGGGTGAGCGCGCCGAGGGCGTCGGTACGGCCGCCGGTGGTCTCCCGGGTGGCGGGGACGAGGGTGGCGACGGCTATGAGGGCGAGCGTGGCGAGGCCGGTGGCCAGCCAGAAGGCGCTGCGGTAGTCGGGGTCGTCGCCGGAGGTGAGCAGGCCGGTGGCGACGAGCGCCAGGCCGCTGCCGAAGGCGAGGGTGCCGCTGACCATGGCCATGGCGCCGGGCAGCCGGGCCGGGCGGATCTCCTCGCGGAGCACGGACAGCGCCAGCGGGAAGATCGCGGTGGCGGCGCCCTGGAGCACCCGGCCGACGATCAGCCAGAGCAGGGAGTGGGTCACGGCGGCGAGGACGGAGCCGGCGACCATGACGACCAGGACGGCCACCAGGGTCTTCTTCTTGCCGTGCTGGTCGCCGAAGCGGCCGAGCAGCGGGGTGAAGACGGCGGCGGACAGCAGGGTCGCGGTGGTGACCCAGCTGACGTCGGCGGAGGTGGCCTCCAGGTCGTTCTGGATGAGGCCGAGGATCGGCACGACCAGCGTCTGCATCATCGAGACGACCATGGCGGCGAGGCTCAGCGCGAAGACGACGACGGTCTCGTTGCGCCGGGTGCCCGGCGGGGCGGCGGGGGCCTGGGAGGTCATGGGAGGGGGGTGTTCCTTCGCGTTGCCCGACATTTACTTCACGACGTGGATGCTTGAGGTCGTCAAGCAACCAGAGGACGATAGAGGCAGATACTTCAGATGGTCAAGTGAATAGTTCATGACCTTAACCTCCAGGGTTCACGGTGCTCCCCGGCGCGGTACGCGGCGGCGGCCCCGGTCCGGCCCGCCGGAAGGGCCCGATCCCGTCCGCCGGAACCGCCCTTCCTCCGCGCGGCGCCCGTATTCTGACGGGTGATCGGATCCGCCCGGCCGGGGCGGCACACGGCACGGGAGGGCCTCGTATGACCAGGACGCACACCACCGCACCCGCCCCCGCGGCGGAGGCCACCGAGCCGTACACCGTCGCGCTCGCCCCGGGAGTGACCGCCTACATCCAGCCCGACGGCGGCTGGTGCCTGAACAACGCCGGATTCGTCACCGGCGGCGGCCGGACCCTGCTGATCGACACGGCGGCCACCGAGCGGCGGGCCCGGAGGCTGGCCGACGCGGTGACCGCGAGCGGCGCCCCGCGCCCCTCGCTCGTGGTCAACACCCACCACCACGGCGACCACACCTACGGCAACTGTGTCTTCACCCCCGAGGCCACCGTCGTCGGGCACACCGACTGCCGGCGCGAGGTGCTCGCCGCGGGCCTCCAGCTGCACGGCATGTGGCCGGAGGTCGAGTACGGCGACGTCGAGGTCACCGCCCCGACGCTCACCTACACCGACGACCTCACCCTCCACATGGGCGACACCGAGGTGCGGCTGATCCACCCCGGCCCGGCCCACACCGCCGGCGACACCATCGTCCACCTGCCCGGCCACGGCATCGTCTTCACCGGCGACCTCGTCTTCCACGGCGGCACCCCCTTCCTCCTCATGGGCTCGCTGAGCGGCTCGCTGCGCGCCGTCGAGGTGCTGCGCACCCTCGACGCGTCCGTCGTCGTCCCGGGCCACGGCCGGGTGACCGACCCCGGCGTCTACGACACGATCGAGGCCTATCTGCGCTTCGTCGACGAGCTGGCCCGCGCGTCCCGGGCGGCCGGCCGCACCCCGCTGGAGGCCGCGCTCGCCGCCGACCTGGGCGAGTTCGCGTCGCTGCGCGAGAGCGAGCGCCTGGTCGCCAACCTCCACCGGGCCTACGCCGAGCTCGACGGCGTCCCCGCCGCCGCGCCGCTCGACATGCCCACCGTCCTGGCCGACATGGAGACCATGAACGGCGGCCGCCCGATCGCCTGCCACGCCTGACGCCTTACGCCGGCCGGCCGGCCCAACCCCTCTCCCTCCCCCGTCCGGATTCCGGACCGGGGGACCCCTGGACGGCATACCGACCGGTCGGCATGATGGCCCCGGACCTACCGGCCAACTCCCCCGCGAGGAGCGTGCGATGAGCAAGGGCAATCCCCCCGGACTCGACCCGGAGCGGCTGCGGGCCCATCTGGACCGGGAGCGGCCCGGCCTGGTGGCCGGGGAGCTGACGGCCGAGCTGATCGAGGGGGGCCGGTCCAACCTCACCTACGCCGTCACCGACGGCGTGCGCACCTGGGCCGTGCGCCGCCCGCCGCTGGGCCACGTCCTCGCCACCGCCCACGACATGAGCCGCGAGCACCGGGTGATGACCGCGCTGCGGCCGACGCCCGTCCCGGTGCCGGGGACGGTGCTGCTGTGCGAGGACGAGGAGGTGCTCGGGGCGCCCTTCTACGTCATGGAGTTCGTCGAGGGCACGCCGTACCGCTCGGCGGCGCAGCTGGCCTCGCTCGGGCCCGAGCGCACCCGCGCGGTCGTCCACGGGCTCGTCGACACCCTCGTCGCGCTGCACGCGGTGGACCCGGCGGCGGCCGGGCTCGCGGACTTCGGGCGGCCCGACGGCTTCCTGGAGCGGCAGCTGCGCCGGTGGGGCACGCAGCTGGAGGCCTCCCGCAGCCGTGACCTGGCGGGGATCGACGAGCTGCGCGCGGCGCTGGGCGCGGCGGTCCCGTCCTCCCCCGCGCCGGCCGTCGTCCACGGCGACTACCGTCTCGACAACGTGCTGATCGGCCCCGACGACACCGTCCGAGCCGTGCTGGACTGGGAGATGTCCACCCTCGGGGACCCGCTCACCGACCTCGGCCTGCTGGTGATGTACAGCGAGCAGCGGCCGGTCCCCGGCTCGCCGCTCGGCGCCACGGGCGAGGCCCCCGGCCACCCCGGCCCGGCCGGGATCGCGGAGCGGTACGCGGCCCGCTCCGGCCGCGACATCGCGGCGCTGCCCTGGTACACGGCCTTCGCCTACTTCAAGCTCGCCGTGATCCTCGAGGGCATCCACTACCGCCACACCCTGGGACGGACCGTCGGCGCGGGTTTCGACCGCATCGGTGAGCTCGTCCCGCTCTTCGTCCGCAACGGCCTGACCACCCTGCAGAAGGGCTGAACCCCATGGACTTCGCGTTCGACGCCCGCACCGAGGAGCTGCGCGGCAGGCTGCTGGCCTTCATGGACGAGCACGTGTACCCGGCGGAGGCCGTCGTCGAGGAGCAGCGGGCCGCGCTCCCCTCGCCGTGGGACGTGCCGCCGGTCGTCGAGGAGCTGAAGGCCGAGGCGCGGCGGCGCGGGCTGTGGAATCTGTTCTTCCCGGACGCGACGTACGGCGCCGGGCTCACCAACCTCCAGTACGCCCCGCTGGCCGAGATCACCGGCCGCAGCCCCCAGCTGGCCCCGACCGCCCTCAACTGCGCGGCGCCCGACACCGGGAACATGGAGCTGCTGGCGCAGTTCGGCAGCGCGGAGCAGCGCGAACGCTGGCTGCGGCCGCTGCTGGCCGGCGGGATCCGTTCGGCGTTCGCGATGACCGAGCCGGAGGTGGCGTCCTCCGACGCGACGAACATCAGGACGCGGATCGCCCGGGACGGCGACTCCTACGTGATCAACGGCCGCAAGTGGTACATCTCCGGTGCCCTCCACCCGGACTGCCGGGTCCTGATCGTGATGGGCGCGACCGACCCCGACGGCCCGGACGTCCGCCGCCGGCAGTCGATGGTGCTGGTGCCGCGTGACACGCCCGGTGTGGAGATCCGCCGGGCGATGACGGTCTACGGCTACGAGGACCACTACCACGGCGGCCACGCCGAGGTGGTCTTCGACGACGTCAGGGTGCCCGCGGACCATCTCGTCGGGGAGGAGGGCGGCGGCTTCGCCATCGCCCAGGCGCGGCTCGGGCCCGGCCGCATCCACCACTGCATGCGCCTGATCGGCATGGCCGAGCGCGCGATCGAGCTGATGTGCCGACGGGCACTGACCCGTACGGCCTTCGGGGGGCCGCTCGCCGGGCAGGGCGTGGTGCGGGAGTGGATCGCGGACGCCCGGGTGGCCGTCGAGCAGCTGCGGCTGCTGGTGCTGAAGACCGCCTGGCTGATGGACACCGTCGGCAACAAGGGCGCCCACACCGAGATCCAGGCCATCAAGATCGCCACTCCGCGCACGGTCGTGGACATCCTCGACAAGGCGGTGCAGCTGCACGGCGCCGCGGGGGTGAGCCAGGACCTGCCGCTGGCCGAGCTCTGGGCCGCCGCGCGCACCCTGCGGCTGGCGGACGGCCCGGACGAGGTCCACCAGCGCTCGCTGGCCCGGCGCGAGCTGAACCGGTACAGCTGACGCCGGCGCCCTCGCCCCCGCTACGGCCGCAGGGCCCGCATCAGCAGGTCCGCCAGGTGGTCGGCGACCTCCTGCGGGGTGAGGGCGCCCTCGGGGCGGTACCAGCTGCCCAGGTGGTGGACGGAGCCGAAGTGGTAGTCCACCACCAGGTCGGCCGGGGTCGCCGAGCTGAAGACACCGGTGCGCTGCCCCTCCTCGACCAGGGCGCGGAAGCGTTCGTGGTAGCGGCGGCGTTCGGCGCGCACCTGGCGGCACTTCTCCGGGCCCAGGTGGTGCATGGACCGGAAGAAGATCTTCGTGTCGTCGAGGTTCTCTATGGTGGTCACCACCACGTCGGCCGCCGCGGCCCGCAGCCGCTGCTCCACCGGCGCGTCGGCGCCCGCGAAGCCGTCCAGCCGCTCCTGCTGGAGCCGCAGCACCCGCCCGTAGACCTCGTGCAGCAGGTCGTCCTTGGAACCGAAGTAGTGGTACAGCGCGCCCTTGGTGACGCCCGCCGCCTCCACGATCTCCTGGACGGACGTGCGGTCGTAGCCGCGCTCCGCGAACAGCCGGGTCGCGGCGGCCAGCAGCCGCCGCGGCACCGGCCTCGTGCCGTTGTCCGTCGTCCCGGCCGCAGCCGTCCTGGTCGTCATCGCCGCCACCCGCCCTTCCGCCGCTGTGCCCCGTGCACGCCCCGCACATTAGTCCCGTGACCGCGCCCGCAGTTCCCGGCGCAGGATCTTCCCGCTCGCGGTCCGCGGCAGCTCGGGGAGGATCTCCACCTCGCGCGGGTACTTGTACGCCGCCAGCCGCTCCCGGCAGTGGTCCACGAGCTCGGCCGGGGCGGCCCCGGCGCCGGGGCGCAGGCTGACGTAGGCCTTGACCGTCTCGCCGCGGTAGGCGTCGGGGACGCCGACGACCGCGGCGTCGCGGACCGCGGGGTGGGTGTGGAGGACGTCCTCGACCTCGCGGGGCCAGACCTTGTAGCCGGAGGCGCTGATCATGTCCTTCTTCCGGTCGACGACGTAGAGCCAGCCGTCGGTGTCCATGAAGCCGATGTCGCCGGTACGCAGCTCGCCGCCGGGGAAGGTGCCGGCGGTCTCCTCGGGCCGCCGCCAGTAGCCGGGGACGACCTGGGGGCCGCGTACGGCGATCTCGCCCGGTTCGCCGAAGGGCACGTCCCGGCCCTCGTCGTCGACGACGCGGACGAGGGTCTCGGCGCCGGGCAGGCCCACCGCCAGGGTGCCGGAGACGGGGTCGACGGGGGCGCGGCGGCCGGGCGGGACGCTGGCGCAGGGCGCGGTGCACTCGGTGAGGCCGTAGGCGTTGTGGAGGTACGGGCCGAAGGCGTCCTGGAACCGTTCGACGAGGGCGGGCGGCAGCGGGGCCCCGCCGGAGGTGATCATCCGGAAGGACGCGAAGTGGTCGCGGGTGGCCGCGGGGTGGGCCAGCAGGGCGGTGAAGGCGGTGGAGGGCCCGACCGTGTAGGCGGGGCGGTGCTCCAGGAACGCGTCGAGGACGACGCCCGCGTCGAAGCGGCCGGCGAGGACGAGGGTGCCGGCGTTCGCCAGGCAGGCCGACAGCTCGGCGACCATACCGGTGATGTGGAAGAGGGGCGCGAGGGCGAAGTAGCCGCTGCCCTCGGGGAGGCCGGCGTTGATACGGGTCCACTCGGCCTGGTGGGCGAGGTTGCCATGGGTGTTGACGGCCCCCTTGGGGGTGCCGCTGGTGCCGGAGGTGTAGCAGATGAGGGCGGGGTCGCCGGGGCCGGGCCGGGGGTCGGGCGGCGGGATGGCGCCGGGCGTCGAGGCCACGGCCAGCAGGTCGTCCGCGTCCTCCGGGGGCCGGGCGCGGCGGCCGGGCAGCACCCGCGGGTCGTCGCGGGTCTGGAGGCCGAAGTCGCAGGCGGTCAGGGCGATCCGTACGGGCGAGGCGCTCGCGGTGTGCCGCAGGTAGGCCTCCCAGGCCCGGTCCCCGCAGACCAGCGCTGTGACGCCGGCGTCGCGCAGGACGTGCGCGGTCTCGGCGTCCTTGTACATGGGGTTGACCGGCACCACGACGCCGCCGGCCTTCCAGGCGCCGAGGACGGCGAGGGCGAACTGCGGGGTGTTCTGCAGCATGACGGCCAGCCGGTCGCCGCGCCGGAAGCCGTGCGCCACGAGGTGGGCGGCGATCGCGTCGGTGAGCGCTTCGGCGCGGCGGTAGGTCACCCGTCCGTCGAAGTAGGCGAGGGCGTCGCGGTCGGGGGCCCGCCGGACGGCGTCGCGGAAGACGTGGAGGAGGCTGGGCCGCGGGGTGACGGGGGCGCGCTGGGCGGGGGTGAGGCTGCCGAGCCAGGGTTTGTCCTGGTACGAGGGGTGCGCGGTCATGGTGCGGCCCTTCTCTGCGACGGGTGCGACGGCGACGGGTGCGGCGGGTGCGGCGGCCGGCCTCGGGGCGGGAACGTCAGGGGGCCGGGGCGGGGTCCGGGGCCGGGGGGTGGTCCTCGTGGTCCTGCTGGTCCGGGTTGTCCTGGTGATCCTGCTGGTCCTGCTGGTCCTGGAGCTCCTCGATCTTGCACTGGAGGCGGTTGATGCGCGCGAGCCAGTCGTCCGGGTCGGTGGCGCGGGCGGCGGCGTAGTCGGCCACCTCGGGGTGCGGGAGGATCAGGAAGCGCCCGGCGGCCATGCCCGCGAAGAGCGCGTCCGCCACGACCTCGGGCTCCACGGCGTTGGGCCGCAGCATCATGTCCCCGACGACCCCGGTGTCGCGCAGCATGTCGGTGCGGACGCCCGCCGGGCAGATGGCGTGGACGTCGATGCCGCGGTGCCGGTACGTGATCGAGAGCCACTCCGCGAAGGCGAGGGCGGCGTGCTTGGAGACGCTGTACGGCGCGGAGCCCACCATCGTGAGCAGTCCGGCGGCGGAGACGGTGGAGACGAAGCGGCCGCCGCCCCGTTCCAGCCAGCCGGGGAGCAGGGCGTGGGCCGCGCGGACGTGGGCCATGACGTTGACGTCCCAGGCCGTGGCCCACGCGCCCTCACCGGCCTCGGGGCCGCCGAGGTGCGCCACGCCGGCGTTGGCGCAGTAGATGTCGACGGTGCCGCCGAGCGCGTCCAGGGTGGCGGGCAGCACGGCGGAGGCGTCGCCGGGGACGGCGACGGCGCCGATCTCCCGGGCGACGGCCTCGGCCCGGGCGGCGTCGAGGTCGTTGACGACGACGCGGGCCCCCTCCGCGGCGAATCGGCGGGCGAGCGCGGCCCCGATGCCGCCCCCCGCCCCGGTGACCACGACTCCCGCGTCCCGTACGGATACCACGTCCGCGCCTCCCTCGTCCCGACGGCCCCGGCAGACTAACCGGTCGGTATGTGGTGCCGGAAGGGCGCCGGAGGCGCTCTCCCCACCCGAAGCGTTCCCTCCGCGCGCCCCGCGCACAAGGGCGCGGCGGCCCGCTCCCGTACGGGTGAAGTGACTCCGGACAGGCTGGACATGCCCTCTTGACGGCAGGACGATGCGCGCACACCGGACCGGGCAGGGGGACACGCCATGACGGGCATATCCGTGGGGCCGTACTGGGAGCTGACGTTCGACGCCGACGGCGATCCGGCGCCGGACGAACGGGACGCGCTGGTGGGCGGGGTACGGGCGGAGGGACTGACCGACCTGGTGGTCCTGGCGCACGGGTGGAACAACGACCGCTCGACCGCCACCGGCCTCTACGACCGCTTCCTCGCCCCCTTCCCCGCCGTCCTCGCGGAGTCCCCGTCCCCCGCGCGCCTCGGCTACGCCGGCGTGATCTGGCCGTCCATGCGGTTCACGGACGAGCCCGTACCGGACTTCCCCGCGCCGGGCGCGGCACCGGCCGCCGGCGCCGCGGCACCGTGCGCCGCGCCCTGTCTGGAACCCGCCACGCTCCGGGCGCTGGCCGAGGCCTTCCCCGGCGGCGCGGCGGCGCTGGACCGGCTGGCGGAGCTGCTGGAGCTGCGGCCCGGCGACCCGGCCCGGCTGGAGGAGTTCGCGGCCCTGGTGCGCCGGCTCGTCGTCCCGCGCCGCCCGGACGCGGCGGCCGGCCCGGGCGGGCTTCCGTACGACCTCCCCTCCGACGGCGTCCTTCGCTACGACACCGAGCCGGAGGCCGAGGAGGCCGCGGAGCCGCTGATGTTCGCCGACGACCCGGCGCGCGTCTGCGGGCGCTTCGCCGACGCGCTGGCAGGGCTGGAGCCGCCGCCGGGGTCGCCCCCGGACGCGGCGCGGGCCGAGCTCTTCGGCGACCTGGGCCGACGCCTGTGGAGCGGCGCCCTCGAACTGCTGCGCCAGGGCTCGTACTGGGAGATGAAGCGGCGCGCGGGCACGGTCGGCCGGCGGGGCCTCGGCCCGTTCCTGGGCCTCCTCGCCGACGCGGCGCCGGAGCTGAGGGTGCATCTGGTGGGGCACAGCTTCGGCGCGCGGCTCATGGCGTTCGCCGTCGGCGGCCTGCCGGAGGGCGCGGCGTGCGTGCGCTCCCTGACCCTGCTCCAGGGCGCCTTCTCGCACTACGCGTTCGCGCCCCGGCTGCCGTTCGACACCGGGCGCGGGGGCGCGCTGAAGGGGCTGCACACCCGCGTGCGCGGGCCGGTGCTGTGCTGCCACTCGCGGCACGACCAGGCGCTGGGCGTGCTCTACCCGCTGGCCTCCGAGCTGTCCCGGGACGCCGCCTCGGCGTTCGGGCCGGGCGACCGCCGCTGGGGCGCGATGGGCCACGACGGCGTCCAGTCCGTGGAGGGCACCACGACGCTGCGGCTCGACGAGGCGCTGCGGGGCCCGTTGCCCGGCGCCGGCTGTGTGAACGTCGACGTCTCGGCGGTCGTCCGGCGCGGCGGGCCGCCGTCCGGCGCGCACAGTGACATCTGCCACGGCGAGCTGGCGCGCCTGGTCCTGCTGGCCGGGCGGCTCGTGGGCTGACCCGAGGGCCCCGCCGGGGAGGGGGCGTTCGCCCGGCGTTCGGGGGTAGCAGAGCGACAGCGGGGGCGTGCGCGCGCGATCCGAAGATCCGATGGATCCGATGGGCGGCGCGATACGTCCCTTCCATGTCGATCCGAGTCCGCTCCGCCGGAGGTGGGATGCAGTGGCAGGTTTCAGAGCACTGGCCCGAGAGGTGCGCAATCCACGGAACACCATCGCTTTGCGGCGGACCTCCCTGCGCAAATGCCTGGAGCGGTTCGCTCCGTACGGGCACCGGGCCACGTGGCGACATCTGTGCGCCCGTGCCGGTCTCGCCCCCGACGACCGCGCCCCCGACCCCGCGCTGCTGATCGCCGCGCTGGCCGAGCTGGAGGAGGCGCGCGAGGTCTGGCTGGCGTACGAGGCCGCGTTCGCGGGCCGGCGGCGCCGCGAGAAGCACGACGGCATCCGCCAGCCCAGCGCCGTCGACGACTGGCACCGCAACACCTGGGGCGGCTGTGACATCGTGCCGTGCGCCTCGCCCGACGTCACCCCGGACGCCCGGCTGGCGGACGTGCTGCGCCGGGTGATGGCCGCCATGGAGTCCGCGCCCGGCGACGCCTGCCCGGTGTGCGCCCAGGAGCGCATCGAGTGGCGCACCGACCTGGAGCGCTACCCCCTCGAAGGCCCGGTCTGCGCGGACTGCGGCATCGTGGTGCCGGTGCCCGTGCTCACCCCGGCCGCGCTGCTGGCCGCCCGGCGGTACGCCTTCGCGGGGCGGTACGCGGCCGTGTGAGCGGCGGTGCGGGAGGGACGCGGGGGCGTGCCACGGGCCCGGGCGGGGCTCCGCGGACGCGCCCCGGCGGCTCAGCCGCCCAGCAGCGAGCCGTCAATGTGCTCCCCTATGCGGTCGTCGGGGTTGGACAGCTCGCACGTGGACAGGGACAGGCAGCCGCAGCCGATGCAGCCGTCGAGCCGGTCGCGCAGCCGGGTCAGCCGCTCTATCCGCTGCTCCAGCTCGGTGCGCCAGTTCCCGGAGAGCCGGGCCCAGTCGGCCCGGTCGGGGGTGCGCCCGTCGGGCAGCGTGTCCAGTGCCTCGCCGATCGCGGCCAGCGGGATGCCCACCCGCTGGGACGCGCGGATGAAGGCGACCCGGCGCAGCGCGTCACGGCTGTAGCGGCGCTGGTTGCCGCTGGTGCGGCGGCTGGTGATCAACCCTTTGGCCTCGTAGAAGTGGAGGGCCGAGACGGCCACGCCGCTGCGGGCCGAGAGTTGTCCGACGGTGAGTTCTTGGACCTTGTGCGGGATCTGGGACACGGCTGAGACTGTACGTCAGGAGCCTTCGGAGCAGCCGACCATGCGCAGCACGAGGCCCGCGTAGAGCTCGCCGACCTCCTCGGGGGTGCGCCTGCCCCCGGCGTCGAACCAGCGGGCGACGTCGATGCACAGGGAGAGCACGGCGAGGGTGGTGCCGCGGACGTCGGGGACGTCGAAGTCGCCCGCGGCGACGCCGTCCTCGATGATGGCGCGCACGGCGCCGTCGCTGTCCCGGCGGAGCGCGACGATCTCGGCGTAGTGCTCCTCGCCGAGCGCCCCGAGCTCGTACTGCACCACGCGCGCGGTGGTGTGGTGTTCGGCGTGCCAGCGCACGAAGCGGCGCACGGCGTCGGCGAGGCGCTCTGCGGGTGTGCCGGCGCCGTCGCGGGCGGCGCGCAGGAGGTCGAGGGCGAGCCGGTGGCCGACGCCGCTGATGCGGTAGAGGAGCTCCTCCTTGGTCCGGTAGTGGATGTAGAGTGCGGCCGGACTCATCCCGGCGCGGCCCGCGATGTCCCGGGTGGTGGTCGCGTGGTAGCCGCGCTCGGCGAAGGCCTCGACGGCGGCGGTCAGCAGCCGCCGGGCGGCGTCGGGCGTGACGTCGGCCCACTCCTCGGTGCGCTGCGTCTGCGCGCTCATGGCGTGCCCCGCTCTCCGGGCCGCTGCCGGCCCTGTCGCCGTCGGAAGGGAGCGAACACCATACCCCGCCTCCTGAGCGATCGCTTAGGCCGCCCCGGGACGCCATGAGGGGCCGTGGCGCGCGGCGCCGGCCGATGACAGCACGCGCCCCGGCCGGCGAGGGCATGCATCCCGGCCCCGAGGGCATGCATATGCCCATGACCGCTGAGCGCACCCTGCCGGCGGCGGCCACGGCGCTCACCGCCACGGTGGCGGTCCTGATCACGCTCGTCGCCTTCGGCAACATCACCGACTTCGGCACCAACCAGGAGTTCGTCCGGCACGTCCTGGCCATGGACACCACGTTCCAGGACGAGGACGTGATGTGGCGGGCGATCACGAACGCCACCGTCCAGGACGCCGTCTACGTCGCCATCATCGCCTGGGAGACGGCGTGCGCGCTGGTGCTCCTCGGGGCCACGCTGCTGTGGCTGCGCGGCCTGGGGCGGGCCGGGAAGGGCTTCGACCGGGCCCGGCGGGCCACCACACTGGGACTGGTGATGCTCCTGCTGCTCTTCGGGCTGGGCTTCATCGCCATAGGCGGCGAATGGTTCGCGATGTGGCAGTCGGCCAAGTGGAACGGCCTCCAGGCCGCCCTCCGCAACGTCACGCTGGCCGGATTCGTCCTCGTACTGATCCATCTGCCGTCCCCGCAGTGGCACCGGCGCGGCCCCGGCTGATCCTTTTCCATTGACGCGCCCCGCCATGAATCCTACGGTCGTCCATAGGAATCCTTCGGCGATCCACCGGCGGCGGGAGCACGCGATGAGCGGTACGGGCAACGAACGGGCACGCAAGACGGCCGAGGCGCTTCGGTACGCGACCGGCTTCGGCAACGAGCACGCCAGTGAGGCCGAGCCCGGTGCCCTGCCGCAAGGGCGCAACTCCCCCCAGCGGGCGCCGCTCGGCCTCTACGCCGAGCAGCTCAGCGGCACGGCCTTCACCGAGCCCCGGCGGACCAACCGCAGATCATGGCTGTACCGCATCCGCCCCTCCGCCGCCCACCCGCCCTTCACCCGGGTGGAGAACGGCGCCCTGCGGGGCGCGCCGTTCGCCGAGACCGTCCCCGACCCCAACCGGCTGCGCTGGAACCCGCTGCCCGCGCCGGCCGCGGGCACGGACTTCCTCGCCGGGCTGTGGACCCTGGGCGGCAACGGCGACGCCACCCAGCGCGCCGGCATGGCCGTGCACCTCTACCACGCCGACACCTCCATGGAGCGGGTCTTCAGCGACGCCGACGGCGAGCTGCTGATCGTGCCCGAGCACGGCGGGCTGCTGCTGCGCACCGAGTTCGGGCTGCTGCGCGCCGAGCCGGGCCATGTCGCGCTGATCCCGCGCGGGGTGCGGTTCCGGGTCGAGCTGCTGGACGACACCGCCCGCGGCTACGTCTGCGAGAACTACGGCCAGCCCTTCGTCCTGCCCGACCTCGGCCCGATCGGCGCCAACGGCCTGGCCAACCCCCGGGACTTCCTCGCGCCCGTCGCCGCCTACGAGGACGTCGAGGGCCCGGTCGAGGTGGTCAACAAGTACTGCGGCAACCTCTGGACCGCGACGTACGACCACTCCCCGCTGGACGTCGTCGCCTGGCACGGCAACCACGTCCCGTACGTCTACGACCTGCGGCTCTTCAACGTCATCGGGTCGATCAGCTACGACCACCCGGACCCGTCCGTCTTCACGGTGCTCACCTCGCCGTCCGACACCCCCGGGCTGGCCGGGGTGGACTTCGTGGTCTTCGCGCCGCGCTGGCTGGTGGGCGAGGACACCTTCCGGCCGCCGTACTTCCACCGGAACGTGATGAGCGAGTACATGGGCCTGATCGAGGGGGCCTACGACGCGAAGACCGCCGGCGAGGGGGGCTTCGTCCCGGGCGGCGGGTCGCTGCACAACATGATGTCGGCGCACGGCCCGGACCGGGAGACGTTCGACCGGGCGAGCGCGGCCGAGCTGCGGCCCCACAAGGTCGACGACGGCCTCGCCTTCATGTTCGAGACCCGCTGGCCGATCACGCTGACCCCCGCGGCGGCGGGCGCCGGACACCTGCAGACGGGCTACGACGACGTATGGCAGGGTCTGGAACGCCACTTCCGTCGCTGACGACCGCGGAGCTCCCGTGACCACCTTCGCCCCCGACTCCCTCGCCCTCAACCGCAAGCTGCCGTTGTGGTACCAGGTGTCGCAGTCGCTGCGCGCCTCCATACTCGGCCGCCGGCCCGAGGACCCGCTGCGGCTGCCCACCGAGGACGCCCTCGCGGCGCACTACGGCGTGAGCGTGCTGACGATGCGCCAGGCGCTGAAGGAGCTGGAGACGGAGGGGCTGATCAGCCGGCACCGGCGGCGCGGCACGTTCATCGAGCCGAGCGCCCGGCGCGGCGCGCCGGTGCGGCTGCTGGGCTCGGTGGACACCATCGTCGCCCAGCAGTCGGGCGAGGTCACCTCCGTGCTCGGGCACGGGCCCGAGCCGGTGCCGGCCGAACTCGCCGAGCACTTCCCGGACCTGGCCGAGGCGGTGGCCTACCGGCGGCTGCGCCGCGACGGGGAGTCGGGCGAGCCGACGAACTGGGCGGAGAACCTGGTCCGCCCGGACGTGGCCGAGCGCATCGACGTCGCCGACCTGGCCCGCTGGCCGATGACGAAGGTGCTCCGCGACGCGGTCGGCGTGCGCATCAGCCGGATCACCGACACCGTCGAGGCGCGCCTGGCGGACCCGGAGACGGCCCGGCTGCTCCAGGTGCCGCTGCTCAGCCCGATCCTCCACTACACGGGCGTCACCTACGACGACTCCGGCCGCCCGGTCGACGTGGCCCGCATCCGCTACCGCGGCGACCGTTTCTCCTTCACCGTCACGCTCGACGCCCACTGAGGGAGGCGCGGATCGGGCCGGCCGCGCGAACGCCCGTCGGGCTCTTCAGGCGCGGCCCCCGAAGCCGTCGAGCAGGCGGCCGACCGAGCGGTCGAAGAACGCGTCCGGGTCGGCGCCGGCCGTGCCCGCCGCCAGGATCGCCGCCAGCCGCGGGTGCTCGCCCCGCGCCAGCGTCCGCGCCAGGTAGGAGTGCCGGGCGGCCCGCTCCTCCCCCTCGCCCCAGGGCGAGGTCCGCGCCCGTTCGGCGGCGGACTGCTCGTGGGAGACGTACGCGGCCACGACCGCGTTCAGCGTCGAGATCAGCTCCATCTTCGTCCCGCCGTCGGCGTCGAGCGGCTCCAGCGCCCACAGGGCGTACTCCAGGTAGCGCAGCGCGTGCGGGCTGAAGCCGTACTCGGGCACCAGCAGCCGGGTCAGCCAGGGGTGGCGGCGCATCAGGTCGCGCATCTGCCGGGCCAGCGCCAGGACGTCCGCCCGCCAGTCCCCCGACGGCGGCCGGTCCAGGTCGTACTCGGCGGCGGCCGCGTCGACCATCAGCTCGTACAGGTCCTCCTTGCGCGGCACGTAGTTGTACAGCGACATCGTGCCGCAGCCGATCTCGGCCGCCACCCGGCGCATGGACACGGCGTCGAGCCCGTCCGCGTCCGCGACGCGGACCGCCGCCGCCGCGATGTCGGCCCGGGTATGCGCGGGGCGCGGTCCGCGCCCGGTGCGCTCCGGGCGCGACCAGATCACCTCGGGCCCGGCCGGGCGTCCGCTGGCTGCCATTGCTCCATCACCTCGGCCTCCATCGTAGTTACGTACGCCGTACGGAGTACGGTATGGTCGCCGCCATGACTACGTACGCTGTACTGAGTAAGGGGCTGGAGAAGCGCTACGGCGACGTCCGGGCGCTCGACGGCTTCGATCTGGCCGTCCCCGAGGGGACCGTCTGCGCGCTGCTGGGACCCAACGGCGCGGGCAAGAGCACCGCCGTCCGCGTGCTCACCACCCTGGCCGCGCCCGACGCGGGCACGGCCAGGGTCGCCGGGCACGACGTCGTCCGGGAGCCCGAGGCCG
Organism: Streptomyces sp. NPDC044063; assembly: GCF_056434285.1. Lineage (NCBI taxonomy): Bacteria > Bacillati > Actinomycetota > Actinomycetes > Kitasatosporales > Streptomycetaceae > Streptomyces > Streptomyces sp. NPDC044063. The sequence goes on from NZ_JBWKFM010000006.1 coordinate 222,906, forward strand.
TGCGCCGCGCCATCGGCGTGACCGGCCAGGCCACGGCCGTCGATCTGGACCTGACCGGCCGGGAGAACCTGCGGCTCTTCGGCCGGCTGAACGGGCTGCCGCGCGCCCGCGCGCACGCCCGCGCCGAGGAGCTGCTGGAGCGCTTCGGTCTCGGGGAGGCGGCCGACCGCCCCTCGCGCACCCATTCCGGTGGCACGCGGCGGCGCCTCGACCTCGCCGCGAGCCTCCTCGCCCGGCCGCGGGTGCTGTTCCTGGACGAGCCCACCACGGGCCTCGACCCGGCCGCGCGGGAAGCGATCTGGCGGTCCGTCAGGGAGCTGGCGGACGCCGGCACCACCGTCCTGCTCACCACGCAGTACCTGGAGGAGGCCGACCGGCTCGCCGACGAGGTCGTGCTCGTCGACCGCGGCCGCGCGACCGAGCGCGGCACGCCGGACGCGCTGAAGGCCCGCGTCGGCGCCCGCGCCGAGGTGGTGGTGGCCGACGAGGCCGCGCTGCCGGCCGCCGCCGTCGTCCTCGGCGGCCTCACCGGGTCCCGGCCGGCGCTCGACGCGGAGCGGCGCGCCGCCTCGGCCGCCGTCACCAGAGGCACCCTCACCCTGCCCGCGCTCGTCCGCGAGCTGGACGCGGCGGGCGTCCCCGTCGTCGACGCCGCCCTGCGGCGGCCCACGCTCGACGAGGTCTTCCTGCTCCTGACCGCCCCCGCGGACCCGACCCCGAAGGAGGCCGCCGCGTGATCGCCGCCGCCCTGTCCGGCACCCTGTCCGACACCCGGGCCGTGCTCGGCCGCAACCTCCTGCGCATGCGGCACGCGCCCGGGCTGTTCGTCATCACCATGACCATGCCCGTGACCATGCTGCTCTTCTTCGGCTACGTCTTCGGCAGCGCGGTCGTGCTCGACGGCGGCGCGGACTACCGCGCCTACCTGGTGCCGGGCCTGTTCGTGTCCACCGCCGTCAACGGCGTGATGACCTCGATGCTCGCGTCCGCGCAGGACTACCAGCGCGGGGTGATGGACCGCTTCCGGACCCTGCCCATGAACCGCTTCGCCCTGCCCGCCGGGCAGACCGCGGCCGACGTGCTGCTCGCCGCCGCCGGGATGGTGCCACTGGCGCTGTGCGGGTACGCGGTGGGCTGGCGGATCCGGGGCGGGCTGCTGCCGGCGGCCGGCGCGTTCGCGCTGCTGCTGCTCTTCCGGCTGGTCACGGCCTGGCTGGGGCATTGGCTGGGCCTGCTACTGAAGACCGAGGAGGCCGCGGGACAGGTCGGCGGCGCCACCTTCATGCTGCCGCTGCTGTCCAACGCCTATGTGCCCACCGAGGGCATGCCCGGCTGGCTGCGGACCGTCGCCGAGTGGAACCCCGTCAGCGCGGTCTCCGCCGCCTGCCGCGACCTCTTCGGCGACGCGCCCGCGACCGCGGACGCGTCCTGGCCGGTGGCGCACCCGCTCGCGGCGTCACTGGGGTGGGCCGTGCTGATCCTGGCCGCCGTGGTGCCGCCGACGGTCAGGAGGTACGGGCGGGCTGCCGGATGAGGGGGCGCCGGGGGTGAGGGGGGCCGTACGGGTACGGGCCGGGGGGCCGGGTCAGACGGACGTGCTGGGGCCGGTGTGGCTGCCGAAGAGCGAACGGCGCAGCAGCTTCAGCGGGGCGAGCAGGCAGACCCGGGCGGTCCGGCTGTGGCCAGTACGAGTGCGGTCGCGCGCGGTGAGCTCGCGCATCAGCACGGTCGCGCCCTCGACCTCGCGCTGCGGCAGGGCGGGCCCGCCGAGCACCGCGAGGTGACGGTCGAGGCGCGCGCTCGACGCGCCGCTCCCGTGACTGACAGCGGGCACCCGTGCCCTGCTGCGCATTGCTATCTGATCCATGAGACTCCCCACCCGTACGAGGCACCCGGCCCAGGCAGAGTAACCCTATCGCCCCATCGCGTCACCCGCGCATCCGCGGGTCGGATTCACCACCCCGTCAAGGGCGTTGACGACCCTGGCGTGAACCTGTCGTCACCCACCGCGAGTTGGCCGGGACAATCCGGCGCCGCACCGGGGGCAATCACCCTCCGTTGCGGTACATTCACCCCGAATCGCTCTCGGGGGAGGGACGGACGTCATGGACGGGAGTTCCGGTACGGGACGACTGCTGGCGGGCCGGTACCGGCTCCGGCGCGAGCTGGGGCGCGGCGGCATGGGGGTGGTCTGGCAGGCCCGGGACGAGGTGCTGGGCCGGGAGGTCGCGGTCAAGGAGGTGCTGGCCCCGGCCGGGATGCCCGCCCCCGACGTGCGGCAGCTCTACGCCCGGCTGGAGCGCGAGGCCCGCGCGGCGGCCCGCGTCTCCCACCGCAACGTGGTCACGGTCCACGACGTGGTCAGCGAGGACGACCGGCCCTGGGTCGTCATGGAGCTGGTGCGCGGGGTGTCCCTCGCCGACCTGCTGGAGGCGGAGGGCCCCCTCGCCCCGTCCCGGGCCGCGCGAATCGGTGCGGAGGTGCTCGCCGCGCTCCGGGGCGCGCACGCCGTGGGCGTACTCCACCGCGATGTGAAACCGGGAAATGTGCTCATCGGTAACGACGGGCGTGTCGTGCTCTCCGACTTCGGCATCGCGAGCATCGAGGGCAGCTCGGCGCTGACGGCGACCGGGCAGCTCGTCGGCTCGCCGGAGTACCTGGCGCCGGAGCGGGCGCTGGGCCGTCCGCCCGGCCCCGAGTCGGACCTGTGGTCGCTCGGGGTCACCCTCTACGCCGCCGTCGAGGGCGCCTCCCCCTTCCGGCAGGACACCCCGCTGAGCACGCTGCGGGCCGTGGTCGACGCGGAGCTCCCGCCGCCGCGGCGGGCCGGCGTGCTCGCGCCCGTGCTGGCGGCGCTGCTGCGGAAGGACCCCGCCGAACGGCCGTCGGCCGCCGAGGCCGAGCGGCTGCTGCGCACGGCGGCCGCGGGCGGGCCGGCGGCGGACCGGGGGGCCGGTGCCGCGGGCGCGCCGCACGCGCCGACGGTGGCGGCCACGCCGGCCGGTTCCGGGCCGCCGGGGCCGGGCGGGCCGGGGGCGCCGGGGCCGGGCGGGCCGGGGGCGCCGCCGACCGTACCGACCGTGGGGCCGGAGCCGGCGGCCGGGGGCGGGGACGCCCCGGCGGCGCGGGGGCGGCGGGCGCTGGTGCTGCTGGTGGGCGGGGTGCTGGTGGTGGCACTGCTCGTGGCCGGTGTGGTGTGGGGGCTGACGCGGGGCGGCGGCTCCTCGGGGTCGGGCCGGTCGTCGTCGGGCGGGGAACCGGCCGGGACCGGGGGGAAGGACGCGGGCGCGAGCACCGCCGCGGGCGCGTCGTCCGGCCCGGGCGGTTCCGGCACGGCCGCCGTCAACGTGGTGGTGACGGCGCAGCGTGACGCCTATTCCGGCGCCTGCCCGCCGCCGCGCGCCGCGGCGCCCTCCTTCGTGGCGGGCATCGCCGTGGACCGGGTGCCGGCGGACGTGTCCTACCGGTGGGTGACGGGCAGCGGGAAGGTGACGGACGGCGGGTGGAAGACGCTGCGGTTCGGCGCCGGCGCGCCGACGACGCAGAGCGTGGAGCACGTGGAGACGGCTCGCCGGGCCGGTGATCCGGAGAAGGACTGGATCGCCGTGGAGGTGCGCGGCCCGCGGCGGGCGACGTCGGAGCGGGTCGCGTTCACCGTCTCCTGCTCCGCCGGCTCCCCGGGCGGGTCCGCGCCCTCCTCGCCGTCCCCCTCGTCGTCGCCGTCGCCCGCCCCGCCGGCCTCCTCCGGCCCCGCGCCGTCCGGCTCGGCGGGGTCGGGTCTGTACGGCGGGACGGGGTCGTAGGGGTCAGGCCGCCCCGGCGAGGACGGGGAGGTAGCCGCCGGACTGGCCGGTGGCGGTCGGGTGGTAGGACTCGTCCACCGGGAGCGTCACGCTGTGCAGCCAGGCACTGCCGGAGCACAGCTCGTGGCCGCCGAAGGTGGTGTTGACGTCGCCGTACGCGAAGCCGTGGTCGGCCGCGCGCTTGGCGATGACCGTGTCGATGTGGTCGGACGCCGCGTTGATGGCCTTGCGCTTGGTGTCGCTCAGCCCGGCGCAGGTGCCGCCGGTTCTGTAGAAGCGCGGGTAGCCCAGGACGACGACGCGGGCGTTCGGGGCCTTGCTCCGGATGGCGGAGTAGACGCCGTCGAGCTTCGCGGGCAGCTGGTCGCTGATGAAGGAGCGGGCCGTGGCGATGCGGTCCAGGCAGGAGCTGTCGGTGCCCAGGACGCAGGACGTCATGGTGTCGGCGAAGCCCGCGTCGTTGCCGCCGATGCTGATGCTGACGAGGCCGGTGCGGGCGTCGAGCGAGCCGAGCTGACCGGAGAGGACGTCATCCGTCCGGGCGCCCGAACAGGCCTTGAAGGAGAAGGAGGCGGGGGCGTTGCGGGCGGCCCACAGGGCGGGGTACGCCCTGGTGCTGCGCTTGCAGGAGCCGCTCGCGGAGTCGTAGGAACCGGCGCCGACGCCGGAGGAGTAGGAGTCACCGAGCGCCACGTAGGCGGTGGTTGACGCTTGCTCGGCAGAGTGCGCGGCGCCGGCCCCGCCGAAGGCGAGACCGGCGGTGAGGGCCAGCGCGGATACGGCACCCGCGACCCGGGACAGTTTCATGGAATCTCCCTTAGCAGGGTTTTCTGCCACCACCGTGGTAGCAACGACCCGGCGTTGCTGGAAGTGTCCATGCCAAAAACGGAAGATCAATAGCTATTTTGATGAACAGTTGAATGTCGAGATCATGACAATCAAGCAGATCGAGGATTCCGCCGGTAACGTTGTCAACTGCCGCTTGATGATCGCCGATTGACGGACCGTCGGATCGTCGGCAGGACGCACCGACTGTTCATCTGACCGACAGGCTCCGGTTGTGGCGGTCGCACACCGGGCGGCCCGTTTCGCATGGCCTTCACATCTTGACGGGCCTTTGCCCGCTGCGCGACATTGAAGCCCGGCATCCGGCGCTTCGGGGGGCTAAGTCGCCAATGCAGAGCTTCACTGATCTCACCGGTCTCGGTGATCCGGCGGAACGGGACGACACGGACGACGGTGACGGCGGGGGGAGGGCTCCCGCGGGGGACTCGCTCCCCGTGGTGGCGGGGGCCGCCGCGGCCATCGCCGGGGTGGGCGGGCTGCTGGCGCTCGCCGACATCGGCTCGCCCCTGCGCGCGCCCTTCACGCTGTTCTTCCTGATCACGGCGCCCGCGTGCGCCGTGGCGGCCGCGCTGCGCGGCCTGGACCCGCTCAGCCGGGCGGTGGTCGCCGCGGGGGCGGCCGTCGCCGTGGACCTGCTGATCGCCCAGGTCATGCTGGCGCTGCACGCCTGGACGGTACGGGGCGGCGTCGCGGCGGTCGCGACGGTCAGCCTGCTGGTGTTCCTGCTGGCACACGCGCGGCGCCATCGGGGCCGCGCCGCGAGAAGTCGGGCTTCGTGACGTGGACATCAGCGTGTACCGGCCCGGCGAGCTCACCGCGGCCGACCGGGCGGCGTGGTCGGCCCTCCAGACGAGGGCCGTGGAGGACGGGTCGCCGCAGCTCGCGAATCCTTTCCTCGCGCCCGAGTTCGCCCTCGCCGTGGGCCGCTGCCGGCGCGGGGCGCGCATAGCCGTCGTACGGGAGGACGGGGAGCCGGTGGCCTTCTTCCCCTTCCAGCGCACCTCGCTGGGGGTGGGGCGGGCCATCGGGCTGGGTGTCTCGGACGCCCAGGGCCTGGTGCACCGGCCCGGCTTCCAGTGGGACGCCCGCGAGCTGCTGCTGGCCTGCGGGCTGTCACTGTGGGAGTTCGACCACCTGATCGAGGGACAGAAACCGTTCGAGATGGCGGCCTCCGGGTCGTACGCCTCCCCGGTCATCGACGTCGACCAGGGCTACGACCGCTATCTGTCGGCGCTGCGCAAGCAGTCGCCGAAGTTCACCCGTACCACGCTGGCCAAGGAGCGGCGGCTGGAGCGCGACGCCGGCGAGGTGCGGTACGTCCACGACGAGCGCGATCCGGCCGTTCTGCGGACGCTCACCGGATGGAAGTCGGCGCAGTACCGAAGAACGGGGCGTGCGGACCGCTTCGCGCGCCCGTGGATATCCCAGCTCGTCGAGCAGCTGTTCCATACCCGCACGGAGACGTTCAGTGGGCTCCTGTCGGTGCTCTACGCCGGCGGGCGGCCGGTCGCGGCCCACTTCGGGCTGTGCTCGCGGACGGTGCTGGCCTGCTGGTTCCCGGCGTACGACCCGGAGTTCGCGCGCTACTCCCCCGGGCTGGTGCTGCATCTGCGGATGGCCGAGGGGGCGGCCGCGGACGGCCTGGCCTACCTGGACCTCGGACGGGGCGGCAAGGCCTACAAGGACTCGCTCAAGACCCGTGAACTCAGCGTCTCGGAGGGCTGGGCGAGCCGGCGGCACCCGGTGGCGCTGGGCTACCGGGCCCGGCGGGCGCCGGTGCGGGCGCTGCGCAACACGGTGCTGGCGCGGCCGGAGTTGTTCCAGCCGGCCGACCGGCTGCTGAAACGGGTGGGGCGCATCCGGTCCGGTGGATGACGAATCCGGCGGACCGGGGAACCGTGCGGGGCGAACTCGTCGTCAATAGCTGAGACCGTATGGATGGTTGCATAGGCGCAAAAAACACCAAAGGAGGAGTCTCCGCCCCACCTCTTGCCATACAGTCTCAAGCTTCAATACCGTCGTACATCTACCCGCATCGGCCCATCATCTCCAAGCGGCTCCCGGGGAGGGCTCACAGCGTCGCGATGGTGTCCGGCGCGGGGCGCGGCATGGGGGTGCCGCGCTCGGCCAGTCAGCAGCGCCGGGTCGCGTGTCGTGCGACTCGGTGATACTTGCCAACTCGCCCTGTCCGCATGGATGTTCCATGCCGGGCGGGCAAGGCGAGTACCCCCTTTTCGAACCGGATAGACGATCGGACCGCTGGGGCAGGCGGTCCACCGGACGAGAGGGAAAGAAGACACATGAGTGCGTTCCTGCGGCCGGCGGCCAGTGAAGAGGATCCGGAGACATCCAGCCGCTACCGCCCGGTGACCTCGCACTTCGCGATAGCGCCACCGGTCAGCGTCGTCATTCCCGCCATGAACGAGGCGGAGAACCTTCCGTACGTCTTCAAGACCCTGCCCGACTGGATCCACGAAGTGGTTCTCGTCGACGGCAACTCCACCGACGACACCGTCCGGGTCGCGCGCGACCTGTACCCGGACGTCAAGGTCGTCGAGCAGCGCGGCAAGGGCAAGGGCGACGCGCTGATCACCGGCTTCGCGGCCTGCACGGGCGAGATCATCGTGATGGTGGACGCGGACGGCTCCGCGGACGGCGGTGAGATCGTCAGCTATGTCTCCGCTCTGGTGGGGGGCGCGGACTTCGCGAAGGGCTCCCGCTTCGCCAACGGCGGCGGAACGGACGACATGACGCTGATCCGCAAGCTGGGCAATCGCGTGCTGACCTCGATGGTCAACCACAAGTTCGGCGCGCGGTACACCGACCTGTGCTACGGCTACAACGCGTTCTGGAAGCACTGCCTGGACGAGATCGCCCTCGACTGCGCCGGCTTCGAGGTCGAGACCCTGATGAACATCAGAGTGGTGAAGGCCGGGCTGCGCGTACAGGAGATTCCCAGCCATGAGTTCGTCCGCATCCACGGCACCAGCAATCTGCGGGCCGTGCGCGACGGGCTGCGGGTGCTGCGGGTGATCCTCCACGAACGCGGCACCGGCCGGCGCTCCCGCGCCCGGCGCGGGACGCTCGCCATCGCTCCCACCGCCAGCCGCGGGGAAGTGTCTTGAGCACTGCGCCGACGCCGCGGCCCGGCACACCCACCGTCTCGGTGGTCGTCTGCGTCTACACCGAGGACCGCTGGGGCGACATCCTCGCCGCGGTGGCCTCGGTGCGCGACCAGTCGTACCCCGCCCTGGAGACGCTGCTCGTCGTCGACCACAATCCCGCGCTGCTGCGCCGTCTCGCCAAGACCTACGGCGACGACGGGGCGGGCGCGGGCGCCCGGCCGGTGCGGGTGCTCGCCAACGCCGGACCGCGCGGCCTGTCGGCCGGGCGCAACACCGGCGTCGCCGCGTCCGCCGGCGAGGTCGTCGCCTTCCTGGACGACGACGCCGTCGCCGAGCGGGACTGGCTGCTGCACTTCGCCGAGGGCTACGCCGATCCGCGGGTGATGGCGGTGGGCGGCCGCACCCAGCCGGTGTGGGCCTCCCGCCGCCGCCCCGCCTGGTTCCCGGAGGAGTTCGACTGGGTCGTGGGCTGCACCTACAAGGGGCTGCCGCCGGGCAAGGTCCCGGTGCGCAACGTCCTCGGCGGCAACGCCTCCTTCCGCCGGTCCGGGCTGGAGGCCGTCGGCGGCTTCGCCAGCGGCATCGGCCGCGACGGCCACCGGCTGCCGCTGGGCGGCGAGGAGACCGAGCTGTGCATCCGGCTGACCCGGGCGGTGCCCGGGGCCGTGCTGCTGATCGACGACCGCTCGGTGATCCACCACCGGGTGCCGCCCGCCCGCGAGCGGTTCGGCTACTTCCGCACCCGGGCGTACGCCGAGGGGCTCTCGAAGGCCCTGGTGGCGCGGAGCGTGGGCAGCCAGGAGGGGCTCGCGTCCGAGCGCCGGTACACCACCCGGGTGCTGCCGGCCGGGGTCGGCCGGGGGCTGCGGGACGCCCTGCTGGGGCGGCCCGGCGGCGCGGGCCGGGCCGGGGCGATCCTGGCCGGGGTCGCCGCGGCCGCCGGGGGCTACGCGCTGGGCACGCTGCGGGCCCGCCGGGGCGGCGGGCGCTTCGCGGTCGCGGCCCTGGAGCCGGTGACCGCGCCGGTGACCGCGCCCGGGACCGCGCCGGCGCCGGGGGGCGGCGCGGCGGCGTCCGAGGGAGCGGCCGCATGAGCGACGGCAGCCCGCCGGCCCCGGTGCCGATCCTGATGTACCACGCGGTGGCCCACTCCCCCGCCCGGGCGGCGTACGGACTGTCGGTGTCGCCGGGCGCGTTCCGGGAGCAGATGGCGCTGCTGGCCACCCGCGGGTGGACACCGGTGACGGCCGGGGAGCTGGCCGCCGCCTGGCGCTCGGGCGGCGCGCTGCCGCCGAAGCCGGTGCTGATCACCTTCGACGACGGCTACGAGGGCGTGCACCGCTACGCCCTCCCCGCGCTGGCCGGACACGGCTTCACCGCCACGCTGTTCGCCTCGACGGGCTGGCTGCGCGGGAAGCACGAGACGGGGGGCGCCCTCGACCTCATGCTGACCTGGGAGCAGGTCCGTGAGCTGGCCGCCGCCGGGCTGGAGATCGGGGGGCACAGTCACACCCATCCCCAGCTCGACCAGTTGTCCGACGACGCGCTGCGGTTCGAGGTGGCGCACTGCCGCGAGCTGCTGGCGTCCGAACTGGGTCACCCTCCCGTGTCGTTCGCCTATCCCTACGGCTATTCCAGCCGCCGGGTGCGCGATACGGTGCGCGCGGCCGGATTCGGGGTGTCCCTCGCCGTGGGCAACGCGCTGGCCTCCCGCCACCAGGGACCGTACGCCCTGGAGCGGGTGACGGTGCGGCGGTCCACGGGGCTCGCCGAGTTCGAACGGCTCGTCGAGGGCCGGGCACTCGGGCGCCTCTTCGCCCGCGACCGGGCTCTGACCAAGGGATACGCGGTCGTCCGCAGGACGCGCGGTCTCGTCAGGAAGAGCGGCATCAGGAAAGCGATCGGAACCCGTGCCTGAAACGTCCACCCGGCCCGAGGAAAGAGCCGTGGAGCCGGCCGCCCGGCGGTTGCGGCTGCCCGGCCGCGGCACCGGAAGCCCGCTGTTCCGCAACGCCTTCGCGCTGATGCTCAACACGGGCATCAGCGGCGTCCTGGGACTGGGCTTCTGGCTGGCCGCCGCCCGCTACTACAGCGAGGAGTCGGTCGGCCAGGGCTCGGCGGCCATCGCCGCCATGAAGCTCCTGGCGGGCCTGACCGCCATCACGCTCACCGGCGCGCTGGCCCGCTTCATACCGGTCGCGGGGCCCTGGACGGGCCGGCTGGTCCGGCACACGTACGCCGGGAGCTCGGTGGTCATCGCCGTCGCGGCGGGCGTCTTCGTGCTCACCCTGGACTCCTGGGGCCCGTCGTACGGCTTCCTCCACGGGACGCCGGCCGGGGTGGGGTTCGTCGCGGCCGCGGTGGCCTGGTCGCTGCTCACCCTCCAGGACGGGGTGCTGACGGGACTGCGCAGCGCCTTCTGGGTGCCGGTGGGCAACACCGTCTTCTCGGTGGTGAAGCTGGCCCTGCTGGTGGGGCTGGCGGCGGCGCTGCCGGTGTCCGGGGTGTTCGTCTCCTGGGTGGTCTCGATCGCGGTGTCGGTGCTGCCGCTCGGCTGGCTGGTGTTCCGGCGGCTGGTGCCCGCGCACGTCGCGGCGACCCGGACGACGGCGCGGACGGTGTCGTACCACGAGATCGGCCGCTTCCTGGCCGGGGACTGCACGGGCTCGCTGTTCTCGCTGGCCGTGGTCTACCTGGTGCCCGTGCTGGTGGCCGCGCAGATCGCCCCGGCCGACAACGCGTACTTCTACATCGCCTCCACCATCGCCGGCACGGTCAACCTGCTCGCCATCAACATGGGCGCCTCGCTGACGGTGGAGGGCTCGCACGACCCGGCGCGGCTCGCGGAGAACTGCCGGGCCGCGCTGCGCCGGATGGCCAGGATCATGGTCCCGGTGTGCCTGCTGCTCTTCGTGCTGGCGCCGTGGATCCTGCGGGTCTTCGGCCCGGGGTACGCCGCCGCGGCCACCCCCCTGCTGCGCTGGTTCGCGGTGGGGGCGGCGCTGCGGGTGGTGATGGAGGTCTACTTCGCGGTGCTGCGGGCGCAGAGCCGCACCGCCGGACTCGCCTATCTCCAGGGGCTGTTGTGCGCGCTGGTGCTGGGGCTGACCCTGGTGCTGCTGCCCCGGATGGGGCTGACGGGCGCGGGGGTGGCGGAGATCTGCAGCCTCACGGTGATCGTCTCCATCGCGGCGGTCAAGCTGCGGGCGGTGCTGAGAGCGGCGCCCGAGCCCTCCCCCGCGGAGGGCGGCACGCCGCCCGACGGTGATCTGGCCGATCTCGCGGTGCACGGCGACCGGCCGGGCGAGCGGCCCGCCGGCGAGGGCGGCGGTACGGGCGCGCGCTGGGCGCTGCGCTCGGCGCTCGACGCGGACACCCTCCCGCTGGGGATGCGGCCGGACTTCGAACATCCCGAGCGGCGCCCCGATGTGCGTCCCGATGTACGGCCCGATGTACGGCCCGATGTACGGCCCGACGGACGTCCCGCCGCGCGCCCCGCCCCCGAGGGCGCCGAGCGGGCCCCGGCGCCCCCGGCCTCCGCCGGGGGCGCCGTGCCGCGCCCCGCGCGCCGGTGGTGGTCGGCGGAGGCCGGCGCATGGCTACTGCTGATCGCCGCGCTGGCGCTGTACTGGCTGCCGCTGACGGTCGCCGGCGGGGCCGATCTGGACGACATGGGCGGGTTCGGGCTGGTGTCCGTGCTGCCGGTGGCCACGCTGCTGGGGGCGGCGCTGCTGGTCGCGACCTTCGCCGGGGCCTTGTGGCTGCCGCGGCCCGGGCGGTGGCTGCTGCCGGCGGTGCTGGTGGCGACCGTGGTGTCCCTCCACGCCGTGCCCGCCGTGCTGGAGGACCGGCCGCGCTTCGCGACGGCCTGGCAGCACCTGGGCTTCCTCGACTACATCGACCGCGCCGGCACGGCCGCGCCCGACCTGGACGCCCGCTGGAGCTGGCCGGGGTTCTTCGCGCTGGCCGCGTTCGTCCTGCGCGCCTGCGGGGTGACGGACCTGGAGGCGGTGCTGCGCTGGTGGCCGACGGCCGTCCAGCTGCTCGCGCTGGCACCGCTGTGGCTGCTGCTGCGGGCGGTGCGAGCGTCCCGGCGGGCGCGCTGGACGGCGCTGTGGCTGTTCGCGCTGAGCGGCTGGGTGGGGCAGGACTACTTCTCCCCCCAGTCGCTGAACTACCTCTTCTACCTGCTGTTCGCCGCCGTGCTGCTGGTGTGGTTCCGGTGGCCCGGGCAGCTGCGGGGCAGACTGCTGCCCGGCGAGCGCGAGGTCGCGCCGCTGGGCCGGGGCGACGGGGTGGTCCTGCTGGCGCTGCTGCTGGCGCTGTTCGCCGCCTCGGTCGCCAGCCACCAGCTCACCCCCTTCGTCATGCTGGGCGTCGTGACGGCGCTGGCCCTGGCCCGCCGGCTGTCGCTGACCGGGCTGCCGCTGCTGTGCGCGGTGCTGCTCGCGGTGTGGGTGGGCTTCCTGGCGGAGCCGTACTGGTCGGGTCATTTCGACGACCTCTTCGGCGGCCTGGGCTCGCTGGGCGGGAACGTCTCCTCGTCCGTCTCGGGCCGTATCGAGGGCGGCAGCGCCACCCACAAGGCGGTGCTCTACGTCCGGGTGGCCCTCGCGGGCGGTGTGCTGGCCCTGGCGGCGCTGGGCTGGTGGCGGCGGCGCCGGGCGGGCATCGGCGACCGGTCCCTGCTGATCCTGGCCTGCGTGCCGTTCCTCGCCTTCGGGGCGCAGTCGTACGGCGGCGAGGTGGCCCTGCGCGTCTTCCTGTTCGCCCTGCCGGGGGCCTGCGTCCTGGCCGCGCTCGCGTTCTTCCCGCGCCCGTCCGGGGACGCCCGTGCCCGGTGGGCGCCGGTGGCGGCGCTGCTGGCCGGGCTGGCGCTGGTCATGGGCTTCCTGGTGGCCCGCTGGGGCAACGAGCCCTTCGAGCGGGTGCGGCCCGGCGAGGTCGCGGCGATGGACTACGTCTACCGCCACGACCGGCCCACCGTACGACTGTTGTGGCTGAGCGGCGACACCACCCGTGACGTCACCCCCGCCATACCGTGGGGTGCCCGGGACATGGAGCGGGTGCTCTACGAGCCGGTGGCCGCCCCGCGCGACCCCGCGCAGGCGTCCGCGCTGGTGGCCGGGCTGCGCGCCGCCGGACCGCACGCCTATCTGATGGTCGGCCGCGGTCAGTCCGTCTACCTGGAGTTCACGGCGGGCTACGCGCCCGACTGGGAGGGGCGGCTGCGCCGCTCCCTCGACGGGCGGCCGGAGCTGCGCCGGGTGCTCGCCAACGACGACGCGGTGCTCTACGAGCTCAAGGACCCGCCCCCGGGTCCGGCGCCCGAGCCCCGGCCCGGCCCGGCCGGGCCCCGGGTGACGTGGACGCCGGTGACCGTGGTCGGCGCCCTGGCGGCCGGGGTGCTGCTGGTGCTGCTGACGGCCAGGGAGCTGGTGCGGGTCGGGGTGCGCCCGGGGGTGCGCCGGCTGCGCTGGCTCCAGGGGTCGTTCTGGTTCTCCCTGCCGCTGCTGGCGGTGGTGCTGGGGTCGCTGGTGTGGCGGCTGGTGACGATGTCGTGAGCGGGCGGGTGCCGTGAGCGGGGCGGGTCAGAAGAGCGAGCGGTAGCACAGGGCCGCCACCGCCTGGAGGCCCGGACGCGGGCTTCCGGGCCGGTGGTGGGGCAGGACGTGGCCGCTGAGGGCGGTGACCCCGGTGTCCGGGTAGGAGACCCGGACACCGCCCGTACGGTCCCAGCCGGCGTCGCCCTCCAGCTCGCCCAGCCGCTCCATGCCGCTGCCGATCAGGCCGGGGTGGACATGCAGCGGGCCGACCTCGCCGAACGCGACGGTCAGCAGGGTCAGATCGCACTGCTCGGTGTCGACGTGCAGGAACACCTCGTCGTCGCCCTCGTAGTAGCCGTAGGCCGCGAAGGTGGGCACGAGCAGCCGCCCGGTCAGGGCGCGGGCCGCGCCCGTCAGCGCCAGGTGCACCCGGGCCAGCAGCGGCCCGCTCGCGGCGGGGGTGGCCCGGCGCGGCAGCCGCCGGGCCGGCACGGGGGTGCGCGGGCCGCGCCGGGGCACCTCGGCGGCGGCATGGCGCCGCCGGCCCTCCGCGGCGAGGGCACCGGCCAGCTCGCGGCCCCACAGCCCGGGCAGCGCCGTGTGACCCTGGGCGGCGAAGGCGCGCCGCTCGGCCGGGGTGACGGTGGAGCGGAGCAGTGGCGGCGGGTCGGCGGCGGCCATCAGGGGGTGGTGGCCACGGGCCAGGAGGCCTCGGTGGTGTAGTGGGTCATCTCCCCCTCGGCGGACAGCCGCAGCACACCGACGAAGGTGTAGCCGTCGGCGAGCGGGACCCGGCCCCGGTCGCCGAGGTGCTCGTCGATGGCGGCCCTGGCCTCGGGGGCCGCGCGGGCCATCTCGACGACCTCGCGGGGCAGGACGTAGTAGTTGTTCTCCGCGTCGGCGATGACCAGCGCCTGGCTCGTGCCGTCCGGCATGGCGGTCTTCCTTTCGCTCGGGGGGAACGCCGCTCGGGCGGTGGGTGCCGCCGGCTCACAGCCAGCGGGTCTCGTACGGGCCGAGGGCGACCTGCCGGCCGTCGACACGGGCCGTGACCTGGCGGTCCTCGGTGTTGACGACGAGCACCGCGTCGGCGGAGCCGAGCACCTGGACCCGCTCGGCGTCCGCGCCGCCGACGTCCACGTCCCGCAGGGCGGTGCCGGGCGGGAAGGCCCTGGCGAAGCGGGTGAGCAGGTCCAGCATGGGCAGTCGGCCCCCGCCGTCGGCCAGTTCGGTGCTGCGCCACAGGCAGCCGGGGCAGTCGGCGCCCTGCTCCTCGGGGTTCCAGTAGAAGGCTCCCGCCACGCCCGCCGCGGCCAGCCGCATCAGGGCGCTGGCCTGGACGGCCACCCGGTGGGTCTCGTTCCAGGTCCGGCGGCTGTCCTGCTCGTCGGCGGGCTCGACGTACCACTCGGCCCACCACACCGGGAGGCCGGTGGTCCGGTTGAGCCAGGCGGTGACGTCGGAGAACTTGGCCGTGGCCCGGAACTCGTCGGGGACGGACCGGTTGCCCGTACGGGTGTAGCTGGCGCCGTCGACGACGACGAAGTCCGCCCCCTCCTTGTGCTCGTCCCAGTACTCCACGGCGTCGACGGCGCGCTGGTCCACGGCTCCCCAGGGGCCGCTCACCCGGGAGGCGTTGGAGCCGTCGCCGGGGGCCTCGCTGTCCATGACGACGTACGGACCGCCGACGAGGGCGTTCCTGTTCCTCTTCTTCACCTCCTTGTAGACGAGGTTGTACAGCTCGGTGTATCCCTCGTAGTCCCAGCGCTTCCTGGATTCGTCGTAGAAGCCCTTGAACTCGTTCCAGACGATGAAGTGGCGGACGTCCGGGTAGCGCTTGGCGATGACGCCGGCGAGCTTGGCGAAGTCCTTGTAGTGGGCCCGGTCGGGGGCCTTCTCCAGGGACTTCTGGGACCAGTCGGTGCGTTCGCCGCCGCCCTTCATCCAGTCGGGGGCGCAGCACAGGGTGAGGACGGGCGTGGTGCCGGTGCTGCGCATGAGGGCGACGCGCCGGTCGAGGTCGGTGAAGTTGTAGGAGCCCTTGCGGGGTTCGGGGTTGTCGACGCCCCAGCCCATGATGTGCTGGTTCTGCGGGAGGCGGTCGCCGGAGAGGGTGCGCGTCGCGGTGCGGCGGGCGGCGTCCTGGCCGAGGTCGGCGCTGTACTGGGTGTGGGTGAAGCCCCAGCCGATGTCGGCGGCGGCCCCGCCGACGCGCCCGTGGCCGTCGCCGGCGCCGCCGGGGCGGACCGCGAGGCCCACGGTGACCAGGGCCACCACGGTGGCGAGGGCGGTCGCGAGCAGGACCACCAGTCGTGTCCGCGGGCTCCACGACCGCCACCACGCCACCCGCGGCCGGCGCCGGGCCCTTCTCGGCCGGCGGCGTGCCGTTCCCGGCGTCCCCGATCCACCATGACGTCCCATCACGGAAAGGGTATCCGGGGCGGAACGGACGCGCGGGGGCTTCCGTCAGGCGGGTCGCCTCAGTCGCCGTAGACGGCCCGCAGCGCGTCCCGGGCGGCGGCGAGGGCGGCCTCGTGGCCGAGGCCGAGGCGGTGGGCGCGCTGGGCGTACGCGGCGGCGGCCGCGGCGGCCTCGCGTTCGGCGGCGCCGCCCCGGGCGGCGACGAAGGTGCCGTTGCGGCCGCGGGTCTCGATGACGCCGTCGGCCTCCAGGGCGCGGTAGGCCTTGGCCACGGTGTTGGCGGCGAGACCGAGTTCCTCGGCGAAGCCGCGGACGGTCGGCAGCTTGTAGCCGGCCGGGAGCTCACCGGAGCGGGCGCGCTCGGCGATGCGGGCGCGGATCTGCTCGAAGGGGGGTTCGGCGGCGTCCGGGTCGACGGTCATCTGCAGGGCCACGGTGGGAACTCCAGGCTGGGCGGGTGGTTGTGCCGTCCATTGTGCGCCAGGTGCGCCCACCGTGCCCGCAGGCCCGCTGGGGTCAGAGTTCCAGGGCCGTGCCGTACGAGGCCAGCCAGGTGTTGAGGCTCAGGACGACCTCGGTGGCGGCGCGGAAGGAGCCGCCGGCGTCCCCGGCGAGGGCGCTGGAGACGGCCGCCCGGTCGAGGAGCGGGCGGACGGGCGCGTCGGGGTCCGCGAGCACGCGGCCGAGCTCGGCGCGCAGGGCGGTGGCGTAGCGGGGGTCCTGGGTGCTGGGGTAGGGGCTCTTGACCCGGTCGGCGACGGCGTCGGGGAGGAGGTCGCGGACGGCGGCGCGCAGCAGGGACTTCTCGCGGCCGTCGAAGGTCTTCATCGACCAGGGGGTGTTGAAGACGTAGGAGACCAGGCGGTGGTCGCAGAAGGGGACGCGCACCTCGAGCCCGGTGGCCATGCTGGCCCGGTCCTTGCGGTCGAGGAGCATCTGCACGAAGCGGGTCAGGTGGAGGTGGGATATCTCGCGCATCCGCCGGGTGTGCCCGCTCTCGCCGGGCAGGACGGGGACCTCGGCGAGGGCCTCGCGGTAGCGCGCCTCGGTGTAGCCGGGCAGGTCGGCCTTGGCCAGCAGGCCGGGGTCGAGGAGCCCGGTGCGGCCGCCGCTGCCCTGGCCGGAGAAGTGGTCGGCGACGCGGGCGGCGATCCAGGGGAAGGTGTCGGCGGCCACGTGCGCGGGGTCGTGGAACCACCGGTAGCCGCCGAAGACCTCGTCGGCGGACTCGCCGGAGAGGGCGACCGTGGACCGCTCGCGGATGGCCCGGAAGAGGAGGTAGAGGGAGACGTCGCCGTCGCCGAAGCCGGCGACGGGCAGGTCGCGGGCGGTGAGCACGGCGCGCCGGTGGACCGGGTCCATCAGGTCGGCGGTGTCGAGCACGATGTCGCGGTGGTCGGAGCGCACGTGGTCGGCGAGGGCGTGGGCGTAGGGCCCGTCGGAGGTGGGGCGCAGCTCGTCGGGGACGAAGTGCTCGGCGTGGCCGGTGAAGTCGACGGAGAACGAGCGCACCGGGCCCCGTCCGGAGCGGGTCAGGCCGCGGGCGGCGAGCGCGGTGATGGCGGAGGAGTCGAGCCCGCCGGAGAGAAGGGTGCACAGGGGGACGTCGGCGACGAGCTGGCGGGCGACGATGTCCTCCAGGAGCTCGCGGACGTGCGCCACGGTGGTGCGGGTGTCGTCGGTGTGCTCGTGGGCCTCCAGGGCCCAGTAGCGGCGTTCGGTCAGGCCCTCGCGGCGGACGCGGAGGGTGTGGCCGGGGCGCAGTTCGCGCATGCCCTTGTAGACGGCGTGGCCGGGGGTCTTGGTGAAGGCCAGCAGCTCCGCCAGGCCCTCGGCGTCGACGGCCGGACGGACGGCGGGGTGGGCGAGGATCGCCTTGGGCTCGGAGCCGAAGAGCACACCGTCGGGGGTGGGGTGGTAGTAGAGCGGCTTGATGCCCATGCGGTCACGGACGAGCAGGAGTTCCTCGGCGCGGGGGTCCCACAGGGCGAGGGCGTACATGCCGTTGAGGCGTTCGGTGAAGGCGTCGCCCCACTGGAGGTGGGCGCGCAGGACGACCTCGGTGTCACTGTCGGTGCGGAAGTGGTGCCCCAGGGAGCGCAGTTCGGCGCGGAGCTCGCGGTAGTTGTAGATCTCTCCGCTGTAGGTGAGGGCGCGCAGGACGCGGCCGCCGTGCTCGGCGAGCATGGGCTGCCGGCCGCCCTCGATGTCGATGACGGCCAGCCGGCGGTGGCCGAGGGCGGCGTGGGTGTCCAGCCAGACGCCGGCGGCGTCCGGTCCGCGGCAGGCCATGGTCCGCGTCATCGCGTCCAGCGTTCCGGAGGCGGTGGTGAGGTCCTGGTCGTAGGAGATCCAGCCGGTGATCCCGCACATGGACGTTCCCCTCTCGGTAGGCGTCCCCCGTCGGCACGACGACGCTACGCCGCCATAGATGCATCCACCATCTACTGGCGCCGGAGCGGCGGAAAGACGTCACGGCAGGACGACGTCACATCAGGAAGGCGTCACGGCAGGAAGTGGAACGACGGCGGGGGGTGCATCAGGAAGTCGTGGTGCGAGATGTTCCAGGCGTACGCGCCGGCCATGGCGAACGCCACCCGGTCCCCCACCCGCAGTTCGGCCACCGGCACCCGCGCGGCGAGGGTGTCCCGGGGCGTGCACAGCTGCCCGGTGAGGGTCACCGGCTCGTCGAGGGCGGCCGGGCGCGGCCAGGGGCGGGCCCAGTCGTCGGTGGGCAGCACGGTGAAGGGGTGGTCGTGGCCCTTCGCGGCGGGGGTGCGCATGTGGTGGGTCCCCCCGCGCAGGACGGCGAACGCCTCGCCGTGGCTGTGCTTGACGTCCAGCACCTCGGTGACGTACCAGCCCGCGTGGGCCGTCAGCGACCGGCCCGGCTCGACGCGCAGGGTGACGTCCGGGTGGCGCGCGCCGAGCGCGGCCATCCCCCGCCCGTAGCCGGTCCAGTCGAAGCGGGTGTGCGGGCGGGCGTAGTCGACGGCCATGCCGCCGCCGACGTTCACCTCCAGCCCGCCCAGGCCGTGCCGGTCGCCGAACTCCCGGGCCCAGGCGGTGATCCGGGCCGCCACCTCCAGCAGGGCCGGCGCACCGAGGCCGCTGGCCAGATGGGCGTGGACGCCGCGCAGCCGCACCCGGCCGCCCGGCCGGGGCACACAGGCGTCGGCGCGGCGCGGATCGAGGCCGAAGGGGCTGGGCCGGCCGCCCATGACCAGCGCCGCGCCGCCCGGACCGGCGGCGCCTGCGGGGAGGTTGACGCGCAGCAGGACGTCCACGGGCGGCCCGGCCGGTTCCTCCGCGGCCAGGTGGGTCAGCAGCCGCAGCTCCTGCTCGCTCTCCACGTGCAGCCGCTCGGCGCCCAGCCGGAGGGCGAGCCGCAGCTCCTCCTCGGTCTTGCCGGGGCCGCCGAAGGCGAGCGGGTGTCCGGGGACGGTCCGGCGGACGTGGGCCAGCTCGCCGCCCGAGGAGACCTCGTAGCCGGTGACGTGCGGGGCGAGGGCCCGGAGGATCTCGGGGGCGGGGTTGGCCTTGGCCGCGTAGTGGAGCTCGACGCCCGGGGGCAGGGCGGCCCGTACGGCGCCGGCGTGCTCGGCGAGGGCGGCGAGGTCGTACACATAGGCGGGCAGGTCGGCGGCCGGCAGGCGGGTGGCGAGGGCGGCGGCCCGGGGGGTGATCACGCGGGGCTCCAGGGTGCGGTACGGGTCCCGGCCGCGGTGGCGGCCGAGAGCAGGTCGGAGGCGAGCGGTGAGCCGATGCGGACGTACCCGGCGTGCCGGTCGGCCTTGCGCTCCCAGCGGGTGAGGAGGTTGGCCTTGGCGGGCAGTGAGGCGCCCGCGGCCAGGGCCCGCAGCCGGGGCGGGTCGCCGTGGGCCTCGGCGCACCGGCCCAGCACCCGGCGCACGGCGGACCACAGGGCGGGCTCCAGGCGGGGGTGGCGGTCGGCGAGGGCGGCGAGCGTCTCGGCGAGGTGGTTGACCAGCAGGCAGTAGACGACCCGGTCCCAGC
Organism: Streptomyces sp. NPDC044063; assembly: GCF_056434285.1. NCBI lineage: Bacteria > Bacillati > Actinomycetota > Actinomycetes > Kitasatosporales > Streptomycetaceae > Streptomyces > Streptomyces sp. NPDC044063. Next base: position 242,664 of record NZ_JBWKFM010000006.1, read on the forward strand.
CGCGCTCGCGGTCGTACGTCAGGGGGCGGGCCACGTCCTCGGGGAGGGCGGCGAGGGCGGCGGCGTGGTGGCCGGGGAGCAGCTTGGCGCCCTCCAGGTCGCGCAGCAGGATCTGGCGGGGCGCGCCGTCGTCGTCGACGCCGACGACGACGTTCTGCAGGTGGGGTTCGAGGACGACGCCGTGGTCGGCGTAGGCGGCCAGCACCGGGGGGACGAGCAGCCGGAGGTAGTCGTCCCACCAGGCGAGGGCGTCGTCCGGGCCGGCGACCGCCGGCAGCCGGGAGAGCTGGGCCCCGCTGGTGGGGTACTCGTCGGCGACCGCGGCGGCCAGCAGCGCGGTGAGGCCGGGGGCCAGACGGGCGCCCAGGCCCTCGCGGACGATCACCCCGAAGCCCTCGGCGAGGTCGCGGCAGCCCAGGTCGAGGGTGCGGTAGGCGGGCTCGCGCAGCAGGTCGGCGCCGGGGAAGCGGGCGGCGAGGCGCCGCGCCACCGGCTCCAGCACCCGGGTCAGCGCGACCGCGCCGGCCAGCTCGTACTCGGCGTTCTTGCGCAGACAGTTGGTGATGCGGATGTTGAGGCTGAACTTCAGGAAGTCCCGGCCGTCGTAGAGCGTGCGCACCGAGGCGGTGGGCTCGAAGGCGGCGCCCCGCTCACCGAGGTCGAGGACGTCCCCGCGGGCGGCCGCGGCGCGCAGCGCGGGGTGGTCGCGGAGCATGGCGTACTGCCACGGGTGGACGGGCAGCAGGACGTAGCCGGCGGGTACGGCGCCCTGCCGGTCGAGCGCGGCCAGCGCGCCCGGGCGGGCGGCCTCCTCGCGGACCCTCGCGCGGCGCACGGCCAGGTGGCGCAGGGGGAAGCGGGCGCGGGCCTCGGGGGCGTAGCGGGCCCAGTCCTCGGGGGTGCCGGAGCGGGCCTTGGGGGTGGGGTGGAAGCGGTGGCCGAAGAGCAGGGACTGCTCGGAGTCCATGTAGCGGCCGGCGGGGGTGAGGCCGGTGGCGGCCGGCCGGCGGGCGGCGAGGGCGGCGGCCACGCCGGCGTGGCTGGCGGCCACCTGGCCGAGGAACTCGTCGTTGCGGACGCCGGTGCGCAGCTCCAGCTCGCGGTGGATGTGCTCGGCGAGGCCCGCCCAGGGTAATTCCCTCCAGCCGCCGCCGCGCCGCTCGGTGACGGGCCCGGTGAAGCGGTGGGCGCCGATCAGGGAGGTGCGGCGCAGCCGGACCCGCAGCAGGGCGCCGCCGCGGGGCAGGCGCAGCAGGAGGTGCCCGTCGCTGACGGCGGTCCGGTGCTCGGGCCCCGAGACCTCGCGGAGCAGGCAGTTCAGCAGGGTGTGGGCGACCACGTGGCCGGCCTCGGGGAGGCCGGTGGGCGCGGCCCCCCGGGAGCGCCGGGAGGCGGCGGGGGGCACGGGGGAGGACATCTCGGCGGCTCCAGCGGAGGTGGGGTGGCGTGCTGACGGGCGCCGTGGGGGCCCGTGGTCACGGGAGGGCCCCGCGCAGGTAGTTGGGGCCGTCGACGTAGTGCTTGTTGATGTCGGCGGCGCCGGAGCGTTCCTTGCTGAGCAGCGTGCCCGCGGTGAGCATGGCCTTGACGGGCAGCCGTTCCGCGTCCAGGACCCGGGCGCGCAGGACGGCGGCGGGGCCGGGCGTGAGCCGTTCCACCGCCTCGGCGAGCCGCGCGCGCAGCAGCCCCAGCCACTGCCGGAGCGTGCCGCGGCCCAGGCGGGCCAGCTCGAAGGCCGGGGCGCCCGCGCACAGGTGGACGGTGATGGTGGCGAAGACGTCGGCCACGGGGCCGTCGGCGGCGACGAGGATGCGCTTGTCATCGAAGCCGAGCAGGTCGGCGACCGCGCCGCCGAGCCGGGCGGCGAGCCGGACGGAGTGCACGCGCGGCCCGTCGTTGTCCTTGAGCAGCAGCCGCATCCGGGTCCGGCCGCCGGCCTCGTCGAGCACGACGGAGGTGTTCTGCTGGTGGGACTCGAGGGCTATGCCGTACGAGAAGAGGGTGGTGTGCCAGTCCAGCAGCAGGGTCAGATAGGCGTCGACGAGGGTGGTGAGGGAGCCGCCGTAGTAGCGGGCGGCGAGCGCGTCGGCGACCAGCCGCCCGTCGGGGGTCCGGGCGAGGAGGCCGGCGACGGTGACGACGTGGGCGTCCCCGAGGTCCGCCGGGTAGCGCCGGACCAGGGCGGCGAGGAGCTCGTGGCCGGCGCCGAGGTGGGTGCGTTCGTCGGCGAGGAGGACGCGGCCGGCGAAGCGCGGCTCGGCGGCGAGGATCTCCTCCAGCAGCCGCTGTCCGGTCCGGCCGTCCAGGAGGGAGCCGGGGGTGAGGGTGCGCCGGTTGCGCAGCCCCAGGGTGGCGGTGGCCAGCGGGAGCTTGAGGTGGGTCGCGGGGTCGTCGGCGAGGGCGACGGTCCGCATCGACAGGGTGGGGGTGACCTCCAGCCAGGGCTTGCCGGCGAGGTGGGCGCGGCCGGCGAGGCCGGTCGCGGCGAGGGCCCCGGCGAGCGGGGCGCCGGCGGTGAGCGGGTGGACGGGCAGCGGGAGGTGGGTGGCGTCCAGGTGGGGCAGGCCGAGCGCGGCGGGGGTGGGCCACCAGTGGGGCAGGGCGGTGGGGTCGCCGGTGACGGACCCGAGCGGCAGGACGATCCAGCGCAGCGCGAAGGTGGGGTGGAACTCGGGCGCGTAGGGGCGCAGTTCGGCCTCGGTGAGGCCGGCGCGGGCCCGGCCGGTGGGGTAGACGGGGTGGTCGCGGTAGGCGGCGAGGGTGTCGAAGGCGAGGGCGCCGCGCAGTCCCCGCCAGTCGTCGCAGGAGGGCCCGTAGGCGTCGGCCAGGTGGCCGGCGACGGCCTCGCGCAGCCGGCCCTGGAGCCGGATCGCGGCCAGCGCCTCGTCGCACTCGGTGAGGAAGGCGTCGAAACCGGCCCGGTCCTCGGGGGCGGCGGCCGCGCGCAGCCGGGCCAGCGCGGGACGCAGGCCCCGCACCGGTCCGTCGGCGGTCTCCAGGACGGGCTCGCGGGCCTGGACCTCGCACTGGAAGCCCTCGGGACCGACCGGGAGCAGCAACGTTTCCCCGGTGACGGGGAGCCGGAGCCAGTCGCCGTCGGGGCGGTGTTCCGCGACGGCTCCGGTGCGCAGTCCGTAGGCGTCCTCGCGCAGCAGGGCGCTGAGGACCCTGCCGAGGAGCTCCTCCTCCGGCGCGTCGTGCGCCGGTGCGGTCGTCTCGGCCGTGCTCATGGGACGATCTCCCATCGCCGGGCAGCCAGGAATTCCGCGACGGCACGGTCGATCCGGTCCTGGTCGGTACCGGTCGCCCGCAACACCCCCAGGTAGTCGCGGTTCGTGCGGTGGTGCGGGTGGTCCTCGCCGAGCTCGCGCAGCGGCCGGTAGACCAGCCGGACCCCGTCGTGCTCGGTGTCGCTCGCCCCGGGCGCGGCCTTGAGGGTGCCGGCGCGCTCGGCGCACACGTACTCGATACGTACCCGGCTGTCCGCGCGCGCACCGAGTTCGGCGGGGAGCGGCTCGCCGAGGTGGACGCGCAGCACGTGGTCGAAGAGGGGGATGTCCAGGGCCTGGGCGAGGGCGAGGTCGCACTGGTCGCCGATGGCGCGGTAGTTGACCTCGACGAGGCGGGCCCGGTCGCCCTGGGCGACGTACTCGGTGTGGCAGATCCCGAAGCCGACGCCGAGCGCGGCCAGCTGGGCGAGGACGTGCCCGGTGTGCGGGCGGGGCGGGGCGGGCAGCAGGTCGAGGCGTTCCTCGACGAAGTGGGGCGGCGGGGAGAGCCGGGTGCGGAAGGCGGCGAGGACGTGGAGGACGGTGCCGTCGCCGAGGGTCTCCAGGGTGTGCAGCGGCCCGTCGAGGTACTCCTCGGCGACCAGGGCGGCGCCGGGCCTGCGGGCCCGGATCTCCCGGCAGTGCCGGACCAGTTCGCCGGCGTCGCGCGCGAGGACCACGTCCTCGCTGGCGACCCCCTCGCGGGGCTTGACCACACAGGGGAAGGGCAGGCCGGCGGCCGGGCCGGGGAGGTCGTCGTCCGGCCGGAGTTCGGCGGTACGGACGGTGTCCAGCCCGGCCGCGGCCAGGGTGCGGCGCATCTGGGCCTTGTTCTTGGCGTTGAACGCGGCCTTCCAGTCCTTGCCGGGCAGCCCGAGGTAGTCGGCGGCCAGCGCGGCCTGGGTCTGGAGGTGGTCGCTGTTGGTGAAGACGGCGTCGGGGCGGCCGAGTTCGCAGATCCGGCCGATGACCTCGCGGAAGTCCCGGACGTCGCAGGGCAGGACGCCGATCCGGGGCAGCGGGTCGCCGCCCCGGGCCAGATGGCGGGCGTGGGCGCGCCGGTGGTCCTCGGGCCGGTCGGTGAGCAGGGTGACCGTGAGCCCCAGGCGGGCGGCGGCGGGCAGATAGCCCTCGGTGACGGAGTCGGTCGGGTTGAGCGCGAGAAGATGCAGCCGCACGGGGGCACCTTTCGGTGGATCAGGGGTGGGGTGGGCCGGCGCGGCCTACCGGGGGGCGCCGGCCGCCGTGACGGACCCTGCGAGGAGCGTGGACGTATACCCCCGATGCCCCCTTCGCCCGGGCCCCTTCGCTTCCCCGGGCCGTCGCGTCACGAGGACCGTGCGACACCCGTGCCGCCGAGGCGCCGATAGCGCGACCGGCGGGCCGCGTGCCGCTCCCGCTCGTCGCGCGCCGCCAGAGCGGCCATGTCCCCTCCGATCACCCGGCCGAGCACCGCGAGGAACGCGTCGTCCCCCGGTAGTCCTTCCTCTACGATGCGGTCCACGATCCCGTTCGCCAAGAGGTCGGCGGTGCGCACCCCTTGACGTCCGGCCACCTCGTACGCCCGGTCCGTGGTGCGGTGGAGGATCGCCGAGGCGCCCTCGGGCGGCAGCGGGGAGAGCCAGGCGTGCCGGGCCGCCACCACCCGGTCCGCCGGGAGCAGCGCGAGCGCCGCGCCGCCCGCCCCCTGCCCGAGCAGCAGGCAGAGCGTGGGCGCGGGAAGGTTCACCAGATCGGCCAGGCAGCGGGCGATCTCCCCGGCGAGCCCGCCCTCCTCGGCCTCCCGGGAGAGCGCGGCCCCCGCGGTGTCCACCACGGTGAGCAGCGGCAGCCCCAGCCCGGCCGCGATGCGCATGCCGCGGCGGGCGGCGCGCAGCCCGGCGGGCCCGAGCGCCTGGCCCGCGGCCGGGTCGGGGTGGCTGCCCCGGTCGTGGCCGAGCACCACGCAGGGGGTGCCGCCGACCCGGGCGAGGGCGAGCAGCAGCCCGGGGTCGCGCTCCCCCGCGCCGGTACCGCTGAGCGGGGTGACCTCGGTGGCCGCGGCGCGCAGGAACTCGCGGACGCCCGGCCGGTCCGGGCGGCGCGACCGCCGGATCGATTCCTCGACCGGGGGCACGGCGCCGCCCTCGGCGGGTGCGGGTGCGGGCACGGGTACGGGGCCGGGCGCGGCGGGCACCTCGTCGGCGCACGGCACCTCGTCGGCGCACAGCACGGACAGCGCCCGGGCCGCGACCTCCGGCAGCAGCGCGGCCGGCAGTACGGCGTCCACCAGCCCGTTCGCCAGCAGGTTCTCCGCGACCTGGACGCCCGGCGGGAACTCCTCGCCGTACAGCGCCTCGTGCACGCGCGGCCCCAGGAAGCCGATGAGGGCGCCGGGTTCGGCGGAGGTCAGATGGCCCAGCGAGCCCCACGAGGCGAGGACGCCGCCGGTGGTGGGGTGGCGGAGGTGGACGAGGTAGGGCAGGCCCGCGGCCTTGTGATCGGTGATCGCGCCGGTCACCTTGACCATCTGGAGGAAGGCGATGGTGCCCTCCTGCATCCGCGTCCCGCCCGAGGCGGGCGCCGCCAGCAGCGGCAGCCGCTCGGCGGTGGCCCGCTCCACGGCCCGCACCAGCCGCTCCCCCGCGTCGACCCCGATCGAGCCTCCCAGGAAGCGGAACTCGCAGGCCACCAGGGCCACCCGGCGGCCGCGCACCCTCCCCTCGCCGGTGATCACCGACTCGTCCAGCCCGGTCCGCTCCCGGGCGGCGAGCAGATCGGCACGGTAGTCCGGGTCGTCGGTGGTCAGCGCGACGGGCTCGTCCCAGCAGCGCCAGCTGCCGGGATCGACGACGGCCAGGATCAGATCGAGGGCGGAGGTCCGCTTGCCGGTGTCGGTCATGCCGTCACCCTGTCACGTTCCGAGCAGCGGACCGGCGAGTCGGCCCGTGCGGGCCAGCGCCTCCAGCTCGTCCAGGGCCCGCTCGGCCGCCCGGGCCGCCTCCGGGTCCCGCTCGGCCAGCCCGCTCGCGGCGAACTCGTCCTCGTCCAGGCGCAGTACGGTGGCCCCGTCGGCCGAGACCCACAGGTCCAGGTCGAGGTCCTCGGCCACCAGCAGGTCCTTCCCGGTCCGCGCCGGGCGGGTGACGTCGCAGTACCAGCCCTTGAGCACGCCGGCGCCGTCGCGCACCTCCTTGACGGAGAACCAGCGGTCCCGCCAGTAGTGCTCGGTGAAGAGGTCGCCCGTCTCGAAGCGCACGAACCCGAAGTCGCGGTCGCCGTCACCCGCCCAGGGCGCCCGTACGACGGCGTGGGTGCCGTCGTCGTACACGACCGTGGCGGGGTAGCTCACCTTGGTCCGGCCCGCCTTCACCAGCCGGACCGTGACCGTACCGCCCGCCGTCAGTGCCTCGCCGGTCAGTGCCTCGTCCATCGTGGGAACCCCGTTCCGTGCCTCGCCGTGGTGGTCAACGGCCGCAGCCTCTCCCACGACGGGGCACGGGGCCACCGGTTTTCGCCCGGTCAGCTCACCATCGAGGCGCAGTTCGCCGGGGTGGCGTGCTCCGGGTCGAGGGCGTTGGCCGCCTCGTGGAAGGCGACCCGGTCGATGGTGCCGAGGGTCAGGTGCATCGAGATGTCGACCGGGCAGAGGTCCTGGACGAGCACGTTGCGGACGTTCGGGCCGGAGAGGTACTGGGTCTCGTAGGGCGTGACGACCTCGTCGTAGCGGGTGGCGATGACCGTGTACTTCACGCCCGGCACGGTGTCGCCGCCCTCGTTGAGGCGCTTCATGAAGTCCGAGCCGACGACCTGGTCGGTCAGGCCGGGGGCGGTGGCGTCGATCACGCCGCGCGCGCCGGGGACGACGTCCAGCAGTTTGGTGAGCCCGGACAGGGTGGTGCCGTGGTTGTTGGGGGCGATGCCGACCAGGGCGTTCACCTTCGTCGCCCCGCCGTTGAACTTCATGTACTGCCGGGGGATCATCCCGCCCTGCGAGTGGCCGACCATGTCGACCTTCTCGGCGCCGGTGGCCGCCAGCACCTTGTCGACGTCCGCGGCGAGCTCCTCGGCCGACTTCGCGACGGGGCCCAGGCCGTAGAAGGCGGGGATGCCGGGCAGCTTGCCGTAGTCGAAGGAGAAGACGCAGTAGCCGCGCTTGACCAGGTAGGGGGCGAAGGACCACCAGTTGCTGGTGGAGTTCTCCAGCGTGCCGTGGACGAGGACCACGGGCCGGGGGTGGGCGGCGGAGGGCTTGCAGGAGAAGTCGTTCCAGCCACTGCTGACCGTCCGCTCGCCGGCCGGGGCGGCCGACGCCGCCGTCGGAACGGCGACGGCCGACAGGGCCAGGGCCAGAGCGGGCAGGAGGGCGCGGAGCGGACGGAAGGATCTGCGGCGCGGCTTCATGGGACGTCCTCGCAGGTGGGGGATGGCATGCCGATGAGCACCGGTGGGAGGTGTTACCGGTGGATTAAAAAGGCGTTAACTTACTTGCGGGTAGCCTGCGATCTTTTTCTTGCTTTCGTCAAGCAAGTTCACCGAAATCCGTTTGGCGTGATTACGCCACGTCCAGCGCCGCCGCGGGACCCACCGCCGCCATGCCGAAACGCGCCCGCGCCCGGTCGACCGCCGCCTCGACGCGCCGCGCCTTCTCGTCGGCCGGATCGAACGTCAGCTGGTGGGCGGCGTGCTCGGCACCGCACAGCCCCTCGGCGCGCAGCGCCACCGCCCGCACCCTGGCCCGCTGGAGGGCGAGCCCGGCGTGCAGCGCGTAGGCCGCGGCCGTCAGTTCGGGGGTGTGCGCGGTGGGCTCGGCGAAGGTCCGCGACCGGGTGGTCGAGGAGCCGTCCGCGTACCGGACGGTCAGCTTCAGACCACGGGCGACCTGGCCACCCGCCCGCATCCGGGCCCCCAGCCCGTCGGCGAGCGCCAGCAGCGCGCGACGCCGGTGCGCGGGGTCCAGCTCGTCGGCGGCGAAACGGTGCTCGGCCCCCATCGACCGCGCCCGGGCGTCCGGGGTGACGGGTGTCGGATCGACACCGCGCGCCCGCTCGTGCACCCGTCGCCCGGCCGCCGCGCCCAGGACCCGCTCCAGGGTGCCGACCGGCGCCGCGGCGACCCGGCCCACACTGTCCAGCCCGTACGCGCAGAGCGCCCGGGCCGTGGCGGGCCCCACCCCGTGCAGCGCGGCGACCGGCTTGCGGTCCAGGAAGGCGGCGACCGCGTCCGGTTCACCGGGCAGCGCGCGCACCGCCCCGGGCGGCCCGTCCGCCGCGACCATCCGCGCGAGCGTGGGATTGCCCGCGATGCCGACGGTGCAGTCCACGCCGTACCGCGCGAGCGCGCGGACGCGCAGCAGGGTGCCGAGGGAGGCCGGATCGAGCCCGAAGTACCGGCGCGCTCCACGGACGTCCATGAGGGCGGCGTCGGGGGGCAACGCCTGGACGACCGGCGTCACCGCGGCCAGCAGGGCGAGCAGGCCGTCGTAGGTCTCCTCGCCGAGCGGCCCTCCGGCCGCGTGGAAGTGGACGTACAGGACGGTGCCCACCCAGCCCGTCCGGCGTTCGAGGACCGGGGGTCCGGGGGCGGAGCCCCTGGTTCCGGGAAGGGGCGGGACCGGGGAGAGAAGACCTCGCGCACTCATCCCGCGCTCCCGGAACTCGCGTGCCACAGCTTCCGCCCGGTCGGCGCCCCCTCACCGGCCGGTTGCAGATCCGCCCACGGATGCATGGCGTAGCCCGTGGGCATCCGGACCCGCCGACCCCCATCCGGCACCGCATCCGGCACCGCCGACGCGGCAACCGGCACGGCCCCGGCCAGAACCCCCGCCACCGCCTCCAGCCCCCCTTCCCCCCGCAGTCGCGCCAGTTCCGCGAGGTCCCACGCCGCCGCCCCCACCACGCTCAGGCTGCGCGGCCCCCGGCGCTGGACCACGCCGCGTACGAGCAGCAGCCAGGAGTGGAAGACCGTGTGGGCGCACGCCTCGTGGCTGTCGTCGAAGAAGGCGCAGTCGACCAGGCCCGTGCCGTCGTCGAGGGTCGTGAAAATCACTCGCCGGCCGGAGCGGACCGGTGGTGTCTGGGTGGCCGCCTTGGCGCCCGCGACCAGCACGGTCTCGCCGTGCCGGGCGTCGCGCAGCCGCCGTGCCGGCGTCGCGCCCAGCTCGGCCAGGAAGGCCAGGTGATCGGTCATCAGGTGGCGTGAGGCGTCCATGCCGAGCACGGCGAGTTCCGCGCCGAGCCGTTCGCGCGCGTCCAGGTCGGGGAGGCCGGCCGGCGCGGTGCGGGCGCTGTCGACGAGGGTCGGCTGGACGGCTCCGGCGGGGTCCCGCCGGCCGTGCAGTTCGGCGATGTGGAGCAGCAGGTCCCGGCGGTTGGTGCCGAAGGCGTCCAGCGCGCCGACCCGGGCCAGCCGTTCGGCGACCGGGCGTGCGGGCCGGGCGCGCCGCCACAGGTCCGGGAGCGAGGTGTACGGGCGGCCGGCGGTGATCCGGCGGGTCTCGGCCTCGGAGATGCCCTGTACCTCGGAGAGGGCGAGGCGGATGCCGAAGCGGCCCGCCCCCGGCCCCTTGCCGGACACCAGTTCGATCGCATAGGCGGCCCCCGAGCGGTTCACGTCCAGCGGCAGGACGGGCACCCCGCGCCGGCGCGCGTCGGCGAGCAGCAGCCGCTTGGGGTACATGCCCGGGTCGTGGGTGAGCAGCCCGGCGTAGAAGGCCGCCGGGTGGTGGGCCTTGAGCCAGGCCGACTGGTAGGTCGGCACGGCGAAGGCCACGGCGTGCGCCTTGCAGAAGCCGTAGGCGCCGAACGCCTCGACGATCTCCCAGGTGCGCCGGACGACGTCCGTACCGTAGCCGCGCGCCCGGGCCCGTTCCGCGAACCAGGCCCGTACCCGGCCCACCAGCAGGGGGTCGGACAGCGCGCGCCGGCTCTCGTCGGCGAAGCCCCGGTCGCAGCCGGTCATGATCCGCAGGATCTCGATGACCTGCTCGTGGAAGACGACCACGCCGTAGGTCTCGCCGAGCACCTCCGCCAGGTCGGGGTGGGGGTAGCGGGCGGGGGCGCGGCCGTGGCGGGCCTCGACGAAGGGGCGCACCATGTCGGCCGCGACCGGTCCGGGGCGGAACAGCGAGATGTCGACGACGAGGTCGTGGAAGGTCTCGGGCTGGAGCCGGCCGACGAGGTCCCGCTGGCCCGGCGACTCGATCTGGAAGCAGCCGAGGGTCTCGGTCGAGCGGATCAGTTCGTAGGTGGCGGGGTCGCCGGGCGGTACGTGCGCGGGGTCGTCGAGGTCGATCCGGCGGCCGGTGACCCGGGCGATCTCGTCCACCGCGTGGGCCATGGCGGACTGCATCCGCACGCCGAGCACGTCGAGCTTGAGCAGGCCCAGTTCCTCCACGTCGTCCTTGTCGAACTGCGACATCGGGAAGCCCTCGCCGCTGGTCGGCACGACGGGGGTGCGGGCGCGCAGGCCGGCGTCGGACAGCAGCACCCCGCACGGGTGCATGGCGACGCCGCGCGGCAGTCCGTCCAGCGCCTCGACCAGCGGCCACAGCCGGGCGTCCGGCCCGTACGGCCCGGCGGCGACGTCGCGCAGCTCGGGCAGTTCGGCGAGCGCCGCGCGGGCGTCGCGGGCCCGGATGTGCGGGAAGGCCTTGGCGAGCCGGTCCACCTCGGCGGGGTCCATGCCGAGGGCCGCGCCCACGTCGCGGACGGCGTGCCGGACGCGGTAGGTCTCGGGCATGGCGACGGTCGCCACCCGCTCCGGGCCGAAGCGGTCGAAGATCGCGCGGTAGACCTCCAGCCGGCGGGCGGACTCCACGTCGATGTCGATGTCGGGCAGCGCGGTCCGCTCCCGGGACAGGAAGCGCTCCATGAGCAGGCCGTGCTCGACGGGGTCGGCGTGGGCGATGCCGAGCAGGTGGTTGACGAGGGAACCGGCGCCGGAGCCGCGGGCCGTGACGCGGATGCCGAGGGCGCGGGTGTCGTCGACGACGCGGGCGACGGTGAGGAAGTACGAGGCCAGGCCGCGCGCCTCGATGACGCCCAGCTCCTCCTCCAGCCGGTCCCAGCGACGCCGGTCGCGGTCGTACCCGCGCCGCACCATGGCCGCGGCGCAGCGGGAGCGCAGGACACGGGCCGCGGTGCGGCGGCCGGCCCCGACCAGGTGCGGCTCGGGGAAGTGGACGGAGCCCAGGCCCAGGTCGTCCTCGGGGTCGACGAGGCACGCGGCCGCGGTGTCCTCGGTGGTGGCCAGCAGCCGGTGGGCGGCGGAGCGGCGGAAGCCGGCGGCCTCCGCGATCCGCTCGGCCGCGGCGGCCATGTCGGCGGGGGGTTTCAGCCATCGTTCGCCGCCGTCGAGGGTGTCGGGCCGGCGGCGGTCGACGGGCACCAGCCGGCGGGCGGCGTCGAGGACGTCGGCGACGGGCCCCTGGCCGGGGTCGGCGTAGCGGACGGCGTTGCTGAGCACGGCCGGTACGCCCTGGTCTGCGGCGAAGCCGGCGGTGCGGGCGGCGAGGCGCAGGGAGCCGGGTCCGGTGCCGGTGCGGCCGTGCCAGACGGTCTCCAGCCGCAGGCCGTCGCCGAACATCTCGCGCCAGGGGCCCAGCAGTCGCGCGGCCCGGTCGGGACGGCCGGCGGCCAGCGCGCGGCCGACCTCGGAGTCCGGTCCGAGCAGGACGGTCAGCGGGGCGCGGATGCCGTCGGCGGCGTCCGCGAGGTCCGTCCGGGCCAGCTCCGGTCGTCCGGTGCCGCCCGCGTGGGCGGCGGAGACCAGTCCGCACAGCGCGGCCCAGGCGGGGGCGCCGGCGCGGGCGAGGAAGACCGCGCGGGGCGCGGACTCGTCGACGAAGGCGCCGCCGCGCGCCGGGGCCCGGTGGCGCACCGTGGGGCCGTCCTGGGGCAGCGGTTCGCGGACCGCCAGGTCCACGCCGAACAGCGGGCGGACCCCGGCCGCGGCCGCGGCCCGGGCGAAGCGGACCGCCCCGGCCAGGGTGTCCCGGTCGGTGAGGGCCAGCGCGTCCATGCCGCGCTCGGCGGCCCGCTCGGCGAGCCGCTCGGGGTGCGTGGCGCCGTACCGCGCCGAGAAGCCCGACGCGGTGTGCAGGTGCGTGAACGCGCCCGTCCGGGCCATCGCACCTCCTCCTGCTCACCACCCCCTGGCCGAAAACCGCCCCCTTCTTCTCCACCATAGACCACTTCTCGAACGTCCGTACGAATCTTGGTGCGCGTCTCACCCGGACGGCCCCCACCGCCTGCGCCGGCCCGCCGCGCCCCGCAGGCTCGTGGCATGACCGGCACTCCCGGCGGCCGCGGCCGCTTCGCCCAGGAGGTCCGGGAGGCGGTGACGGGCCGGGCGGCGCTGCTGGTGCTCGGGGCGCTGGTGCTCCAGCTCGCGTTCGTCGTCTCCTACATCGGCGCCTTCCACGACCCGAGGCCGAGGGACGTCCGGGTGGGGGTGGTCGCGCCGCGGCCGGTGGCCGCGGCGGTGGCCGAACAGCTCGCCGCCCTGCCCGGCGGCCCGCTGGACCCGAGCACGGTCGGCGACGACGGGGAGGCCGTGCGGCTCATCCGCGAGCGCGAACTCGACGCGGCGCTGATCGTCGACCCGCGCGGCAGCGCCGACACCCTGCTCGTCGCGAGCGGCGCCGGCGCCTCCCTCTCCCAGGCCACCGAGGTGGTCGTCACCCGGGCCGAGGCGGCTCAGCACCGGACCGTCCGGGTCGTCGACGTCGCCCCGGCCGCCGCCGGCGACGCCCGCGGGCTGAGCGCGTTCTACCTGGTCGTGGGGTGGTGCGTGGGCGGCTATCTGTGCGCCGCGATCCTGGCCGTCAGCGCGGGCGCCCGCCCCGCCAACCTCCACCGGGCGGTCATCCGGCTGGCCGCGATCGCCTGCTACGCGATCGTCTCGGGACTGCTCGGCGCCGCGATCGCGGGCCCGGCGCTGGGAGCGCTGCCGGGCAGTGTCGCGGGCCTGTGGGGGCTGGGCGCCCTGGTGGTCTTCGCCGTCGGGGCGCTGACCCTGGCCTTCCAGGGCCTCGCGGGGGTCGTGGGCATCGGGCTGGCGATCGGCGTGGTCGTCGTGCTGGGCAACCCCAGCGCGGGCGGGGCGTACCCCTACCCCCTGCTGCCGCCGTTCTGGCGGACGATCGGCCCCGCCCTGCCGCCGGGCGCGGGCACCTGGTCGGCGCGCTCCATCGCCTACTTCCGGGGCAACGCGCTGACCTGCCCGTTGCTGGTGCTCTCCGGCTGGGCGGCGGCCGGCACGGCGGTCGCACTGGGCAGCGCGGCGGCGCACGCCCGGCGGCGGCGCGAGGCCCCGGAGCGGCAGACCGAACAGTCGGTCTGAGCGCTCTTCGGCCATTGCTGCGGCGTTCCCCCGGCGACGCGCCCGGCGCACCCGGCGCGGTCCGACCGCTTTTCGGCCGGACCGCCGGAGCCTTCCGGGCCACCGTAGAGTCCATTGGATTGAGCGGCTATAGGCGCCAAAAATTAAGCCTTCGTAGGCATGATTGACATTTGATCAATGATTACAAGGCATCTGCGCTGGTCAACATCCCTGAAACATTAATCCACCGCATTATCCGTCAAATCGGACACTCCGCCCCACCCGGCGCCACATCGCGGTCACATACGCGGACTCCCCCCGCACCGGATCCGGCCACATCGGGACGCTACGCAGGGTTTTCAACCAGCGACTGAAAGTGTTCGATCCAGGTGCGTTCATGCCCAACTTCGGTAAGACTGCCGTCCGTTATCTGCACCCACGAGCAAGGGAGTGTTCGGAATGCGGTACATCACTGGGGGGATCGCGCTCGGAGCCGCGCTGGCCCTGGGCGGCCTGGTGCAGGCCGGAACGGCGGCGAACGCCGCACCCACGCCGGTGCCCGCGGCGCAGACGCAGAGTCTGTACGCGCCCTCAGCGCTCGTACTGACCGTCGGCCAGGGCGACTCGGCGGCCACCGCCGGCGTCCAGCGCGCCGTGACGCTCACGTGCACGCCCAAGGCCGAGGGAAGCCACCCGAACACCCGCGGCGCCTGCATACAACTGCGTCAGGCGGGCGGTGACTTCGAGAAGGTCACCCGGGTCAAGGACGGCACGATCTGCACCCGCGAGTGGAACCCCAGCACGGTGACGGCCGAGGGTGTCTGGGAGGGCCGCCGGGTCAGCTTCCAGCACGTCTTCGCCAACCCGTGCGAGCTGAAGGCCGGCAAGGGCGTGGTCTTCGAGTTCTGAGCGAGGCCACGCAGCCCCGGGCCGGACGGCCCGTAGCGCGTGGAGCGGCCCCCGGACACCGTGGAGGTGTGTCCGGGGGCCGCGGTCCGTGGGGGGTGTCAGGCGAGGGTCACCCCGTACGCCGCCAGCGCCTGCGACACCGGCTGGAAGTAGGTCGTGCCGCCCGTCAGGCAGTTGCCGCTGCCGCCGGAGGTGATGCCGACCGCGGCGTCACCGTCGAACAGGGGGCCGCCGCTGTCCCCCGGCTCGGCGCACACATCGGTCTGGATGAGCCCGGTGACCGTGCCCTCCGCGTAGTTGACCGTGGCGTCCAGACCGGTCACCTTGCCGCCGTGCACCCCGGTCGTGGAGCCGCTGCGCCGGACCTGCTCGCCCACATGGGCGTCGGCGGCGCGGGTGATGGCCTGGGACGAGCCGTTGTAGAGGTTCACGGAACCCGGGTGCGGGACGGCCGGGTCGGTGTACCGGACCAGGGCGTGGTCGCGGCCGGGGAAGGTGAACGCCTCGGTCTCGGCGAAGACGGGGCCGCCCTTGGTCCGGGACCACCGCTTGAACGCCTGGCCGCAGTGCCCGGCGGTCAGGAAGTAATACGTGTCGCCCTTGCGGGCGTTGAAGCCCAGCGAGCACCGGCCGTCGGGGCCGTAGACGGCGTCGCCGCCCTGCACGAGGCGGGTGAGCCGGGTGGTGATTCTCCGCACCTCCACGGTCTCGCCGAGGCCGCCCGCGACCTGGCGCAGCCGGGCCAGCCGGGCGCCCGTGACGGTGTTGTCGGCGGTGACGACGACCCGGCCCGTTCTGGGGTCGGTCACCCAGGCGGTGCCCGGGATCGAGGCGCGTTCGCTGAGGGTCCGGCGGGCCGTGGCGAGCCGGGCCGGGGCAACCCGGGCGGGCGCGGCACCGTCACCCGCCACCCGGTCGAGGCCTGTCACCCGGTCGAGGCCGGTCACGACCCCGGCGACGAGGCCGGAGCCCGGGTCGCCGGGCTCGGCCCGGGCCTGCGGGGAGAGGGTCACCGCGGTCAGCACGGCGAGCGCCGCCCCGGCCAGGGCGGCGCGCACACGCATCCGACGGAGCTTCAACTCGGCACCTCCAGTGGGGGGTTGGGTCCGGCTGCGCACCACACGGACCCGGAGGACGAACGACACAGCCGCACCCCCGAACAGGAGGTCGCGTCCATGCCAAGTTGGTCCGTCGAGTGTCCCGATCCTTCGAGGGAGTGCACAAGGGCGACTTCCGGTCGCGCGTATTTTCATACGCGCGCCCCGCCGGAGTGCCGCACGCCGACCGGCGTGTCGGACGGGTCCGCCGGGCGGGGCAGCCTCAGCCGGTGGCGTCCGGACGGGCCTCCGGCGGCCCGGCCGCATCCACGCCGGCGCCCAGGTCCGCGTCCGTGCCCGCGTCCGCGCTCAGATCCAGCTTCTCCAGAAGCGGAGGCACTTCCTCCGGAAGAGGCGGCTCCTCCGGAAGTGGCGGCGGAGGCGCCGGCTCATGGGCCCCGGCCTCCTCCGGCCCCGCGGAGGCCCGCTCCAGGAACCGCAGCAGCTCCACCGGGAACGGCAGCACCAGCGTCGAGTTCTTCTCCGCCGCGACGGCCACGATCGTCTGCAGCAGCCGCAGCTGGAGGGCCGACGGCTGCGTGGACATCGTCCGCGCGGCCTCGGCCAGCTTCTTCGACGCCAGCAGCTCCGCGTCCGCGTTGATCACCCGCGCCCGGCGCTCCCGCTCCGCCTCCGCCTGCCGCGACATCGACCGCTTCATGGTCTCCGGCAGCGAGACGTCCTTGATCTCCACCCGGTCGATGTGGACGCCCCACCCCACCGCGGGACTGTCGAGCATCAGCTCCAGCCCCTGGTTGAGCTTCTCGCGGTTGGACAGCAGGTCGTCCAGGTCGCTCTTGCCGATGATGGACCGCAGTGAGGTCTGCGCCATCTGGGAGACCGCGAAGCGGTAGTCCTCGACCTGGATGACGGCCTCGGCCGGGTCCACGACCTTGAAGTAGACCACCGCGTCCACCCGCACGGTGACGTTGTCCCGGGTGATGCCCTCCTGGGCGGGCACCGGCATCGTGACGATCTGCATGTTCACCTTGCGCAGCCGGTCCACGCCCGGAACGATCATCGTCAGTCCCGGCGGGCGGATCTGGCTGCGCAGCCGCCCCAGCCGTAGCACCACCCCGCGCTCGTACTGCTTGACGACACGGGCCGCGCCCGCCAGGTACACCAGCCCGGCGGCCCCGGCCGCCACCGCCGCCACCACGAGGTCCTCGAGCATCTCGACCTCCTGTGCCCGTCCCGCGCACATGTCGGGAGATACGTCCACGGTATGCCCGCGCCGGACGGCGGTCGAGGGAACGGACGGGGTGTGCCGGAGCCCCCGGTCCACCGGGACCGGGGGCTCCTGTGCTGCTGGCCGCAGGCTGGGGAAGGGCGGAACGCGCTCGCGGTCAGACGTCCGGGGCGGGCGGCGGGACGGTCACCCGGCGGGTCAGGCGATGCTCACTCCGTAGGCGCCGAGGGCCGCGGTGACCGGCTGGAAGAAGGTGGTGCCTCCCGAGCGGCAGTTGCCGCTGCCGCCGGAGGTGAGACCGAGGGCCGTGGACCCGGCGAAGAGGGCGCCGCCGCTGTCCCCCGGCTCGGCGCACACATCGGTCTTGATCAGGCCGCGGACCACCTGGCCGTTGCCGTAGTTCACGGTCGCGTTCAGGCCGGTGACCTTGCCGCCGCGCACCCCGGTGGTGGAGCCGCTGCGCTGGACGCGCTGGCCCACGGAGGCGTTGCCGGCGCCGGTGATGCGCTGGGCGCGGCCGTTGTAGAGGTTCACCTCGCCGGGGTGGGGGATCGCACCGTTGGCGTACTGCACGATGCCGTAGTCGTTGCCCGGGAAGCTGGTGCCGGTCGTGGGGCCGATGCTCGTGGCGTGGCCGGAGTCGGCGTAGTACCGCGGCTTGCCCTCGGTGCAGTGCCCGGCGGTCAGGAAGTAGTACGTGCCGCCCTTGCGCACGTTGAAGCCGGCCGAGCAGCGCCAGGTGGGGGCGTAGACGGCGTCGCCGCCCGCGACGAGCTTCCGGAAGGCGCCCGGGACGGTCTCCACGCGTATCGCCTCGGCGTCCGGGCCGGCCTGGCGTCTGATCCGGTCGATGTCGGCTCCGGAGACGGTCGAGTCGGCGGTGACCACGAGGGTTCCGGTGCTCCGGTCGACGACCCAGGCGGTGCCCGCCACGTCCGCCGACTCCACGGCCGCGCCCGCCGCGGCCAGCCGCGCCGCCGAGTAACCGGCGGGAACCGCTCGGGCGTCGGTGACGGCGAGGGCGGAGACGGCCAGCAGCCCGGCCGCCACGGCGCCGGCCCTGAGGCGCGCGGCGCGGGCACGGCGGGGGGTGGTGCGCCTGATCCTCACGTTGTTCCTCCCGAGTGGGGTCGGGGGCCGGGGCGTACGGGCCCGTCGGCGCGGCCGGGCGGCACGCCGCGTTCCGCTTTCGCCGTGCCCCTGACAAGCGCTTGCTCGGGAGTATTCGGGCGGAAGGGGGCATGGCGCAAGAGCGCCTTTCGGACGCGCCCCGCGCACGACCGAACGCCCCGGCGGCCTCGCCCGGCCCGCCGGGGCCGCGTCGGCGGTCCCCGCTCGCCGCTTCGACGCGTCAGCGCGTCAGCGCGTTCCGCTCGCCGGCCGGGACGTCGAACGGCAGCCGGTTGCCGGGCGGCGGGAAGGGACAGATGAAGTGGTCGGCGAACGCGCACGGCGGCAGCACGGCGCGGTTGAAGTCCACGGTCACCGCGCCGTCGGCGGCGGGCGCCGGGGGCGTGAGGAAACGGAAGCGGAAGGTGGAGGTCCCGCTGGTGCCGTCGGCGAAGACCGCCCACAGCGTCCCGTCGGCCTCGGCCGACACCAGCAGGGTGCGCTCCCGCCCCACGGCGGTGAAGGCCAGCTCGCCGGCCAGATGCAGGCCCCGCTCGCGCCCGTCGGCGTTCTCCACCGAGACGGTGCGCTCGCGCTCGTACGGGCGGAAGTGCCCGGGCAGCACCCAGCGCTCGTCGTGGTCGAAGGCGTCGATGCCGGCGAAGGACCGCCGGCGCGCGGAGTCCGGGTCGAAGACGCGCACGGCCCACAGCCCCTCACGCCGTATGACCAGCAGCTTCCGGTCGCCGTGCGTGAGGCGGGCGCCGGCGGGCCCGCTGTCGGCGGCGAGCCGGACCTCCCCCGCCAGCGGCAGGCCGTCCAGGGTCAGCCCGTCCTCGGCGGCGGCGGTCAGCAGCACTCCCCCGCCGTACCCGGGATCCTCGGCCCACCGCCCGGGCACGCCCGGGATCCGCCCGTCGGCCGCGTCGGCGAGCCAGTGGGTGCCGGTGAGCGCGAGCGGCCCGTACGGCGCCGAGACCACCGCGTCGCGCTCCTCGCGCCACGCCTTCCACCGCTGTCGCGCATCAGGTGTGCTCATGGCGGACAACCCTTCCATACCGGCCGGGCGGGTCGGGGGTGCTCGCGCGGGGCGCGCGTCACGCCGTCCTGCTCACGGGCGCGCGGCAGGGGGCGGAACGGGGCAGGCAGAGGTGCTCGCGGAGGGTGCCGCCCGGATAGAAGACCCGTAACAGACCGCGGTGCTGGAGCACGGGCACGGTGCCGTCGACGAGCAGCGGCAGATCGCGGTCCGGGTCCCGGGGCCGGAAGTGGAAGCCGTCGGCCACCCCGTCGGCGTACCAGTCGCCGACGAGATGGGCGAGGGCGACGGCGTCCGCCGTCGCGTACAGCGCGATCGGCAGGGAGGCAAGGACGACGATCCGGCCGGCGCCGGTGGCGGGGTCGCGGCCGTGGTCGCGCAGCCGCCGGCGCAGGTCGTCGCGGGCGGCCCGGACGGTGTGGGCGTCGCCGGGGTGCGCGGCGGGCACGAAGGCCACTCCGGCGTGGCGGGCGGCGACGTCCCGGGCCTGCGGGGTGCCGGCCCCGACCGCGACGACGGGCCGGGGCACGCGGTCCTCGTCCCAGCGCCGGGCGACGGCGCCGGCGACCGCCTCCGCCTCCCGCCATGCCGCCGCCGAGGGCGCCGGGCGCCGGGCGGACGGCCGGGCCCCGGTCCCGCCGCCGGACACGGCCACGGTCCAGCCGGCCCGGCCCCGGCTCGCCCGGTCGAGGGCGGCGAGGGCCGTGGCGAGGGGTAAGGGTTCGGCGCGGGAGGCGGTCACCGTCGGCACCAGGCCGATGCGTTCGGTGGCGGGCGCCACACGGGCGAGCACCGCGAGCGCGTCCGGCCGGCCGGCGCCGCGCCCGGACGGCCCGGCGGGGTCGTCGAGCGTGACGAAGTCCAGCCGCCCCCGCTCCGCGAGCCGCGCGGCCCGGACGAAGGGCGCGGCGTCATGGGTGCCGGGGCGGTCGATGGCGACGGAGAGGTGGAGGGGAAGGGTGGGTTCGGGCATGCGAAGGCTCCGTGGATGCGGATCGGGCACGGACGTGCCGCCTTCACCCGGGCCGCGCCCCTCAGCACGGCCGGGGGTCGAGGCTATGCCGGACGCACGGCACGCTGTCAACCCCGATCGGTCTCCCGCCCGCACGACGGCGGTGTGCGGGACGGGAGTTGACGGAGAAACGGATCTCCTGCTCCACTTGGGCCCATGCGACCACGGCAGCGGCTGGTCACCCGCGACCACATCGACTTCGGTCGGGTGTGGTCCGCCTCCTGTACGGGCTGACCCCGCCCGCCGGCGCGCCCCTCGGCGCCCGGCACCGCCGCCTTCCCGGATACGCCCCTCTCTTCTCCTTCTCTCTTCTCCTTCCTCGGCGATCAACTACAGCCGCAGTCGCACCCACAGTCGCAGCCGTCACAGCAATTGCTGCAACAGTCACAGCAGTTGCAGCAGTCACCGCAGCCATCACAACCATCACAGTTGTCACAGCACTTGGCGCACCATGCCTCGCGCGGCCGCCCGTCCCACGGGTCCGAGTAGGGGTCCTTGCAGCACACCTGCCCCGTGCAGAACAGCCCGGTCCACACGGCGCAGCCGGCGATCAGCCCGCGCCGCCGCCCCGGCGGCCGGGGCGGGGCGGGCGGCGGCGGCATGGGCGGCGCGCCGTACGGCCCGTGGGACGCCTCCGTGTCGTGCGGGTGCTCCGTGTGCCCGGTGGTCGCGCAGCCGCCCTGGGCGAACACCCGGTCCACGGACCGCTCCAGCTCGTGCGCCAGCAGGATGTGGGCGAGCCGGCCCTGCTCCCTGCTCGCGAACTCGACGTCGCGCAGCGCCAGCCGTACGCCGTGGACCGCGTCGTCGCACAGCCGCCGCACCTCGGCGAGATCGGTGCCGGTGACGGCGACGGGGTTCCACGCGCCGGTGCGGGCGTCCTCGTCCAGATCCTCGACGGCGTCCAGGAGATGGGCGAGCCGGCCGAAGAGCCGGCCCGCCTCCGCCAGCGGCTCGCGGTTGCCCGGCCGCCCGGCCAGCACGGCGGTGTGCGCGAAGGCGGCGGCGGTGGCCGTCTCGGTGGGTTCGGTCACCTCCAGCAGCGAGGTGCCGCCGACGGCCAGCGCCTCGATCCCCGCCTGCCGTTCGACCGCGTCGACCAGAACGGCCGTGTCGAAGCCCAGTTCCGATCCCGTACGGGCAGCCGCCCGGTCCCACTGGGCGGCGATCCGCCGGGCCGCCGCCGCGACCGGACGGCGAGCCAACACGCCGTCCCCGTCCGTGACATGGTCGCGCATCTTGGCGGACGCCAGGACGAGTGAGACCGACGCGGCCAACCGCGCGCCCTCGCCCTGCGCCACGGGCGCGGACCGCATCCCGCGCAACGGGCAGGGCCCCGCCGTGCGCCGCCGGGACCCGGCCGTCCCGTCCTCCTCGGCGGGCGCCGACTGCGCCTCGACGAGCACGGATATGACCAGACCGTCGTAGTTGGTGGCTATTCGAGCGAACTGCCCGTGATCGGCCTTCAGTGCCAAGCAGAGCCCGCAGAGATGGGCCATCCACTCCGTTCGCATGCTCTCGGACAGCCGGTGACGGCATGGCCTGATGATCCCGAACAAAACGTGCCCCCGTGTGTGGTGTCGATGTGCCCGGGCATCCTAGTCAGCGGGGACAATCGTGCTGGGCCGGAACCCGCTCCGTCCGCACTGTGCCGCATATGCCCAGGTCCAACGCCTGCGGTCCACTCATAGGAGTTTCTGACGCACCGCCACCCGCTTTGCACCAGATGCGTCACGAAATCCCCGCATGGCCGCCATCCACTTGGCACATCATCCGCATCATGGACGACCATAGAGGAGCGGGCGGAACACACCGCGTGTGAGAGGAGGCGTCCATGGGATCGGTGCGCAAGGCGAGTGCGTGGCTTGGCCTCGTCGACGACAGCGATGACGAGGGCTACTACGGCGGCTACGAGGAGGACTCCGACGAGGGGCCCGGGCACGGCGGCGACTCCTGGGTGACCAACCCCAAGGTCCGGGTGGCCGACGAGGTCGCGCAGGAGCAGGGCACCCGCATCGCCACGGTCACCCCGGACGGCTTCCGGGACGCCCGCGGCATCGGCGAGCTGTTCCGCGAGGGCGTCCCGGTGATCGTCAACCTCACCGCCATGGAGCCCAGCGACGCCAAGCGCGTCGTGGACTTCGCGGCCGGCCTGACCTTCGGGCTGCGCGGTTCGATCGAGCGCGTCGCCAACCGCGTCTTCCTGCTCACCCCCGCCGACTACAAGGTCGTCAGCGGCGAGCACGGCGGCCGGGCGAACGGCGGCTTCTTCAACCAGAGCTGACCGACCGGAGCCGATCAGGTACGAAACCGCCGCCCGCCGCGGTCAGCGGGAGCTCACCGGAACGCGTCGACGCCGGTGAGCGCTTTGCCGAGCACCAACTGGTGCATCTCCACGGTGCCCTCGTAGGTGAGCACCGACTCCAGGTTCGTCGCATGCCGCATCACCGGGTACTCCAGCGAGATCCCGTTGGCACCCAGGATCGTCCGGGCCGTCCGGCAGATCTCGATCGCCTCCCGCACGTTGTTCAGCTTCCCGAAGCTCACCTGCTCCGGCCGCAGCCGCCCCGCGTCCATCCGCCGCCCCAGGTGGTGGGCGAGCAGGATGCCCTTGTGCAGTTCCACCGCCATGTCGGCCAGCTTGGCCTGGGTGAGCTGGAAGCCGGCGATCGGCCGGCCGAACTGCTCCCGGCCGCGGGAGTACTCCAGCGCCGCCTCGAAGCAGCTGCGCGCCGCGCCCATCGCGCCCCACACGATGCCGTAGCGGGCGTGGTTCAGGCAGCCGAGCGGCCCGCGCAGCCCGGTGACCTCCGGCAGCACGGCGTCGGCGGGCAGCCGCACCTCGTCCAGCACCAGCTCGCTGGTGACCGAGGCGCGCAGCGACCACTTGTGCTTGATCTCCGGCGCGGAGAAGCCGGGCCGGTCGGTGGGGACGAGGAAGCCGCGGATGCCCTCGTCGGTCCGCGCCCACACGACGGCGACACCGGCCACCGAGCCATTGGTGATCCACATCTTGCGGCCGGTCAGGATCCAGTCGCCGCCGGCGTCGCGCTTGGCGTACGTCCGCATGCCGCCCGGGTCCGAGCCGTGGTCCGGCTCGGTCAGCCCGAAGCAGCCGATGATCTCGCCGGCCGCCATGCCGGGCAGCCAGCGCCGCTTCTGCTCCTCGGAGCCGAAGCGGTGGATGGCGTACATCGCGAGGGAGCCCTGGACGGAGACCAGCGAGCGGACGCCGGAGTCGGCGGCCTCCACCTCCAGGCAGGTCAGCCCGTACTGGACGGCGCTGGCGCCGGCGCAGCCGTAGCCGGTCAGCTGCATGCCGAGGGCGCCGAGGGAGCCGAGTTCCCGGGCGAGCTCCCGGATGCCGGGGACCTCGCCGCGCTCGTACCAGTCGGCGACGTGGGGCAGGACGCGGTCGGCGGTCCACGCGCGCACGGTGTCGCGGATCGCCCGATCCTCGTCGGTCAGCAGGTCGTCGATGCCGAGCGGGTCATGCGGGTCGAACACGTCGGCCTCCGGCGGGTGCGGGGGTGATCATCGTCGGACCCGACGCTACGGCCGGGTAACCGCATCCGTCCAGACCCGCGCGTCCGGACCCGGGCCCCGGAGCCGGGTCAGCCCGCGGAGCCCGCGCGGGCCGGCTCCGCGTCCTCGGGGGCCGCGCACTCCAGGCCGCGCGGCAGGCGCAGCGCGGCCAGCGCGCCCAGGAACAGCAGGCACGCGCTCACGGCCAGGGTGACGTGGAGGCCGTGGACGAACGCGTCCCGGGCGGCGGTGCGCAGGGCCGTGCCCGCCGGTCCGCCGAGCCGGTCGGCGACGGCGTAGGCCTCGCCCAGGGAGTGCCGGGCCGCCGTGCCCGCGGCGCTGGGGACGCCCGGCACCCGCTCCACCCCGGGTGCGTAGGCGGCGTTCATGACGCTGCCGAGCAGGGCGATGCCGATGCCGGCGCCCAGCTGGTAGGAGGTCTCGCCGATCGCGGCCGCGCCGCCCGCCGACCGGGCGGGGGCCTCGTTGAGCATGGACTCGTACGCGCCGAAGAGCGTGGTCTCCAGGCCGAAGCCGAGCGCCACGAAGCCCGCGACCAGCACGACGGGCTGGTCCCGGCCGCCCATCACGGTCAGCGAGGCCACCGCCATGGCGGTCAGGGTGAATCCGGAGGCGACCATGGCCCGCGGTCCGAAGCGTTGCAGGACGCGGGAACCGGCCAGCCCCGCCGCCATCGCGGCGAGCGTGAGCGGCAGCAGCCGCAGACCGGTCTGGAGCGGGGTGAGGCCGAGGACCAGCTGGAGGTACTGCGCCGCCACCAGCTCCAGGCCCACCAGCGCCAGCATGGCGAGCACGATGCAGCCCACCGAGGTGCCGAAGGCCGGCCGGGCGAACATCGTGAGGTCGACCAGGGGGTGCCGGCGGCGCCGCTGGCGGCGGACGAAGAGGACGAGCAGCGCGACGCCGAGCGCCGCCGGGACGACGGTGCCCGGGGCCAGCGGGTCGGCTCCGCCCACCCGCTTGATGCCGTACACCGTGCCGAACAGGCCGAACGCCGCCATCAGCGCGCCGAGCACGTCCCAGGGGCCGTCGCGCTCGCCGGTCGACTCGGGCAGCAGCCATCGCCCCACGGGGAGGCTGACCGCCATCAGCGGGATGTTGATGAGGAAGACCGAGCCCCACCAGAAGTGCTCCAGCAGGAATCCACCGAGCAGCGGGCCGAGGGCCGCGCCGACCGCGGCGACCGCGCTCCACACGCCGATGGCCACGGCCCGCTCCCGTCGGTCGGGGAAGACCTGCCGGAGGATGGACAGCGTGGCCGGCATGATCATCGCCCCGCCGGCGCCCAGCAGGGCCCGGGCCGCGATGAGCACCTCGGGGGCGGTCGCCAGCGCGGCGAGCGAGGAGGCCACGCCGAAGAGCCCGTAGCCCAGCAGCAGCACGCGGCGGCGACCGACCCGGTCGCCGAGGGTGCCGAAGAGGATGAGGAGCGCGGCGCAGACGAGGGGGTAGACGTCGACGATCCACAGCAGCTGGATCGCGCTCGGCCGCAGGTCCTCGGTGAGGGCGGGCACCGCGACGTGGAGCACGGTGGCGTCGACGGCGACGAGCAGCAGGCTGACGCAGAGGACGACCAGCACGGTCCACCGGTTCGCCCCGGGGGCGGTCCGGCCCTCCGCGCGGCGCGGCAGGAGCCGCTGCCGGGGAACGCCGGCGGGCCGGCGGGGCCCGGCGGTGGTCGTCCCGGACATCCACACACCTCCGTGTCGTGCGCTCGCGGCCACGCGCTGGCCTTCGGGGAACTGTGGCCCCGGCGGAGTCGAGGGGCGAGTGAGTCGACAGAGTACGCGAGTCCCGCCGGAACATACGTGGCCCCTCTCACGTCGCCGGGGCTGGGACAATCGACCGATGACCTCTCTCGCCACCCCCTCCGGCACAGCCACCGGCGCGCCCGCGCCGCCCGGCGGCGGCGCGCTGCGCCGGGCCGTCCCCGCCTTGCTGCTCTACGCGGCGGTGCGGGCCCTGGGCATCGTGGCGCTGGCGCTGTGGGGGCTGGCGGACGGCAAGAGTCCGCATCAGCTGCTGTCGGCCCGCTGGGACTCCCTCTGGTACGCCCGGATCGCCGAGGACGGCTACGGGTACACGCTGCACCTCGCGGGCGGCAAGGTCCATTCCGATCTGGCGTTCTTCCCGCTGCTGCCGTGGCTGGAGCGGGGGCTGTCCGCGCTCGTGCCGCTCTCGGTGAACGACGCGGGCCTGGTGGTCTCCGCCGTGGCCTCGCTGTGCGCGGCCGGCGGGATCTTCGCGATCGGCGACCGGCTGTACGGACGGCGGGCCGGCGTCCTCCTCGTCGTGCTGTGGGCGGCGCTGCCGGTCGGCGTCGTGCAGTCCATGGCCTACTCCGAGTCGCTCTTCACCGCGCTGGCCGCGTGGAGCGTCTACGCGGTGCTCACCGGCCGCTGGGTGTGGGCGGGCACGGCCGCGGCGCTGGCCGGGCTGACCCGTCCGGTGGGCGCGGCGGTGGTGGCGGCCGTGTGGATCACCGCGGCCGTGACGCTGGTCCGCGCGCGCCGCCGGGGCGGCGAGGAGCCACCGGCGGGGCGGATGCCGCTGGGCGTGACGCTGGCCCCCCTGGGCTGGCTGGGGTACGTCGCCTGGGTCGGCGTGCGGACCGGCGCGGCGACGGGCTACCTGGACGTCCAGGGCGGCTGGGGCAACGGCTTCGACGGCGGGCTGGCGTTCGGCTCCTTCGTCGGGGGGCTGCTGGCCTCCCCCGCGTTCCCGGCCGGTCTGGGCCTGCTCGTCGGCGTCGCCCTGGTGCTGTGGCTGTACCGGGCGGGGGTGCGGCAGGGGCAGCCGCTGCCGCTGCTGGTCTACACGGGCACCGTGCTGCTGCTGGCGCTGACGGCGAAGGGCTACTTCGGCTCCAAGCCGCGCCTGATGATGCCCGCGTTCCCGCTGCTCGCGCCCCTGGCGGTGGCGCTGGCCCGGCTACGGACGGTACGCGCGGCGTCGGTGGTGGCGGTGGTGGCCCTCGCGTCGGCGGTGTACGGCGCCTTCTGGCTGCACGGCTCCGGCCCTCCATGATCATATTTTCCGGGCGGGCGGCCGAGCGGTGGACACCGCCCGGACCGATCACCGATAAACACCGCCGCGTATAAATGAATTAAGCGACCCCGCAATCACGGCGGGCTTCACCGACGGACCATTGAGGGTTTTCCCGCGAGGCGCTTTCAAACGTGTGCCGAGCCACGGTTGAGACGCATTCCACATCACATCGTCATCACAAAGAGCCTCGATCGGCCGAACCCTCCCGTCACGCAATGTAACGTCGATTGAGTGCGTACCAACGACGAGCTCGTCCCAGCGGAGGAGCGCCCGACCGATCCCGTGCGACCACGGATGACCCGGACCCGTCTGGGGATCTTCGTGGCGACCTCCGTGGTCTATGTGGCGATCGTGGTCGGCGTGCTCACCACGTCCTGGCCGGTGCGGTTCGACTGGCAGGTCATGCTCTTCCGGCCGTACAAGCAGTGGCCGGAGATCCACACGTTCCTCGACTACTTCGTGGTCCTGGGCCAGCGCGGCCCGACCGCCGTGGCGGTCGCCGCGTGGCTGGGCTGGTGCACGTACAAGCGCAGGACGCTGCGCCCGCTGCTGGTGCTGGGCACCTCGTTGCTGCTGCTCAACGCGACCGTGGGCGCCGCCAAGATCGGCATGGGCCGGCTCGGGCCGCACTACGCCACCTCGATCGGCTCCAACGAGATGTTCGCCGGCGGCGACATATTCCCCTCGGGTCACACCGCGAACGCCGTGGTGACCTGGGGCGTCCTCGCCTATCTGGCCACCACCCCGCACGCCCGCCGGATCGCCTCGGTGATCGCCGCGCTGCTGGCGCTGGGCGTGGGGATGACGACCGTCTACCTGGGCACGCACTGGATGAGCGACGTCACCCTCGGCTGGACCGCGGGTCTGATGGTGCTGCTGGTGCTGCCCTGGTTCGAGCCGCTGATGGCCCGCGCCGAGGTCTGGCTGCTGGACCTGTGGCGGCGGGTGCGCGAGCGCCGCGCCGTCCTCGCCCCGGCCCCGCTCCCGGCGGGCGTCACGCTGGGCGCGCCGCGGTCCCCCGTCGACGACGAGCTGCCGGTCCGCGAGCCCGTGGGCGCCGGCAGCCGGTCCGGGGGCGGCACCGCCTCCCGCGGCACCGACGGCAGGCACCGGTCGCACACCATCCGCTCCGAGCGGACGCCGGTCACCCCGACCGGCAGCCGCCGGCCGCCGCACGCCGACCGCCTGCCGCGCACCGCGCCGCTGGGCCCGGCGACGGGCCGCGGCCGTACGGCGGGCACCGCGGGCGGCTGACCCGCCGGCACTCCCCCGACGCACACGGAGGCGGCCCCGGACAACGCGTCCGGGGAGGTCCCCCTGTCTCGGAACGGAACCCCCCCCCACAACC
>NZ_JBWKFM010000007.1:0-266119 GCF_056434285.1 Streptomyces sp. NPDC044063
GGTTGATAGGCCAGGTGTGGAAGACCGGTAACGGTTGGAGCTGACTGGTACTAATAGGCCGAGGGCTTGTCCTCAGTTGCTCGCGTCCACTGTGTTAGTTCTGAAGTAACGAACACGCCCCCTGCGGGGTGCGGCGGTTCATATCTTCATAGTGTTTCGGTGGTCATAGCGTTAGGGAAACGCCCGGTTACATTCCGAACCCGGAAGCTAAGCCTTTCAGCGCCGATGGTACTGCAGGGGGGACCCTGTGGGAGAGTAGGACGCCGCCGAACAATTTTTCAGAAAAAGCTCTGATGTATGAACTCCGGTTCATGCATCAGAGCTTTTTTGTTTTCACGATGAACTGTGCGTCGTCATGTCGAGTTAACGTCACCCGGGCACGATCCGCCTCATGGGGACGGAAGAGCAGCTGGTAGTCGTGGGCGCGGGGCCGGGGACCGACGTCGTCGTCCCCTCGTTCGGACCCCTCGCGGTCGCCCGGGCGGTCCAAGGTGTAGGGGCGCGTCCCGTCTTCGCGGACATCGATCCCGTCAGCTTCTGTCTCGACCCCGCCTCCGTGGCCGGCGCCGTGACGCACCGTACGGTCGCGATCGTGGCCGTCCACCTCTTCGGCCATCCGGCCGATCTCCATGCCCTGCGTGCCATCGCGGCCGAGCGCGACCTCGCTCTCGTCGAACGCGGGCGGGAGGCCGGGCGGGAGACCGGCCCGCGGCCGGCCGACATGGCGACGGCCCGGCGCCAGGCCAACGCCGCGTACCTCGGCAGCCGTCTGACCGGTGTCGTCACCCCGGTCGTCGCTCCAGAGGTCGAGCACCGCTACGACTCCTATGTCGTGAGGGTTCCCGGGAACGGGCGGCCGGACCGCGACGCCTTCGCGCGCGCTCTGCGTGCCCGGGGCGTGCCGTGTGAGGTGCCCGTGCGGACGCCCGTGCACCGTATGCCGCCGTTCCGCCGGGAGTTGTGGTTGCCGGAGACCGAGAGGGCAGCCGACGAATGTCTCGCCCTGCCCGTCGGCGCCGATCTGTCGCGGCGGGACCTTCAGCGTCTGGCGTCGGCGTGCAACGCGCTCGGCGGGCTGGTGCCGCCGGCTGTGGCGTAGGCCGCACGCGCGGGTGGTCAAAAGCCCGTACGAACATCGGGTATGCTTTATCTCGTTGCCGGCCCCAATAGCTCAGTCGGCAGAGCGTCTCCATGGTAAGGAGAAGGTCAACGGTTCGATTCCGTTTTGGGGCTCAGAGAAGAAGGCCCCCGCCATTCGGCGGGGGCCTTCTTGCTGTCTCCGTTCCTCCCGCTATTCCTGGAGCTCGGGAACCCGCATCGCCAGGATGGCCATGTCGTCCGAGGCCGGCTCCGCGGCGAAACGTTCGACCGCGCGCAGAACGCGTGCGGCCACCGCGCCGGCCGTCAGGCCCGTACACGTCGTCAGAACGTCCGTCAGGCCGTCGTCGCCGAGCATGCGGGTGCCCTCGCGGCGCTCGGTGACGCCGTCCGTGACGCACAGCAGGACGTCGCCCGGGTCGAGGGTGACCGTCTGCTCGTACAGCTCGAGGTCCTCCATGACGCCCAGGAGCGGCTGGGGGTCGGCCGCGGGCTCCACGGTGCCGTCCTGGCGCAGACGGAGCGGGAGCGGGTGGCCGGCGCAGACGACCTTCAGGCGTGCGCTGCCGTCCGGCTGGGGCCACAGCTCGCCGTAGAGGAGTGTGAGGAAGCGGCTCCGGGCGCCCTCGTCCAGGATGGCGGCGTTGAGCCGCTGGAGCACCGCGGGGCCTCCGAAGCCCTCGCGGGCCAGTAGGCGCAGCGCGTGGCGGGCCAGGCCGGTGACGGCGGCGGCCTCGGGGCCCGTGCCGCAGACGTCGCCGATCGCGAAGCCGTAGGCGCCGTCGCGGATGGGGAAGACGTCGTAGAAGTCGCCGCCGACCTCGTTGCCCTCGCCCGCCGCGCGGTAGATGACCTCGACCTCCACGCCGGGGACGTCGGGCAGGCCGGGCGGGAGCAGGCTGCGCTGGAGGCTCTGGCTGATGGCGGTGCGCTCGCTGTAGAGGCGGGCGTTGTCCAGGGCGAGGGCCGCGCGGCGGGAGAGGTCCTCGGCCAGTTCGAGGATCTCCTGACGGAAGTGGTCGTCGGCGGGCTTGCCGAGGGTGAGCATGCCGATGACGCGGTTGCGGGCGACGAGCGGCAGGACGACGGTCTCCCCGCCGACCGCGGCCGCCGTGGCCAGCGAGGTGCCGGGGGCGGGGAGGCCGCCCGTGGTGTCGGCGAGACCGAGGCTGCGCAGGGAGGTGCGCAGGGCCGCGGAGTGGGCGGCCTCGGTGGGGGCGCTCCAGACGCGGGCGCCGGGGGTGGGGACCGGGTCGGGCGGCGGGACCTTGGACAGCAGGGCCTTGAGGCCGTCGATGCGGTCCTCGTCCTCGTGGAGGACGTAGGAGAGCTCGGGGTCCGAGGACTGGTCGGCGATCGTGTAGACCGCGCACCAGGCCGCGAGGGTCGGGACGGTCATCTGGGCCATGAGGGCGAGCGTCTGGTCGCGGTCGAGGGTGCCGGCGAGCAGGTCGGAGGCCTCGACCAGGAAGGACAGGGAGCCGCGGCGCAGGCGTTCGAGCTCGCCGAGGCGGGCGGACTCGACGGCCAGGGCGATCCGGTCGGCGGCGAACTGCAGGCGCAGGGCCTCCTCGTTGCCGTAGCGGCGGGGTGACTCGGCGGCGACGCCGAGCGAGCCGGTGAGGCGTCCCTCGACCTTCAGGGGCACGGTGACGACCGAGCGCATGCCGGTGTCGTTGAGGAGGGGGACGGCGCCGGGGACGGCGGCGAGGTCGTCGTGGACGGCGGGCATCCGGGCGGAGCCGTAGCGTCCGGTACCGGCCTCGACGGGGACGCGGGCGAACCGCTGGCGGGTGGAGGGCAGGCCGGTGGAGGCGCGGACCTCCAGTTCCGTCTCGTCGTCGGTGGCGAGCAGCAGATAGGCGGAGTCGCCGTCGAGCATGTCGCGGGCGCGTTCGACGGTGCGCTGGAGGAGTCCGTCGAGGTCGTCGGGGGCGGGGGAGCCGATGAAGACCTCGAAGGGGTCGGTGGCCGTGCCGCGGTCGCCCGCGCTGTCCGCCGCGGGGGTGCGGGGCGGGCTCTGCAGGACGGCGCGCTCCTCGTCGCGTACGAGCAGGCAGACGGTGGAGGGGGCGCCCGCGGTGTCGCGGACGCGCAGGTGGGAGGCGTAGACGGGGATGACGCGCCCGTCGGCGCCCCTTATGCCGTAGGAGCCCTCCCAGCGGGAGAGGCGCAGGGCCTCGGCGATGCCGGTGGAGGTGCCGGGGGTGTGCGGCCAGGCGGCGAGGTCGGCCAGGGGTTTGCCGACGACCTGGTCGGGGGCGAAGCCGAAGAGCTCGTGGGCGTCGTCGTTCCAGGCGGTGATCGCGCCGGTGCGGTCGATCTGGACGACGGCGACGCGGACGCGCGCGTCGGCGACGGGGAGGGCCTCGGCGGGGAGGGCGGGGCCGGCGGAGCGGGTGCCGGCCGGGCGGTCGGGCAGGTCGAGGCAGAACCACACGGTCTTGGCGGTGGCGCTGTACTCGACGCCCCAGCGGGAGGCGATGGCCGCGCACAGCAGGAGGCCGCGGCCGCCTTCGCGGTCGACGCCGCCGAACTGACGTCCGGGCTCCTGAAGCGGAAGCTCGCGTTCGGGATAACGATCCGCAACCTCGACGCGCACACCGGTGTTCATACGTACGCAGAGCACGTCGGCATGAGTGCCTGCGTGGACGACGGCATTGGTGACGAGCTCGCTGGTCAGGACGACGGCATCGTCGATGATGTCGGGGAAGCCCCAGCCCTGGAGGGTGTCCCGGACGAAGGCCCGGGCGGCGGCGACCGAGCGTCCGACCGGCTCGAAGGTGGCGGCTGCCCGCGCGGTGATCACAGGTCTCCTCGTGTAGGTCTCGGCGATCTGCTCACCCATGTGCAGCGCCCCTCCGTTGCCCTGGCCGGATGCCAGGTTACTTACCTCCGCCGGGTGTGCGGATGGCGGTGCACAGGGATTCCACCTTGCGGGGTGCGGGTGGACCGTGTGCGATGCTGCCGACTGTTATGGCCTGGTTGGGCCGGGGTGAAACACTGGGAAAGCTCGAAGCGGAAGCCCGGCGAGAAGATCGACCCAGCGGGAGGGACACGGTGGAGTCTGGCGCAGCGGCGCGGGGCGCAGGCACGCGCGCGAAGGGCGGACGGTCCCGGCCCCACGGCACCACGGAGGTGGACACCGCCGCGCTGAGCCGGCTGCTGTCGGCCCTGGAGGCGATGCGGGACGGTAACTTCCGCAAGCGGCTGACGGTCTCCGGGGACGGAGTGATGGCCGAGGTCGCCGCGGTCTTCAACGAGGTGGCGGACCGCAATCTGCAGCTGACCGGCGAGCTGGCCCGGGTGCGGCGGGTCGTCGGCCGGGAGGGCAAGCTCACCGAGCGCCTGGAGGTCGGCACCTGCGAGGGGGCCTGGTCGTCGGCGATCGACGCGGCGAACGCCCTGGTGGACGATCTGGTGCGGCCGGTGTCGGAGGTCGGCCGGGTGCTGTCGGCGGTGGCCGACGGCGATCTGGAGCAGCGGATGGACCTGCGCTCCGCGGGCCCGGACGGCGCGGCGCACCCGCTGCGCGGCGAGTTCCTCAAGGTCGGGCGTACGGTCAACGGCCTGGTGGACCAGCTCTCGGCGTTCACCGACGAGGTGACCCGGGTGGCCAGCGAGGTGGGCACCGAGGGCAAGCTGGGCGGCCAGGCCCGGGTGCGCGGAATGTCCGGGTCGTGGAAGGACCTCACGGACTCCGTCAACACCATGGCGTCCCGGTTGACCGCCCAGGTGCGTGATATCGCTCTCGTGACGACGGCGGTCGCCAAGGGCGACCTCTCCCGCAAGGTCACGGTGCATGTGGCCGGCGAGATGCTGGAGCTGAAGAACACCGTCAACACGATGGTGGACCAGCTGTCCTCCTTCGCCTCCGAGGTCACGCGGGTGGCCCGCGAGGTGGGTACGGAGGGCGAGCTGGGCGGCCAGGCGAAGGTGCCGGGCGTGGCCGGCGTCTGGAAGGACCTCACCGACTCGGTCAACCTCATGGCGGGCAATCTCACCGCCCAGGTGCGCGGCATCGCGCAGGTCACGACGGCCGTCGCGAACGGCGACCTGTCGCAGAAGGTCACGGTGACGGCGCGCGGCGAGGTCGCGCAGCTGGCCGAGACGATCAATCAGATGACGGAGACGCTGCGCACCTTCGCCGACGAGGTCACCCGGGTGGCCAATGAGGTGGGCGCCGAGGGCCGGCTGGGCGGTCAGGCGGCGGTGCCGGGCGCGGCGGGTACGTGGAAGGACCTCACCGATTCGGTGAACACCGCCTTCCGTAATCTCACCGGCCAGGTGCGGGACATCGCCCAGGTGACGACCGCGGTGGCCAATGGCGATCTGGGGCAGAAGGTCACGGTCGACGTCTCCGGCGAGATGCTGGAGTTGAAGAACACCGTCAACGGCATGGTGGACCAGCTCCAGTCCTTCGGCGCCGAAGTCACGCGGGTGGCCCGGGAGATCGGCGTCGAGGGCGAGCTCGGCGGTCAGGCGGCGGTGCCGGGCGCGGCGGGTACGTGGAAGGACCTCACCGATTCGGTGAACACCGCCTTCCGTAACCTCACCGGCCAGGTCCGCAACATCGCCCAGGTGACGACGGCCGTCGCCAACGGAGATCTCTCGCAGAAGGTCACGGTCGACGTCTCCGGCGAGATGCTCCAGCTGAAGAACACCGTGAACACGATGGTGGACCAGCTGTCGTCCTTCGCCGACCAGGTCACCAGGATGGCGCGCGACGTGGGCACGGAGGGCCGCCTCGGCGGCCAGGCCCGGGTGGACGGCGTCAGCGGCACCTGGAAGGAGCTCACCGACTCCGTCAACTTCATGGCGGGCAACCTCACGTCGCAGGTGCGCCAGATCGCCCAGGTGACCACGGCGGTGGCGCGCGGTGATCTGTCGCAGAAGATCGATGTGGACGCGCGCGGCGAGATCCTGGAGCTGAAGAACACCATCAACACGATGGTCGACCAGCTCTCCGCCTTCGCCGACCAGGTGACGCGGGTCGCCCGCGACGTGGGCACGGAGGGCCGGCTGGGCGGTCAGGCGCAGGTGCCGGGTGTGGCGGGCGTCTGGCGCGACCTCACCGACTCGGTGAACGGCATGGCCGGCAATCTGACGGCCCAGGTCCGCAACATCGCCCAGGTCGCCACCGCTGTGGCGCGCGGTGATCTGTCGCAGAAGATCGACGTTGATGCCCGGGGCGAGATCCTGGAGCTGAAGAACACCCTCAACACGATGGTGGACCAGCTGTCGTCGTTCGCGGAGCAGGTCACGCGGGTGGCCCGTGAGGTGGGCACCGAGGGCATCCTCGGCGGCCAGGCGGAGGTCCAGGGGGTGTCGGGCACCTGGAAGGACCTCACCCAGTCGGTCAACTTCATGGCCAACAACCTGACGTCGCAGGTGCGCAACATCGCCGAGGTGACCACGGCGGTCGCCAAGGGCGACCTCTCGAAGAAGATCACCGTCGACGCCAAGGGCGAGATCCTCGAACTGGTCACCACCGTGAACACGATGGTGGATCAGCTGTCGGACTTCGCCGAGCAGGTCACCCGGGTGGCGCGCGAGGTGGGCACGGAGGGCCAGCTGGGCGGCCAGGCCCGGGTACGGGACGTCACCGGCATCTGGAAGGACCTCAGCGACAACGTCAACCTGATGGCCAACAACCTGACCAGCCAGGTGCGGGGGATCGCCCAGGTGGCGACGGCGGTCGCCAACGGCGACCTGACGAAGAAGGTCACGGTCGAGGCGCGCGGCGAGGTCGCGCAGCTGGCCGACACCGTCAACATCATGGTGACCACCCTGTCGTCGTTCGCCGACGAGGTCACGCGCGTGGCCCGCGAGGTCGGCACGGACGGCATTCTCGGCGGCCAGGCGCGTGTGCCCGGGGTGAGCGGCACCTGGAAGGACCTCACCGAGTCGGTGAACTCGATGGCGTCCAACCTCACCGGCCAGGTCCGCAACATCGCCATGGTCACCACCGCGATCGCCCAGGGCGATCTCACCAAGAAGATCGACATCGATGCCCGCGGTGAGATCCTCCAGCTGAAGACGACCATCAACACGATGGTCGACCAGCTGTCGTCCTTCGCCGACCAGGTCACCCGGGTGGCCCGTGAGGTGGGCACCGAGGGTCAGCTGGGCGGTCAGGCCCGGGTCCGCGACGTCGACGGCACCTGGCGCGATCTCACCGAGTCCGTCAACGAGATGGCGGGGAACCTCACCCGTCAGGTGCGGGCCATCGCCGAGGTCGCCACCGCGGTGACCCGCGGGGACCTCAACCTCAAGATCGATGTCGACGCGGCCGGCGAGATCCTGGAGCTCCAGGACAACATCAACACGATGATCGCCAACCTCCGCGAGACCACCCTGGCCAACAAGGAGCAGGACTGGCTCAAGGGCAACCTCGCCCGGATCTCCGGCCTGATGCAGGGCCGCCGCGACCTGGACGACGTGGCGGGGCTCATCATGAGCGAGCTCACCCCCGTGGTCTCCGCGCAGCACGGCGCGTTCTTCCTGGCGATGCCGGCGGACCCGCAGGAGACCGAGCACGACGAGCACGCCTACGAGCTGCGCATGCTCGGCTCCTACGGCTATTCGATGGGCGCGATGCCCACGTCCTTCCGCCCCGGCGAGTCGCTCATCGGGACGGCGGCCAAGGAGAAGCGCACGATCCTGGTGGAGAACGTCCCGCCGGGCTATCTGAAGATCGCCTCCGGGCTGGGCGAGGCCCCGCCGGCCCATGTGATCGTGCTGCCGGTGCTGTTCGAGGGCCAGGTCCTGGGCGTGATCGAGCTGGCCTCCTTCCAGCCGTTCGCCCAGATCCAGAAGGACTTCCTCAGCCAGATCGCCGAGATGATCGGCACGAGCGTCAACACCATCAGCGTCAACACGAAGACCGAGGTGCTGCTCAAGCAGTCGCAGGAGCTCACCGAGCAGCTGCGCGAACGCTCGGCGGAGCTGGAGAACCGGCAGAAGGCCCTGGAGATCTCCAACGCCGAGCTGGAGGAGAAGTCCGAGCGGCTGGCCCGGCAGAACCGCGACATCGAGGTCAAGAACACCGAGATCGAGGAGGCCCGGCAGGTGCTCGAGGAGCGCGCCGAGCAGCTCGCGGTCTCGATGCGCTACAAGTCCGAGTTCCTGGCCAACATGTCGCACGAGCTGCGCACCCCGCTCAACTCGCTGCTGATCCTCGCCAAGCTGCTCGCCGACAACGCCGAGGGCAATCTCTCGCCGAAGCAGGTCGAGTTCGCCGACACCATCCACGGCGCCGGCTCCGACCTGCTCCAGCTGATCAACGACATCCTGGACCTGTCGAAGGTCGAGGCGGGCAAGATGGACGTCAGCCCGAGCCGGATCGCGCTGGTCCAGCTCGTGGACTATGTGGAGGCCACCTTCCGGCCGCTGACGGCGGAGAAGGGCCTGGACTTCTCGGTGCGGGTCTCGCCCGAGCTCCCGGCCACGCTCCACACCGACGAGCAGCGGCTCCTCCAGGTGCTGCGCAACCTGCTGTCGAACGCGGTGAAGTTCACGGACACGGGCGCCGTCGAGCTGGTCATCCGGCCGGCCGGAGCGGACGTGCCGGACAGCATCCGGGAGCAGCTGCTGGAGGCCGGCTCGCTGCGCGACGCGGACGGCGAGATGATCGCCTTCTCCGTCACCGACACCGGCATCGGCATCGCCGCCAGCAAGATGCGGGTCATCTTCGAGGCGTTCAAGCAGGCGGACGGCACCACGAGCCGCAAGTACGGCGGTACGGGGCTGGGGTTGTCCATCAGCCGGGAGATCGCCCGGCTGCTGGGCGGTGAGATCGACGCGGCCAGCGAGCCGGGCCGCGGCTCGACCTTCACCCTCTATCTCCCGCTCAACCCCGGCGAGCTGCCGCCCCAGGGATATCCGCAGCCGGAGACCGAGGGTGCCGCGGGCCTCGCCCCGGAGCCGGGCGCGGCCGAGCCGGAGAGCTCGCCGGCGCGGCAGGCCGCCGGGCTGGTGCTGCGCCGCCGCAGGGCCGCGCAGGCCGCCGCCGGCCTGGCGGCCGGGCAGGCCGCCCCGGCGTCGGCCGGCGGGTTCGGCGAGGGGGCGGTGCCCGGCGCGCGGGCGGCCCGTCCGGACGTCCCGCCGCACGAGCCCTGGCTGACCGGCGGGCACAACGCCGCCGGGGAGCCGGCGGCGACGGGCTTCACCGGTGGGTTCCACGGCGAGAAGGTGCTGATCGTCGACGACGACATCCGCAATGTCTTCGCCCTCACCAGCGTGCTGGAACAGCACGGGCTGTCGGTGCTCTACGCGGAGAACGGCCGCGAGGGGATCGAGGTGCTGGAGCAGCACGACGACGTCGTGGTGGTCCTGATGGACATCATGATGCCGGAGATGGACGGCTACGCCACGACGGCCGCGATCC
Source organism: Streptomyces sp. NPDC044063 (assembly GCF_056434285.1). Lineage (NCBI taxonomy): Bacteria > Bacillati > Actinomycetota > Actinomycetes > Kitasatosporales > Streptomycetaceae > Streptomyces > Streptomyces sp. NPDC044063. The sequence goes on from NZ_JBWKFM010000007.1 coordinate 9,488, forward strand.
GCCGGATGCCGCAGTTCGCGGGGCTGCCGATCATCGCTCTGACGGCGAAGGCGATGAAGGGCGACCGGGAGAAGAGCATCGACGCCGGGGCTTCGGACTATGTCACGAAACCTGTCGATACAGACCATCTTCTGGCGGTGATGGAGCAGTGGATGCGCGCAGAGTGACGGAATCCCGGTCCGTCTTGGGCGATCTGTTGACGGAGTGTGGCCGAGGACGTGTGGGACCGCGGATTTCGGGGAACCTTCCGGTCTCCCGCCACGTTTCCGCTACGTGCACAGTGACATCGCGGTGACAGGGTGTGGTGACGGGCGGCGTGCGGCTACCATGACCGGCACAAGGACGGGCGGCGCAAGGGAGTCGTCCCCTGGGGCGGCGCCCGGTGCTTCCCCCGGCTCTCCGAGCTGGGGAGACCCCAAGCCGGGACGAGGAGGACGGGGCATGGTGCAGAAGGCCAAGATCCTCCTGGTCGATGACCGGCCGGAAAATCTGCTGGCGCTGGAGGCCATCCTCTCGGCGCTCGATCAGACACTGGTGCGGGCATCGTCAGGGGAGGAAGCGCTCAAGGCGCTGCTGACGGACGACTTCGCGGTGATCCTGCTGGATGTTCAGATGCCCGGCATGGACGGCTTCGAGACCGCCGCGCACATCAAGCGGCGGGAGCGGACCCGGGACATCCCGATCATCTTCCTCACCGCCATCAACCACGGCCCCCACCACACCTTCCGCGGCTACGCCGCCGGTGCGGTGGACTACATCTCGAAGCCGTTCGACCCGTGGGTGCTGCGCGCCAAGGTCTCCGTGTTCGTCGAGCTGTACATGAAGAACTGCCAGCTGCGCGAGCAGGCCTCCCTGTTGCGCCTCCAGCTGGAGAGCGGCCAGTCCGGCCGCGGCGGGGCGATAGAACCCCAGGAGCCGGCCGGCCTGCTGGCGGAGCTGTCCGCGCGGCTCGCCGCCGTCGAGGAGCAGGCCGAGGCGCTGTCCAAGCAGCTGGACGAGTCCGCCGACGCCGCGGCGGTCGCCACCGCCGCCCATCTGGAGCGCAAGCTCACGGGGTTGCGGCGCGCCCTGGACGCGCTGGAGCCCGGCGCCGGCAGCGGCGCGAGCCCGCTCCCCGCGCCCAGCTGACCCCCTCCGGCCTCCAGGGCCTTGCCCCTCCCGGCCCTTGACGTCGTGTCACCTCCGTCACCACCGCACCACGACACGAACGGGTGAACGCCCGGCCCCGCGTGTACCGCGTGGCCGACACCGGTAATCTCGGCACCATGGCCTCACGTACGTCCGGCAAGGGTTCCCAGAGCACGGCGGGCACCTCGAAGCAGCGCGCCGGACGTTCCGGAGGCGCTGCCAAGAAGGCACCCGCGAAGGCTCCGGCCAAGGCACCCGCGAAGAAGGCGGCCGCCCGGCCGCCCGCCCGCAAGGCCGCGGCGCGGAAGCCCGCCGCCAAGGCGGCGCCCAAGCGCGCGCCCGGCGGGGCCCGCAAGGTCGGCTCCGGTCTGGCGCACGGCGCCGGCGCCCTGTTCCGCGGCGTCGGCCGCGGCGCCAAGGGCCTGGACCCGGCGCACCGCAAGGACGGGCTGGCCCTGCTGCTGCTCGGCGCGGCCCTCGTGGTCGCCGTCGGCACCTGGTCCACCCTCGACGGCCCCGTCGGCGACCTCATAAGGCTGCTCGTCACCGGCGCCTTCGGCCGCCTCGACCTCGTCGTGCCCGTGCTCCTCGCCGTCATCGCCGTCCGGCTCTTCCGCCACCCCGAGCGGCCCGAGGCCAACGGACGGATCGTCATCGGCCTGACCGCGCTGGTCATCGGCGTCCTCGGGCAGGTCCACGTGGCCTGCGGTTCGCCCGGCCGCGACGACGGCTCGCAGGCGCTGCAGGACGCGGGCGGACTGATCGGCTGGGGTGCCTCCAAGCCCCTGGTCTACGCGGTCGGCGAGGTCCTGGCCGTCCCCCTGCTGGCCCTGCTCACCTTCTTCGGGCTGCTGGTCGTCACGGCGACCCCCGTCAACGCCATCCCGCGCCGGCTGCGGCAGCTGGGCGTACGACTGGGCGTCGTCGAACCGCACCCCGGGGAGTACGACCCGCGGGCCGAGGAGGTCCACGGCTCCTACGAGTCCTACGGCCCCTATGAGCCCTACGACGACGAATGGCGCGAGCCGGCCCCGGCCCGGCGCCCGCGCCGCGCCGCCGCTCCCGCCGCCGGACCGGAGGCCGGACCCGAGGCCGCCGAGGAGGAGGAGCTCGGCAGGCGGCGCGCGCCGCGCCGTAAGTCCGTGGCGCCCCCCGCGGACCGGGAGCCCGACGCGGTGGACGTCGCCGCGGCCGCCGCGGCCGCGCTGGACGGGGCCGTGCTGCACGGCGTCCAGCCCTCCCCGCTCGTGGCCGGCCTCAGCAGCGGGGTCACGCCGGACGGCGGCCGGAGCGGCGCCCCGGCGTCCGCCCGTGGCGCCGGCCGCACGGCACCGGCCGCGTCCGAGCGGCCCTCCTCCGTACCCGACCTCACCAAGCCCGCGCCCGAGCCCTCCTCCGGGCTGCCCGCCCGCGCCGAGCAGCTCCAGCTCTCCGGGGACATCACCTACTCCCTGCCCACGCTCGACCTGCTGGAGCGCGGCGGCCCGGGCAAGGCCCGCAGCGCCGCGAACGACGCCATAGTGGCCGCGCTGACCACGGTCTTCGCGGAGTTCAAGGTGGACGCCGCCGTCACCGGCTTCACCCGCGGCCCGACGGTCACGCGCTACGAGGTCGAGCTGGGCCCGGCGGTCAAGGTCGAGCGGATCACCGCGCTCACCAAGAACATCGCCTACGCCGTGGCCAGCCCGGACGTGCGGATCATCAGCCCCATCCCCGGCAAGTCGGCGGTGGGTATCGAGATCCCCAACACCGACCGCGAGATGGTCAACCTCGGAGACGTGCTGCGGCTGGCGGACGCGGCCGGCGACGAGCACCCCATGCTGGTCGCGCTCGGCAAGGACGTCGAGGGCGGCTATGTGATGGCCAACCTCACGAAGATGCCGCACATCCTCGTGGCCGGCGCCACCGGCTCCGGCAAGTCGTCCTGCATCAACTGCCTGATCACCTCGATCATGGTGCGGGCCACCCCGGAGGACGTCCGGATGGTGCTGGTCGACCCCAAGCGCGTCGAGCTGACCGCCTACGAGGGCATCCCGCACCTGATCACCCCGATCATCACCAATCCCAAGCGGGCCGCCGAGGCCCTCCAGTGGGTCGTGCGCGAGATGGACCTGCGCTACGACGACCTGGCCGCCTACGGCTTCCGGCACATCGACGACTTCAACGCCGCCGTGCGCGCCGGCAAGGTCAAGCCGCCGGAGGGCAGCGGGCGGGAGCTGTCGCCGTACCCGTACCTGCTGGTGATCGTCGACGAGCTGGCGGACCTGATGATGGTCGCCCCGCGCGACGTCGAGGACTCGATCGTCCGCATCACCCAGCTGGCCCGCGCGGCCGGCATCCATCTGGTGCTCGCCACCCAGCGGCCGTCCGTCGACGTCGTCACCGGCCTCATCAAGGCGAACGTGCCCTCACGGCTCGCCTTCGCCACCTCCTCGCTCGCCGACAGTCGGGTCATCCTCGACCAGCCGGGCGCCGAGAAGCTCATCGGCAAGGGTGACGGGCTCTTCCTGCCCATGGGGGCCAACAAGCCGGTCCGTATGCAGGGCGCGTTCGTCACCGAGGCCGAGGTGGCCGCCGTCGTCCAGCACTGCAAGGATCAGATGGCGCCGGTCTTCCGGGACGACGTCACCGTGGGCACGGCCCGGAAGAAGGAGATCGACGAGGACATCGGCGACGACCTCGACCTGCTGTGCCAGGCCGCCGAGCTGGTCGTCTCCACCCAGTTCGGGTCGACCTCGATGCTCCAGCGGAAATTGCGTGTGGGATTCGCCAAGGCGGGCAGACTGATGGACCTGATGGAGTCGCGCGGTGTCGTGGGGCCCAGCGAGGGCTCCAAGGCGCGCGACGTCCTGGTCAAACCCGACGATCTGGACGGGGTCCTGGCGGTGATCCGCGGGGAGGCCTCCTAGCCGCCGCGAAAGATCCCTGACCAACCGTTTCTCTCGAGCGTGAGCGGAGTTGAGCGAGGGGGGAGGGGCGATGTGCCACCGTCGTTACGCCAGAGCATTCTGATGGCCTACAAAGTCCGGCTTCCCGCTTGCCCGACCGTTTCGCATCCCCCCTAGACTGAATCTCCAGCAGGTGGCTGCACGCTCGAAAGGCGCCCACGTGTCCATCGGCAACTCTCCAGAAGAGGATGACCGGCACTCCGATGACCGGCCGTCCGATGACCTGCCGTCCGATGACCGGCCCTCCGTCGGACGATCCCTCCAGCAAGCCCGTATCGACGCCGGACTGACCGTGGACGAGGTCAGTTCGACCACCCGTGTACGCGTTCCGATCATTCATGCGATCGAACAGGACGACTTCACCCGCTGTGGTGGACGCGTCTACGCCCGAGGACATATCCGCACCCTGGCCCGGGCCGTCGCCGTCGACCCCGAGCCGCTGATCGCGCGGTACGACGCCGAGCACGGCGGCCGTCCCGCGCCCACCCCTGCCGCGCCGATCTTCGAGGCCGAGCGCATCCGTCCCGAGCCCCGGCGGCCCAACTGGACGGCGGCCATGGTGGCCGCCATCGTCGCGGTCGTCGGCTTCGTGGGCTTCACGCTCTTCAACGGCGGCGCGGACGACGGACCGGTCTCGGCCGACCCGGCCTCCAGCAAGCCGTCCGCCGCGCCCAGCGCCAAGAAGAAGGGCTCAGAGAAGGCCTCCGACCCCAAGGCCGAGGCATCCGCCAGCGCCATCGCGGGGGTCCCGGCCAACAAGGTCACCGTCAAGCTGACCGCCGACAACGGCCAGACCTGGATGTCCGCCAAGGATCACAACGGCAAGCTGCTGGAGGAGGGCGTGCTCAAGCGGGGCGCGTCCAAGACGTTCACGGACAGTAAGCGCATCGATCTGGTCCTGGGCAATGCCGGAGCCGTGCAACTGTTCGTGAACGGCAAAGAGGTCAAGAACCTCGGCGACGCCGGCCAGGTCCAGCGCCTGAGCTACACCCGGGGCGACCCCTCGGCGGGCTGAGCGGGGGCCTCCCGGCGCGTCCACGAGCGGCGCCGGCGGGCGCGGGGAGCCTGAGCGGGTGACCAGGCTCTCCGCGTCCGTCGGCCACTCGGCAGCCGATGCGGCGCCGGGACAAAGTAGGCTGAGCCCTATGCCCGAACGCCGTACCGTCGCTCTTGTCACACTTGGCTGCGCCCGTAACGAGGTGGACTCGGAGGAGCTGGCAGGCCGCTTGGCGGCGGATGGCTGGGACCTCGTCGAGGACGCCGCCGACGCCGATGTGGCCGTCGTCAACACCTGTGGCTTCGTCGAAGCCGCCAAGAAGGACTCCGTCGACGCCCTCCTGGAGGCGAACGACCTCAAGGACCATGGCCGCACCCAGGCCGTCGTCGCCGTCGGCTGCATGGCCGAGCGCTACGGCAAGGAGCTCGCCGAGGCCCTCCCGGAGGCCGACGGCGTCCTGGGCTTCGACGACTACTCCAACATCTCCGAGCGCCTGCAGACCATCCTCTCCGGCGGCATCCACGCCTCCCACACCCCGCGCGACCGCCGCAAGCTGCTGCCGATCAGCCCCGCCGAGCGCCAGGAGGCCGCCGGTGTGGCGCTGCCCGGCCACGCGCAGGCGGATTCCGGTCAGCTTCCCCCGGCGGAGGCGCCGGCCGAGGCCCCGGCCGACCTGCCGGAGGGCCTGGCGCCGGCCTCCGGGCCCCGGGCGCCGCTGCGCCGCAGGCTGGAGTCCAGCCCCGTGGCCTCGGTGAAGCTCGCCTCCGGCTGCGACCGCCGCTGCTCGTTCTGCGCCATCCCCTCCTTCCGCGGGTCCTTCATCTCCCGCCGTCCCTCCGACGTGCTGGGCGAGACGCGCTGGCTCGCCGAGCAGGGCGTGAAGGAGGTCATGCTGGTCTCCGAGAACAACACCTCGTACGGCAAGGACCTCGGCGACATCCGGCTGCTGGAGACGCTGCTGCCGGAGCTCGCCGCCGTCGACGGCATCGAGCGCATCCGCGTCAGCTACCTCCAGCCCGCCGAGATGCGGCCCGGCCTGATCGACGTGCTGACCTCGACGGAGAAGGTCGCGCCCTACTTCGACCTGTCCTTCCAGCACTCGGCGCCCGGCGTGCTGCGCGCGATGCGCCGCTTCGGCGACACCGACCGCTTCCTGGGCCTCCTGGAGACGATCCGCGGCAAGGCGCCCCAGGCGGGTGCCCGCTCCAACTTCATCGTCGGCTTCCCCGGCGAGACCGAGGCGGACGTGGCCGAGCTGGAGCGCTTCCTCACGGGGGCGCGCCTGGACGCCATCGGCGTCTTCGGCTACTCCGACGAGGACGGCACCGAGGCGGCCACCTACGAGGACAAGCTGCCCGCCGAGGTCGTCGCCGAGCGGCTGGCGCGGATCTCCCGGCTGGCCGAGGAGCTCACCGCGCAGCGCGCGGAGGAGCGCGTCGGTGAGACCATCGAAGTACTCGTCGACCGGGTGGACGACGAGGACGGGATCATCGGGCGCGCGGCCCACCAGGCGCCCGAGACCGACGGCCAGGTGCTGCTCACCATGGACGGGGAGCCGGAGCCCGGGCGTATGGTCGTGGCCAAGGTGGTGGCGAGCGAGGGCGTGGACCTCGTCGCCGAGCCGCTCGGGATCGAGGGCGGGTGTACCGAGGAGGCGGGCAGATGAGCGGAGTCCCGGCCTCCGCCGCAGGAGGCCCGGCGCCCCGGACCGGCATGCGGCCGGCCGGGTTGTGGAACATCGCCAACATCCTCACCATGGTGCGCCTGGTGCTGGTGCCCGGTTTCGTGCTGCTGATGATGCACGACGGGGGCACCGACCCGGCCTGGCGCTCCTTCGCCTGGGCGGCGTTCGCCATCGCCATGATCACCGATCTCTTCGACGGTCATCTGGCGCGCACCTACAACCTGGTCACCGACTTCGGCAAGATCGCCGACCCCATCGCGGACAAGGCGATCATGGGCGCGGCGCTGATCTGCCTCTCGGTCCTGGGCGACCTGCCCTGGTGGGTCACCGGCGCGATCCTTCTCCGCGAGATCGGCATCACGCTGATGCGGTTCTGGGTCATCCGGCACGGCGTCATCCCGGCCAGCCGGGGCGGCAAGATGAAGACGCTCGCCCAGGGCGTCGGCGTGGGGATGTACATCCTCCCGCTCACGGGGGCGCTGGCCACGCTGCGCTTCTGGGTGATGGCGGTCGCCGTGGTGTTGACCGTCGCGACCGGCCTCGACTACATCCGGCAAGCCGTGACGCTGCGCCGGGCCGGACGCTCCCGGAAGCCCGCGCGGTGACCCCGGCGCACGGCGGCGGTGCCGCGGCGGTCCTGGCGGCCCTGCTCGCGCGCGGGCAGACCGTGGCCGCCGCCGAGTCGCTCACGGGCGGCCTGGTCGCCGCCGAGCTGACCGCCGCCCCGGGCGCCTCCCGCTCGGTGCGCGGCTCGGTCACCGCGTACGCCACCGACGTCAAGCGCGATGTGCTGGGCGTGGACGGGACCCTGCTGGCCGAGCGCGGGGCCGTGGACGCCGAGGTGGCCGGACGGATGGCCGCCGGAGTGCGCACCCTGCTGGGCGCCGACTGGGGCGTCGCCACGACCGGGGTCGCGGGCCCCGAACCGCAGGACGGCCAGGGCGTCGGCACGGTCTTCGTGGCCGTGGCGGGACCCTCGGGACCGGCCGCGGTGCGCCGGCTGGCACTGGACGGCGACCGCGCGGAGATCCGGTCCGCGTCCGTGGAGGCGGTCCTGGCGCTGCTCCTGCGCGAACTCGTGGGGAACGCGGGGGCAAAGGATACGGAACACAACGGGGGGAATTGATGTTTGCAGCCCTGAGTGAACACGACATAGCTCCCCGCACGGCCGCACCCCGAGGCGGTACGGTGGGGCGTGAAGGAACCGGATTCGCGGTCCAAGGAGGGAGCCACCGATGATTCTGCTCCGTCGCCTGCTGGGTGACGTGCTGCGTCGGCAGCGCCAACGCCAGGGCCGCACTCTGCGCGAGGTCTCCTCGTCCGCCCGGGTCTCGCTCGGATATCTCTCCGAGGTCGAGCGCGGGCAGAAAGAGGCGTCCTCCGAGCTTCTCTCCGCAATCTGCGACGCTCTGGACGTTCGGATGTCCGAGGTCATGCGCGAGGTGAGTGACGAGCTGTCGCTCGCCGAGCTGGCGCAGTCGGCGGCGGCGAGCGAGCCGGTACCCGCGCCGATGCGGCCGATGTTCAATTCGATGTCCGTGACGTCCGTGACGGGCGTTCCGGGGGAGCGCGTGACCATCAAGGCCCCTGCGGAGGCCGTGGACGTGGTCGCGGCCTGACCGGGCGACGAGCCCGGAGGCACAGCGTCTCGACGTGTGAGGGCCCCGGCCGGATTCTCCGGCCGGGGCCTTTCGCGTACCCGGCCTCCTCTCTTCGCCCTTCCGTCTCTTCGCCCTCCCGTCGCCCTTCCGTTGCCCTCCCTTCGTCCTCCCTTCGTCCTCCCTTCGTCCTTCCGGCTTCCTCCGGCCGATTCGGTCTCCCTGTGCCATGGTGGGAAAGCGGGTGAACGTGACATAACGGGCCGAGGAGGAAGCGGATGTCTGTCGTGAAGAGCCCACTGTCGGAACAGGACCGCAAGATCGTCGGCGATGCCCTCCAGGGCTCGCTGGTCGATCTCGTCGACCTCTCCCTCGTGGCCAAGCAGGTCCACTGGAACGTCGTGGGACCGCGCTTCCGTACCGTCCACCTGCAACTCGACGAGGTCGTCGCGAGCGCGCGCACGCACGGTGACACGGTCGCCGAGCGGGCCTCGGCGCTGGGCATCACCCCGGACGGGCGGGCCGAGACCGTCGCGAAGACCAGCGGCATCGACCCGGTCGGCGGCGGCTGGATCAAGGACACCGACGCCGTCAAGACCCTGGTGGCGGCGCTCGGCGCGGTGATCACCCGCATGCGCGAGCGCATCACGGCCACGGCCGATCCGGACCCGGTCACCCAGGACATCCTCATCGGCCTCACCGGCGATCTGGAGAAGCACCACTGGATGTTCCAGGCAGAGAACGCCTGAGCGGGTCCGTCATGGCCGAGCACCCGGTGATCCGCTTCACGCGCGACCTGGTGGTGGTCTCCGACCTCGACCAGGCGACCGCGGGGACGTTCGTGCGCGCCGTCTTCCAGGAGGGCGTCCGGGAGGGCGAGGCGCGCGTGGTCGTCGAGCTGCACCGGCGCGACCGGCGCATCGACGAGCTGGAGCGGCAGCTGGCAGCGCTGCTCCAGGAGCGGGCCGGCTGAGGCCGGCCGAGGGGCCGAGGAGGTGCGCGTGGTGGGTGTGGTCCGCCGGAACGACCGGTACGGCCGGAACGCCCGGGTCCGCGCCCGGCGGCAGGGGAACCGCCGGGGGCGCCCGGACCCCCTGGAGTACGGCGTGCGGGTGCTCGCCCTCGTGGCGGGCGGGCTGTGGTGCTGGGCCGTGGTCCGGCTGCTGGCGCAGCCGGGGCGGCCGGGGCTGGCGGAGGGGCTGATCGCGACCGGCGGATGGGGGCTGAGCCTGCTGCCGGTGCACTGCTCCCCACGCCGGGAGCGCCGAGCGCGCCGGGGACGCCGGGGAGGCGACGAGGCCGGGGCGGGCGGCCCGGACGCCTGAGGGGCCGGGAGGTCCCGTACGGGGCTTGCGGGGCTTGCGGGGCTTGCGGGGTCACCCACGTGGGTCAGCGGCGGCGGGCGCGGCCGTGCGTCAGCCGGTCGGGGGAGCGGGGCCCGTCTGGCAGTGGGGGCACCAGTACGTGGTGCGCTCCTGGCCCGCCGCGCCCTGGGCGGCGGTGAGGACCGGGGTGCCGCAGCGCCGGCAGGGCCGCTCGGCCCGGCCGTACACCCACAGACGGCGGTCGGGGCGGGCGTCGGCCGTGGTGACGCGGGCGGTACGGGCCTTGTTGACGTCGAGCAGCTTCCGGGCGAGGGCGGCCAGGCGGCCGGGGTCCGGAAGCGAGCCGATGGGCAGCCACGGGGTGACGCGCAGCAGGAAGCACAGCTCGGACTTGTAGACATTGCCGACGCCCGCGAGGTTGCGCTGGTCCAGGACGGCCTCGCCGATGGTCCGGCCCGGGTCGGAGAGCAGCCGGCGGAGGGCTTCCTCGGCGTCCCAGTCGGGGCCCAGCGGGTCGGGCCCCAGATGGCCGACGACGGTGCTCTCGTCGGTGGTGCGCAGGAGGTCCAGGGCCAGCAGGCGGTAGCCGACGGCCGTGTGGCCGGAGTTGCCGAGGACCGCCCGGATCTGGTGGGCGGCTCCGCCGCGCGGGCGCTCGCCGGGGACGTGGATCCGCCAGGAGCCGTCCATGCCCAGGTGGGAGTGGAGGGTGAGCCCCCCTTCGACACGCGTGAGCAGGTGCTTACCGCGCGGGACGACCTCGGCCACCGTCCGGCCGCTGAGGTCGGCCGTGGCCAGGCTCGGCACGCGCAGGTCGCACCGGAGCAGGGGCTCGCCGGCCAGGGCCTCGTGCAGGTCCCGCGCGGTGCGCCAGACGGTGTCTCCTTCGGGCATGGGACGTCTCCTTCGGGCCTGAGCCCATGATGTCGCCTTCGTCAGCCGGCGCGCAGGCGCAGCCCCCGCGGTGTGGCGTGGAAGCCCACGGACTCCAGCAGCGTGCCCAGCGGCGAGGTCAGGGCGGCGCCGTTGACGCGCTCGACGGTGACCGTGCCCAGGGCCCCCGCGCGGGCCGCCTCGGCGAGCGCCGCGGCCGCCTCCCGCAGGCCCGGGTCGTCGGCGTCCGCGTCCGCCGGACCGTCGCCGTCCCGGCCCGGCCAGGCGAGCAGGGTCTTGCCGCCACGCTCCACGTAGAGCGTCAGCGCGCCGTCGACGAGGACGACCAGGGAGCCCGCCTTGCGGCCCGGCTTGTGGGTCGCCCCGGCGGGCGGCTCGGGCCAGGGCAGGGCGGCGCCGTAGGCGTTGGCCGGGTCGGCGGCGGCCAGCACGAGGGCCCGGCGGCGGGCGGGGCGGCCGGTGGGCCGCGGGGCCTCCCAGGGCGCCTCCGCCGCTCCGGCGGCGCGCTCGCGGGCCGTGCCGGCGGCCCGCAGCCGGTCGATGGCACCGTCCATGGCGAACTGCGCGGCGCCCAGGCCCTCGACGACGTAGCCGCGGCGGGCCTGGCCGCTCTCCTCGAAGGCCGCGAGGACCCGGTAGGCGGCGGAGAAGCCGCCCTCGACGCCCTCGGCGGCGACCGCGCCCCGGGTCACCACGCCGTGCCGGTCCAGGAGCGTACGGGCCAGGGCGTGCGCCCGGTGGGTGGCGTCCGGCTCGCGGCCGGGCAGCAGCGCCCAGCGGCCCGCGACCGTCGGTGGGCCGCCGCGGGAGGCGGTGGGCCGGCCGGCCGCGGCGAGCGTGCTCGTACGGCCGAGGAAGGCGCCGTAGCGGCCGCGGGGGACCGAGCGCCGGGCGCGGTGGGCGGTGGAGCCGGCCGTGCGGCCGGAGCCGAGCAGGGAGCGCAGCGGGGCGAGGGTGTCGTTCGTCAGCCGGCCGGTCCAGGCCAGGTCCCAGACGGCCTCGGCGATCCGGGCGTCCGCGGTGACCGCGTCGCCCGCGTCGGGGACCGCCTCCCGCACCCGGTCGGCGATCTGACGGAAGAACAGTCCGTAGCCGCCGGACAGGGCGTCGAGGACGGCCCGGTGGACCGGGGAGAGCTCCAGCGGATGGGGCGCCGGCAGCAGCAGGGGGGCCGCGTCGGCGAGCAGCAGGGACACCCAGCCGTCCTTGCCGGGCAGCGCCCCGGCGCCGGCCCAGACGATCTCGCCCGCCGCCGTGAGCTCGTCGAGCAGGGCGGGGGAGTAGTCCGCCACGCGGGCGGGCAGGACGAGCTTCTCCAGGGCGGAGGCCGGGACCGGCGCGCCCTGGAGCTGTTCGACGGCGCGCACCAGCCCGTCCAGGCCGCGCAGACTGTCGGAGCCGACGTGCTGCCACTGCGGGAGGAAGGCGGCGAGCGTGGCCGGCGGCACGGGCTCCAGCTCCTGCCGCAGCGCGGCCAGCGAACGGCGGCGCAGCCGGCGCAGGACGGTCGCGTCGCACCACTCCTGGCCGATGCCGGAGGGGTGGAACTCGCCCTGGACGACGCGGCCGGCCGCCGCCAGGCGGTGCAGCGCGCCGTCCGTGACGGCCGTGCCGAGGCCGAAGCGGGCGGCGGCGTCCGCGGAGGTGAACGGGCCGTGGGTGCGGGCGAAGCGGGCGAGGAGGTCGCCGAGAGGGTCCTTGACGGGCTCGGTGAACGCCTCGGGCACGCCCACGGGCAGGGCCGTGCCGAGGGCGTCGCGGAGCCGCCCGGCGTCCTCGATCGCCGCCCAGTGCTCCTGGCCGGCGATACGCACCCGCAGGGCGCGGCGGGCGTCCGCCAGCTCCCGGGCCCACTCCGGCTCCGCGCCGCGCTCGGCCAGCTCGGCGTCGGTGAGCGGGCCGAGGAGACGCAGCAGGTCGGCGACGCCCTCGCGGTCCTTGGCGCGGCGGTCCTCGGTCAGCCACCGCAGCTCCCGTTCGAGCTCGGTGAGCACGTCGGGGTCGAGGAGCTCGCGCAGCTCGGCCTGGCCGAGGAGCTCGGACAGCAGCCGGGAGTCCAGGGAGAGGGCGGCGGCGCGGCGCTCGGCGAGCGGGGAGTCGCCCTCGTAGAGGTACTGGGCGACATAGCCGAAGAGCAGGGAGCGGGCGAACGGCGAGGCCTCGGCGGTGGTCACCTCGACCAGCCGGACCCGGCGGGACTCGATGTCCCCCATCAGCTCGGTCAGGCCGGGGACGTCGAAGACGTCCTGGAGGCACTCGCGGACGGCCTCCAGGATGATCGGGAACGAGCCGAACTCGCTCGCCACCTGGAGCAGCTGGGAGGCGCGCTGGCGCTGCTGCCACAGCGGGGTGCGCTTGCCGGGGTCGCGGCGCGGCAGCAGCAGGGCGCGTGCCGCGCACTCGCGGAAGCGGGAGGCGAACAGGGCGGAGGAGCCGACCTGGTCGGTGACGATCCGTTCGACATCGCCCCGGTCGAACGTGACGTCGGCGGCGCCCACGGGGGACTGCTCGCCGTCGTACTCGGTGCCCTGCCGGGCGGGGTCGGCGTCGAGCAGGTCCAGGCCCAGCACATCGGCGTCGGGCAGGCGCAGCACGATGCCGTCGTCGGCGTGCATCACCTGGGCGTCCATGCCGTAGCGCTCGGCGAGCCGGGCGCCGAGGGCCAGTGCCCAGGGGGCGTGGACCTGGGCGCCGAAGGGGGAGTGGACGACGACCCGCCAGTCGCCCAGCTCGTCGCGGAAGCGCTCGACGACGATCGTCCGGTCGTCGGGGACGTGCCCGCAGGCGGCGCGCTGCTCGTCCACATAGGCGAGGACGTTGTCCGCCGCCCACCGGTCCAGGCCGGCCGCGGTGAGCCGCTCGCGGGCCGCGTCGGGCGTCAGGCCGCCGAGCTCCCGGAGGAAGGCGCCCAGCGCGCGGCCCAGTTCGAGCGGGCGGCCCAGCTGGTCGCCCTTCCAGAACGGCAGCCGGCCGGGGGTGCCGGGGGCGGGGGTGACGAGGACGCGGTCGCGCGTGATGTCCTCGATGCGCCAGGAGGTGGTGCCGAGGGTGAACACGTCGCCGACGCGCGATTCGTAGACCATCTCCTCGTCCAGCTCGCCGACCCGGCCGCCGCCCTTCTTCGGGTCCGCGCCGGCCAGGAAGACGCCGAAGAGGCCGCGGTCGGGGATGGTGCCGCCGGAGGTGACGGCCAGCCGCTGCGCCCCCGGGCGGCCCGTGAGCTCTCCGGTCACGCGGTCCCACACCAGCCGGGGCCGCAGCTCGGCGAAGGCGTCGGACGGATAGCGCCCGGCGAGCATGTCGAGCACCCCGGTGTACGCGGACTCCGGCAGCGACGAGAATGAGGCCGCGCGGCGCACCAGGGCGAGCAGCTCCTCCGCGTCCCAGGCGTCCATGGACACCATGGCGACGATCTGCTGGGCCAGCACGTCCAGTGGGTTGGAGGGTACGCGCAGGGCCTCGATGGCACCCTGCCGCATCCGCTCGGTCACCACGGCCGCCTGCACGAGGTCGCCCCGGTACTTGGGGAAGACCACGCCGGTGGAGACCGCGCCGACCTGGTGCCCGGCGCGGCCGACGCGCTGCAGCCCGGAGGCGACCGACGGCGGCGACTCCACCTGCACGACCAGGTCGACCGCGCCCATGTCGATGCCCAGCTCCAGGCTGGACGTGGCGACGACGGCCGGCAGCCGGCCCGCCTTGAGGTCCTCCTCGACCAGGGCCCGCTGCTCCTTGGAGACCGAGCCGTGGTGCGCGCGGGCGAGGAGCGCCGGGGCGCCCCGGGCCGCGCCGGACTCGGCCATCAGCTCGGCGGGGGAGTGGTGCTCGGGCAGGGCTTCGCCGGTGGCGCGCTCGTAGGCGATCTCGTTGAGGCGGTTGCACAGCCGCTCGGCCAGCCGGCGGGAGTTGGCGAAGACGATGGTGGAGCGGTGGGCCTGGACGAGGTCGGCGATGCGCTCCTCCACATGCGGCCAGATGGACGGCTTCTCCTTGCCGTCACCGCCCTCCTGCACGGGCGAGCCGCCCAGCTCGGCCAGATCCTCCACCGGCACGACCACCGACAGGTCGAACTCCTTGCCGGACGGCGGCTGGACGATCTCGACCTTGCGCCGGGGGGAGAGATAGCGCGCGACCTCGTCCACCGGCCGTACGGTCGCGGACAGGCCGATGCGGCGGGCGGGCCGGGGGAGCAGCTGGTCCAGGCGCTCCAGCGAGAGCGCCAGATGGGCGCCGCGCTTGGTCCCGGCGACGGCGTGCACCTCGTCGAGGATCACCGTCTCCACGCCCACGAGCGCGTCGCGCGCCGCGGAGGTGAGCATCAGGAACAGCGACTCGGGCGTGGTGATCAGGATGTCCGGCGGGCGCGTGACCAGGGCCCGCCGCTCGGCGGCCGGGGTGTCGCCGGAGCGGATGCCGACCCGGACGTCGGGCTCGGGCAGGCCCAGCCGCACCGATTCCTGGCGGATGCCCGTGAGGGGGCTGCGCAGATTGCGCTCGACGTCGACGGCGAGGGCCTTCAGCGGCGAGACGTACAGCACCCGGCAGCGCCGCTTCCGCTCGGCGGGCGGCGGGATGCTCGCCAGCCGGTCCAGCGAGGCGAGGAAGGCGGCCAGGGTCTTGCCGGAGCCCGTGGGCGCGACGACCAGCACGTCGGACCCCTCGCCGATCGCCCGCCAGGCGCCGGCCTGCGCGGCCGTGGGCGCCGTGAAGGCCCCCCTGAACCAGGCGCGGGTCGCGGGGGAGAACGCGTCGAGGGCCGCGGCGTGGTCGTCCGCCGGACCGTGGGCCGTGTCGTTCGCCATGCCCCCCATCGTGCACCGGACCACTGACAATCCGGCCCGGGCCGCGGCACGTCGGCCCCCGGGGCCCGCTCGCGCGAGGGATCCGCCGGTCAGCCCTGGACCGGTCAGCCCTGGACCGGTCAGCCCTGGACCGGGCGGCCGTGGACCGGGCGGCCGTGGGCCCGCAGCGTCAGCAGCGCGTCGATGGTCACCACCGGCCGGCACTCCAGGAGCGTGCCCGGGGCCCAGGCCCGCCACCGGACCGGCCAGCCGCCGTCCGCCTCCTGCGCGGCGGCGAGGAAGTCCAGCGACCGCGCGAGCTCGGCGTCGGTGAACCAGGAGCGGGCCAGCGAGGCGGGCGTGCGGGCGAAGTCGTGCGGGAAGTGGTGCTCGCCCGGCGCGTACCCCTCCGGAAGGGCGTACTCCGCGGCGCGCTCCGGGTCCAGGACCACCAGCCGCTGCTCCCGTACCGCCCGGCCGAGCCGTTCGGCCGCCGCCTGCGCCCGGGCCCGGTCGGGCGCCCCGTCGAGGAAGTCGACGGCGGCCCTGACCTCGTAGGGGTGGGTCCGCGCCCCCCGGCCCAGGGCGTCGACGGCGGCCCAGCAGAAGTCGGTGGCCCGGAACAGCCACGCGTGCCAGACCTCGTTGCGGTGCAGCAGCCCCACCACCGGGCCGGTGGCGAGCAGGTCGCTCGGCGGGTCGTCCACCACGGGGATCCAGGGGGCCGCCGGGTAGCCGCGCAGCGACGGGTGCAGGGCGGGCAGCGCGCCGTCCGTGGTGGAGACCGCCGTCAGATACCGGCACACGCGCTCCACCCGCCGGTCCCGGCACCGGCCGATCTCGTCCAGCACCCGCAGGGCGTGCGCGACGTGCAGCGGCTGGCTCACCGGGCCGCGCAGGTCCGGCTCCAGGGCGAAGCCGTAGCCCCCGTCGTCCCCCGTGTAGGCGGTCAGCGCCGCCTCGACGGCGTCGGGTCCGCCGCCCAGGAAGTGGTACGCGAATCTGCGCTGCTCCAGGACGCGGGCGGTGAGCCAGATGAAGTGTTCGGCGCGGGCTACGGCGGATGCTCCGGAGGGGACCATGCACAAGACCGTAGGGCGCCCGGCGCCCCCGGGGACCGGCTCGTGCACGGCTGCACTCTCAGGGGCGGGATACTTGGTCCATGCGGTTGACGGTCTTCTGGCAGCGAATGGCGGACTACTTCGGAGCGGCGTACGCCGACTCGTTCGCGCGCGATCATGTGATGTCCGAGCTCGGCGGCAGGACCGTCCACCAGGCGCTGGACGCGGGCTGGGACGCCAAGGACGTCTGGCGCGCCGTGTGCCGGGCGATGGAGATCCCCGACCACCGGCGCTGAACCGGTCGCGTCCGGCCCGGGCGTCCCCACCGCGGCTCATGACGTGGGCGCTGCATGGCGTCGACGCCCCATGGCGGGGCCGCTCATTTCGTCGGATAGTCCACACTTGCTGCGTGGCAGCGACAGACGACACCGTTCCGGACGCCCCCCGCCCGCCCCGGGCCGCCGACGACACGCGGATTCCGCGCTGGCTGCCCCGCGCCGTGGTGGTGACCCTCGCCCTGTTCGCCTGCTTCCAGCTCGCGAGCTGGGCCTTCCACCAGCTCATCGGTCTCTTCGTCAACATCCTGATCGCGTTCTTCCTGGCGCTGGCCATCGAGCCGGCCGTGGACCGGATGGCGGCCCGCGGCATGCGCCGCGGCCTGGCCACGGGTCTGGTCTTCCTCGGGGTGACCGCCCTGGCCGTGGGGTTCGTCACCCTCCTGGGCTCGATGCTCGCCGGGCAGATCCAGAGCATGGTGGAGAACTTCCCCACCTACCTGGACGCCCTCATCCGGTGGACCAACCGGACCTTCCGCACCCACCTCTCCCGCGTCGAGATCCAGGAGAGCGTGCTGCGCTCGGACTGGCTCCAGAAGTACGTGCGCAACAGCGCGAGCGGCGTACTGGACGTCTCCGCCGCGGTCCTCGGCGGGCTCTTCCGGCTGCTGACGGTCCTGCTCTTCGCGTTCTACTTCGCGGCCGACGGCCCCCGGCTGCGCCGGGCGCTGTGCTCGGTGCTGCCACCGCGACGGCAGGCCGAGGTCCTGCGCGCCTGGGAGATCGCGGTCGCCAAGACCGGCGGCTACATCTACTCGCGGGCCCTGATGGCCCTCATCTCCGGCATCGCCCACTACGTCCTGCTGGAGGCGCTGGGCGTGCCCTACGCCCCGGCGCTGGCGGTCTGGGTGGGCCTGGTGTCGCAGTTCGTGCCGACCATCGGCACCTACCTCGCGGGCGCGCTGCCGGTGCTGCTCGCCTTCACCGTCAATCCCTGGTACGCGGTGTGGGTGCTCGCCTTCGTCGTGGTCTATCAGCAGTTCGAGAACTACCTGCTGCAGCCGCGCATCACCGCCCGGACCGTGGACATCCACCCGGCCGTGGCCTTCGGCTCCGTGGTCGCGGGCGCCGCGCTGCTCGGCGCGGTGGGCGCGCTGGTGGCCATCCCGGCGACGGCGACGTTGCAGGCGTTCCTGGGGGTGTACGTCAAGCGGTACGAGGTGGCGGGGGAGGGCCCGGGCCCGGACGAGGGTCCGGACGAGGGCCGGGGTGAGGGCCCGGACGGTGGAGGCGCTCCGGCCGCCGGGGGTGCCGGGGGCGCCGGGGGCGCCGCGGGCGACACCGACAGCGGGCGTTCGCCGGCCCGTCGCGCCCCTGGTCGCGCGCCCCGGCGCGCCCCGGGCGAGGGGCGCTCCAGGGTGCTCGCGCGGTTGCGCGAGGCGCTGCGCAGGCGCTGACGGGACCGCCCCGACGGGCCGGTGTGGCGCGCTTGACAGTAAATTCGAACATCCATTCTCATGGGTGTCCCGGCCCGGGTGGAGGCAGGAAATCCGCGGGTTTTCCACAGGCCGGGGCGACGCCCGGGCGCATTGTCAGTGGCAGGCGTTAGCGTCGTGGACGTGAAGCGATCGACTCAAGCGAACCGGGTGGAACCCATGGCAGGAACCGACCGCGAGAAGGCCCTGGACGCCGCGCTCGCGCAGATTGAACGGCAATTCGGCAAGGGCGCCGTGATGCGCCTGGGCGACCGGGCGAACGAGCCGATCGAGGTCATTCCCACCGGTTCGACCGCCCTTGACGTGGCCCTCGGCGTCGGCGGCCTCCCGCGCGGCCGAGTGGTGGAGATCTACGGACCGGAGTCCTCCGGTAAGACCACCCTCACCCTCCACGCCGTGGCCAACGCTCAGAAGGCGGGCGGCACGGTCGCCTTCGTCGACGCCGAGCACGCCCTCGACCCCGAGTACGCCCGTGCCCTGGGCGTCGACACCGACAACCTCATCCTCTCCCAGCCGGACACCGGCGAGCAGGCGCTCGAGATCGTGGACATGCTGGTCCGCTCCGGCGCCCTGGACCTGATCGTCATCGACTCCGTCGCCGCCCTGGTGCCGCGCGCGGAGATCGAGGGCGAGATGGGAGACTCGCACGTCGGTCTCCAGGCCCGTCTGATGAGCCAGGCGCTGCGCAAGATCACCAGCGCCCTCAACCAGTCCAAGACCACCGCGATCTTCATCAACCAGCTCCGCGAGAAGATCGGCGTCATGTTCGGCTCCCCGGAGACCACGACCGGTGGCCGGGCCCTGAAGTTCTACGCCTCGGTGCGCCTGGACATCCGCCGCATCGAGACCCTCAAGGACGGCACCGAGGCCGTCGGCAACCGCACCCGTGTGAAGGTCGTCAAGAACAAGGTCTCGCCGCCGTTCAAGCAGGCCGAGTTCGACATCCTCTACGGCCAGGGCATCAGCCGCGAGGGCGGCCTGATCGACATGGGCGTGGAGCACGGCTTCATCCGCAAGGCCGGCGCCTGGTACACGTACGAGGGCGACCAGCTCGGCCAGGGCAAGGAGAACGCCCGCAACTTCCTCAAGGACAACCCCGACCTCGCCAACGAGATCGAGAAGAAGATCAAGGAGAAGCTGGGCGTGGGCGTCCGGCCCGAGACCCCGGCGGGCGAGCCCGGCGCCGACGCCGCGTCCGCCGCGGGCGAGCCGGCCAAGTCCGTGCCCGCCCCGGCCGCCAAGTCCGCGGGGAAGGCCGCCAAGACCGCGGCCAAGAGCTAGCGGTGACCCGGCGCAGCGAGTGGCCCGAGGCACGGCAGCCCCGGGCGGACACCCGTACGGACGATGGTGACCCCTCCCCGTCGAGGGCCGGGGCCGGGGCGCCGTCGTCACCGGAGGAGCAGGCGCGGGCGATCTGCCTGCGCCTGCTCACCGGATCGCCGCGCACCCGCAAACAGCTCGCCGACGCGCTCGCCAAGCGCGGCATACCGGACGAGACCGCGGAAGAGGTGCTCTCCCGGTTCGCGGACGTGGGCCTGATCGACGACGCGGCCTTCGCCGGGGCCTGGGTGGAGTCCCGGCACCGCGGCCGCGGCCTGGCCCGCCGGGCCCTCGCCCGCGAGCTGCGCACCAAGGGCGTCGACTCCGCGCTCATCGACGAGGCCGTCGGGCAGCTCGACGCCGAGCAGGAGGAGCGCACGGCCCGCGAGCTGGTCGAGCGCAGGCTGCGCTCGACCCGGGGCCTGGACCGGGAGAAGCGGTTGCGCCGCCTCGCCGGGATGCTGGCCCGCAAGGGGTACTCCGAGGGGCTCGCCCTGCGCGTGGTGCGCCGGGCCCTGGAGGAGGAGGGCGACGACCCCGAGCTGCTCGACACCTGGCTGCCCCAGGACTGACCCGGGTCGGTCCCGGGTGGTGTCAGGCCCTAGCCGGCGGGGTGGGGCGCGACGGGAAGCCCCGCCGCCCGCCAGGCCTGGAAGCCGCCCACCAGATCGGTCGCGCGGTGCAGCCCCAGTCTGCGCAGCGAGACGGCGGCCAGCGACGACGCGTAGCCCTCGTCGCAGACCACGACCACCCGCAGATCGTGCCCCGTGGCCCGGTCCGCCCGGTGGTCGCACAACGGGTCGAGCCGCCACTCCAGTTCGTTGCGCTCCACCACGAGCGCGCCCGGAATGGTTCCGTCGCGCTCCCGCAGTGCCGCGTAGCGGATGTCGACCAGCAGGCCATCGCCGGCCTGGACGGCGGCCGCCTCGGCCGGGCCGAGCCGGTCGAGCTCCGCGCGCGCGGCGGCCAGCAGCTCCTCGACCCTCATGCCCATTCCTCCGGCCACTCCACCTGTTCCAGCCGGAGCCACCGGCCGGTGCGGCCGTACCGCCGCATCATGGGCAGCGGTGGGTGATAGGCGTGCACCGACACCGCGTGCGCCTCGGTGGAGGCGTTGAACACCTGGTGGACATGGTGCGGGCCGAAGGCCCGGCCGTCGCCGTCCGTGAGCAGGCGCTCCCGGTCGATGTCGTCGGCCAGCTCCAGCGACGTCCAGCCCTCGGTGGGCAGCCGCGCGGCCAGCGACTGCTCGGTGAGCCGGCCGGCCGCCGCGGCGAAGGCGCCGTGCGAGCCGCCGTGGTCGTGCCAGCCGGTGCCGCTGCCCGGCGGCCAGCCGATGAGCCAGGCCTCGCTGCCGCCCGGCCCCTCCAGCCGGATCCAGGTGCGGCCCTCGGGGTCGAGGGGCAGGGAGGCGACGAGCGCGGCGTCGGCGGCCGTCCGGCGGACGAAGTCGAGGAGAGCGGCCTCGGAGGGCCGGCCGCGCCGTGGGGTGGCGGGCAGGGAGGCGCGTACGGAGGAGGACACACGTGGGGAAGACACAGCGAAACCGTCCTGAGTGATCGCGAGGAGAAACGCGCGACACCGGCCGTCGGAGGCGGGCGGTCGCGCGATACGTGGGAGCGGATCAGCAGGACGGACGACAGACACAGCCCGCGTAGCGGACCAGGTCGAGATGGACCCTCCGCCAGAAACGCGCGCCGTCGTCAGTCACGCTCCGGAGTCAACCACGGTGCTCCGGACGGGTCAACGATTGGCCGTAGCCTCACTGGTGGCTTCGCCGGGCCCGGCCGCCGTCGCGTTCGCTCCGGCGCCGGCGCGCGCGTCGGCGCCCGCGTCCACCACCGCCTCCACGCCCCCGTGCGGCACCGCCGTCCCGTCCGCCACCCTGTCCGCTTCGGCGTCGGCACCCGGCGCGGCCTGTGCCGGGCCGCCGCGCGCCGCGTCGGCACACGCGTACAGCTCCGCGGGCCGCACCCCGTCCAGCGCCGCGAGGAGGTGGCCGTCGGGCCGCACGACCAGGACCGTGTGCGCGGCCGCCCCCGGATAGCCCTCGGCCACGAGCAGCTCCGCGCGCATCGGCAGCGCCGAGACGGCCGCCGCCAGCCCGGGCATCAGCCCCGCGCCCAGCCAGTGCCGCCGCTCCCACACACCCGTGCCCGGCGCGACGAGCACCACCAGCAGATCGCCGCCCAGCCGCTCGCGCAGCCCCGCCTGGGAGCCGTCCGGCGCGGTCACGGGCACGTCCTCCACCGGCGCCCCGACGTCCGTGCCCACCAGGACCGAGCTCGCCGGCGGCGCGGCGGGCAGCAGGGGCGTGCGGGCGTAGACCGGCAGCGCGGCCTGGCTCCCGCGCCCCAGGTGACCATCGGTCAGCAGCGCGTCGTGGCCGCGCAGGGCGCCCGGTACGACCGCGCGACGTACGGAGTGCCACCCGCTCTCGGCGCGTACCGCGGGCAGCGCGCGGTCGGCGGCGCGCAGTCGCTCCGCCACCGCCGCCCGGCGTTCGCTTTGGTAGCTGTCCAGCAGCGCGTCGGAGGCCCCGTGGTGCCAGGCCAGTGCCAGCTTCCAGGCGAGGTTCTCGGCGTCCCGCAGGCCCTCGTCGAGCCCCTGGGTGCCCAGCGCCCCCAGCAGGTGCGCGGCGTCGCCCGCCAGGAAGGCGCGCCCGCTGCGCCAGCGGCGCGCGAGGCGGTGGTGCACGGCGTGCACTCCGGTGTCCAGCAGGTCGTACGCCGGTGTCTCCCCGCACCAGGCGGACAGTGTGTCGCCGACGTGGGCCAGCAGGGCGTCGGGGGTGACCAGTTCGCCGTCCGGCGGCAGCAGCCAGTCGAGCCGCCACACGCCGTCCGGCAGCGGACGGGCCGTCACCTCGCGGCCGCGCGGCGGCGAGCGGTGCAGCAGGGCCTCGCCGGGCCAGGGCAGCTCCGCCCGGATCGCGGCGATCGCGTGCCGCTCGACGGCCGTGCGGCCCGGGAAACGCGCGCCCAGCAGCTTGCGGACCACGGAGCGGGCGCCGTCGCAGCCGACGACGTAACTCGCGCGCCAGACCGTGCCGTTGTCGCCCCGGGTGTGCACCGTGACGCCGGAGGAGTCCTGTTTGAGGATGGTCAGCCGGCTGTCGCGGACGATCCGTACGTCGGCCTCCTTGGCCAGCGCGGCGCCCAGCTCACGGGTCAGCGCGTGCTGGGGGAGGTGCAGCGGAGACGGTTCTGCTGGGACGTCCGTGACCTCGTCGCCACCCGCCGCCCCGGCTTCCACCGGATCCTCGGCGACCCCGGCCCCGACCCCGGAAGTCGCCGCGTGTCCCGCGTCCCCCGGCGTCGTGAACGGCACCCGCGTCACCACGCTCCGCCGGCGCACCGTCCGCCAGGCCGACCAGCGGGCGCCGTCCGCCGTGGGGCACCCCAGGCGCTCCAGCATCCCGGCGGTCTCCGGTCGCAGCACGGCCGTCCGCGCGAGGCGCCCCTCGTCCCCCGCCGGGGTCTCGGAGGGGGCCTCGTCCAGCACCGTGACGGGCACCTCGTACCGGGCCAGGGCCAGGGCCAGGGTCAGACCGACCGGCCCGGCCCCCACCACGATCACCGGGTCCACGGCACGACCCCCCGGACCCCGGCGCGGACGGTGACCTGGCCCTGCGCGTGGTGCGTACGGGACGTACGGGGACTGGCAGGGGGAAAACGGTGCGCGATCACAGAACGTATGCAACCCATTGCCGCTGTCCGCGTCAAGCGATCAGAGGCCTCGCCACGGCGCGCCGGACGCGTGCGCCCCGCCGGCCCGGGCGGGCCGACGGGGCGTCATCGGCGGGTGGAGCGGCCGGACTCGGCCCCGGACGCGCCGGAGCCGCCCCGGCTCAGCCCCCCGCGCCCTCGCCGGTGCCCACCGGGGTCGTGGCGGGCATGGGCGGCGGAGTGCCCTTGCGGGAGCGCTGGGTGCGCCGTTCGACCCAGGTGGCGAGGGACGACAGCGCCAGGCACAGCAGGATGTAGATCGAACCGAACACGATCACCATCGGGATGAAGGCGTAGACGCCGTTCACGGGCGGGGTCTGCTGGGCGAAGGCCTTCCCGACGAACAGCAGCTCCTCGTAGAGGATGATGAAGCCGAGGGAGGTGTCCTTCAGGGTCACCACGAGCTGGCTGATGATCGACGGCAGCATCGAGCGGACCGCCTGGGGCACGAGCACGCTCGCCATCACCTGCGTCTTGCGCAGCCCGAGCGCGTAGGCCGCCTCGCTCTGGCCCTTGGGCACGGCGTTGATGCCCGAGCGGAAGATCTCCGCCTGCACCGAGCCGTTGTAGAGCACGAGTCCGATGACCAGTGCCCACATCGGGTCCGCGGTGAACACCGCCGCGTACAGCAGGAAGATCATGATGAGCAGGGGCATCGCCCGGAAGAACTCCACGGCCACCGTGGCCGCCCAGCGCACCGGCCGGTGGTCCGAGAGCCGCGCGGTGGCCAGCAGGGCGCCCAGCGCCAGCGAGAGCACCGCGGCGATCGCGAACGTCTTCAGGGTCGTCAGCAGGCCGTCGACGATGCGCTGCTGGGTCTCCGTGTACTCGTAGTCGTCCCACAGGCCGGCCTGGAACTGCCCGGTCTCGTCCAGCCGGTAGACGACGAAGGCCGCCAGGGCCACGAGGGCGACGACGGAGAGCGCGCCGTAGAGGCGGTTGCGGGCCCGGCCCCGCGGGCCCGGGACGTCGTACAGGACGCTGCCGCTCATCGGGCCACCGCCAGCCGGTTCTCCAGCAGCCGGAAGAGGCCGCTGATCGTGAATGTGATGATGATGTAGCAGATCGCGATCCACAGGAAGATCACGTAAATGTTGTAGCCCGACGCCGCGTTGAGCGTCTTCTGGACCGAGCCGAGCTCGGTGACGTTGAAGCCCGACGCGATCGCCGTGTTCTTGGCGAGGGCGATCAGCAGGCTGCCTATGGGCGGTATCGCCGTCCGGGCGGCCTGCGGCAGCACGATCTGGCCGAGCGTCTGGCCGAAGGTCATCCCGATCGACCGGGCGGCCTCCGCCTGGCCCACCGGCACCGTGTTGATGCCGGACCGGACGGCCTCGCAGATGAACGCCGAGGTGTAGCACCCCAGGGCCATCACCGCGAGCCAGAAGGAGTCCCAGCCCTTGAGTCCGAGGGCGGGCAGCCCCAGGGTCACCGCGAGGAAGAGCAGCACCAGCGGGGTGTTGCGCAGCAGCGTCACCCAGGCGGTGCCGAACGCCCGTAGCGCGGGCACCGGAGAGACGCGGAACGCCGCGACCAGGATGCCCAGCACCAGGGCGAGCAGGGCGCTGAGCGCCGTCAGCTCGACGGTGCCGACGAAGCCTTCGCGGAACATCGCGAAGTTGTCCGACAGAACGTTCACGTCAATTCTCCGGGTATCGCGTGGCGGTCATCCGGCACCGTCCGCCGGGTCAGTAGCGCTCGACCGCGGGCGGGGTGGGGGCCGCGGAGCCGGACTTGCCGAGGGTCGCGTCGTACGCCTTCTTCCAGTCGCCGTTCTGCACGTGCGCCTCCAGCGCCTTGTTGACCGCCTCGCGCAGCGCCGTGTCCTCCTTCTTGAGGCCGACGCCGTACGGCTCCTTGGAGAAGGGGTTGCCGACGACCTTCAGGGCGCCCTTGTTCTCGGCCGCGTAGCCCTTGAGGATCGAGTCGTCCGTGGTGACCGCGTCGACGGAGCCGTTGACCAGGTCCTGCACGCACAGCTGGTAACCCTGCTGCGCCTTGGCCTCGGCCACGCCGTACTTCGGCTCCTTGATCCGCTTGAGCGGGGTGGAGCCGGTCGCCGAGCAGACCTTCTTCCCCTTGAGGTCGTCCGGTCCCTTGATGGAGCTGTCCGTCTTGACCAGCAGGTCCTGGCCGGCGACGTAGTACGGGCCTCCGAAGCCGACCTGCTTCTTGCGCTCGTCGTTGATCGTGTACG
The DNA here is from genome assembly GCF_056434285.1 of Streptomyces sp. NPDC044063. NCBI lineage: Bacteria > Bacillati > Actinomycetota > Actinomycetes > Kitasatosporales > Streptomycetaceae > Streptomyces > Streptomyces sp. NPDC044063. Next base: position 34,920 of record NZ_JBWKFM010000007.1, read on the forward strand.
TGCCCACGTAGAGGTCGACGCCGCCGCTGGCGATCTGCGTCTCGCGCGCCTCGGAGGGGACGGTCACGAACTTGATGTGGTCCTCGTCGAAGCCGAGGTCCGCGGCGATCATGCGGGCGATCTCGACGTCGAAGCCGGAGCGCTTCTTGGTGCCGGGGTTCTCGTAGCCGAGGCCGGGCTGGTCCGCCTTGGTGCCGATGGTGATCGTCTTGCCCTTGATCTTCGCGAAGACGGAGGAGTCCTTGACGTCGGCCGAGGTGTTGATCTTGTACGTGAGACCCGACGGCGCCTTGGCGCCGTCGGAGGACGCGCCGCCCTTCTCGTCGGGGCTGCCCGACTTGCCGCAGGCGGTGGCGGTCGCGGCGAGCGCCAGCAGCGCGACGGCCGCAGTGGCGGTGGAGCGGTGCTTCATGGAGAACATCCTTTGCGTCTGCGGGGCGTTGGCGTCGGTCGCCGGTGCTGTGGGGCGGGGGAAGGGCCGGCGGTGGGTGGTGTCGCGGCGCCGTGCCGGCGGGGCACGGCCGGGACGGCCGGGGAGACGGCCGGCGGAGGGGCGCCGGCGCGGTGGCGGGGATCGCTCGGTGGCGGGATGCCGGGTGACGCGGGATCGTCCGGTGGGCCGGCCGGCCGCTCGACGGGGAGCTCGGGCCGTCGGTCGGTCAGTGGTGCAGGATCTTCGACAGGAAGTCCTTCGCCCGGTCGCTGCGAGGGTTGCTGAAGAACTGGTCCGGCCGCGCCTCCTCGACGATGCGGCCGTCGGCCATGAAGACCACGCGGTTGGCGGCGGAGCGGGCGAAACCCATCTCATGGGTGACGACGACCATCGTCATGCCGTCCCGGGCGAGCTGCCGCATGACCTCCAGCACCTCGTTGATCATCTCCGGGTCCAGGGCGGACGTCGGCTCGTCGAAGAGCATGACCTTGGGGTCCATGGCCAGGGCGCGGGCGATGGCCACACGCTGCTGCTGACCGCCGGAGAGCTGCGCGGGGTACTTGTCCGCCTGCGCGCCCACCCCGACGCGGTCCAGCAGGGTCCGGGCCTTCTCCTCGGCCGACTTCCGGTCCTTCCGGCGGACCTTGATCTGGCCCAGCGTCACGTTCTCCAGCACCGTCTTGTGCGCGAAGAGGTTGAACGACTGGAAGACCATGCCGACGTCGGAGCGCAGCCGCGCCAGCTCGCGGCCCTCCTGCGGCAGTGGCCTGCCGTCGATGGTGATCGTGCCGGAGTCCGTGGTCTCCAGGCGGTTGATGGTGCGGCACAATGTGGACTTGCCGGAGCCCGACGGCCCGATGACGACTACGACCTCGCCTCGCGCGATGGTCAGGTCGATGTCCTGGAGCACATGCAGCGCGCCGAAGTGCTTGTTGACCTTGTTCAGGACGACCAGTGCGTCCGCGGCGGGCGCCGCGTCCTTGGTCACCGATATCTCGCTCATCGGCGTTCCTCGCTCCGTCCTCCTCGGTTGGGGAGGACCCTAATGAGCCGCAACGACCAGCGTCATTACATCTGAGCGGAAATTGAGCATAACGATCCGGCTTCAAGCGGACACGGTGCGTCAGCGGGGCGGTCGGGGGCGCCCGGGCGTACCGGCTGCATAACGGAAGCCCCCGGCCGGGCAGGAACCCCTTGACGTACCGGGCATCCATCGGCGTGGATGCGGTGTTGCCGCACCACAGCCGCCCGGAGGGGGCCGATGAGACTGCTGCTCGTGGAGGACGACGATCACGTCGCCGCCGCCCTGTCGGCCGTACTGGCCCGGCACGGCTTCGAGGTGACCCACGTGCGCAGCGGCGAGGAGGCCCTGCAGGCCCTCCTGCCGGGCGCCGGCGAGCCGTTCGGCGTCGTCCTGCTCGACCTCGGACTGCCCGACCAGGACGGCTTCGAGGTCTGCGGCAAGATCCGCAAGCGTACGGCCACCCCCGTCATCATGGTCACCGCCCGCTCCGACACCCGCTCGAAGATCCACGGGCTGAACCTCGGTGCCGACGACTACGTGGTCAAGCCCTACGACACAGGCGAACTCCTCGCCCGCATCCACGCCGTGGCCCGGCGCACCCCGCCCACCGAGGACGTCCGGCCGCCCGGGCCCGACGGCCCGCGGTCCCTCACCCTGGGCCCGCTGACCATCGAGCTCCCCAACCGCCGCGTCGCCGTGGACGGCGCCGTCGTCCCGCTGACCCGCAAGGAGTTCGACCTGCTGGCGCTGCTCGCCCAGCGCCCGGGCGTCGTCTTCCGCCGGGAGCAGATCATCAGTGAGGTGTGGCGCACCAGCTGGGAGGGGACCGGGCGCACCCTCGAGGTGCACATCGCCTCGCTCCGCTCCAAGCTGCGCATGCCCGCCCTCATCGAGACGGTCCGCGGCGTCGGCTACAAGATCGTCGTCCCGGCGTAGGAGTCGACCGGACCGTGCGCACCCGACTCCTCCCACTGCTCATCGTCCTCATGGCGGGCGTCCTGCTGGCCCTCGGCTTCCCGCTCGCCGCCGGCATGGCCGCCGTGCAGCAGCAACGCGTGGTCGTGGACCGCATCGACGACACCGCCCGCTTCGCCTCCCTCGCGCAGTACGTCATCGCCACCCCCACGCCCGGCTCGACCGAGGCCAAGGGCGAGCGGCTCGCGGTGCTGGACGCCGAACTGGGCCGCTACGAGGAGCTGTACGGCATCCATGCCGGGGTCTTCCAGCGCACCGGGGAGCCCCTGGCCAGTGCCCCCGCCGGGTGGCGGCTGCCCGGCCGGGGCGAGGTCCGGCAGGCCTTCCAGGAGGCCCTCGCGGGGCGCCGCAGCAGCGACCCCGGACAGGTCTGGCCCTGGCGGCACAGCAGGCTGACGGTCGCCTCGCCCGTGATCCGCGACGGCGACGTCGTGGCCGTGGTCGTGACCCACTCGCCGACCGGGCAGCTGCGCTCCCGCATCGTCCACGACTGGATGCTCCTCGGCGCCGGCGAGACGGCGGCCATGCTCGTGGCCGTCGCGGCCGCCTTCCGGCTCACGGGGTGGGTGCTCAAGCCCGTACGCACCCTGGACGCCGCCGCCCACGGCATCGCCACCGGGCGGATGAACTCCAGGGTGGCCGCCGACAGCGGACCACCGGAACTGCGCCGCCTGGCCCGCTCCTTCAACGAGATGGCCGACAACGTCGAGGAGGTCCTCGAACAGCAGCGCGCCTTCGTCGCCGACGCCTCGCACCAGCTCCGCAACCCCCTGTCGGCCCTGCTGCTGCGCATCGACCTGGTGGCCCTGGACCTGCCGGAGGGGCACGAGGAGATCCGCTCGGTGCGCGCCGAGGGGAAGCGGCTGGGCCGCGTCCTGGACGACCTGCTGGACCTGGCCCTGGCCGAGCACGCCGCCGGCGACGCCCAGCTGACCGACATAGCGGAGATCGTCACCGACCGGGTGGGCGCCTGGTCCCCGGTCGCGACCCGCGAACGCGTCACCCTGGCCTACGGCGGCCCGGCCGCCGTCACCGGCTGGGCCGACCCGATCGCGCTCTCCAGCGCCCTCGACGCGGTCGTGGACAACGCGCTCAAGTTCACACCGGCCGGGGCCCGGGTCGACGTCGGCGTCGCGGTCGCCGGCGACCGGGTGCACATCACGGTCGCGGACGGCGGCCCCGGTCTCACAGAGGAGGAGCTCACCCGCATCGGCGACCGCTTCTGGCGCAGCGGCCGGCACCAGAACGTCTCCGGCTCCGGCCTCGGACTGTCCATCTCGCGCGCCCTGCTGACGGCGGGCGGTGGCACCCTGTCGTACGCGCAGAACGAACCGTGCGGGCTGCGGGCGACGATCGCGGTGCCCCGCGACGGGCCGGCGGACTGACCCGGCCCGCGCCCCGGGGCCTCAGGAGCCTCGGTGCCTCAGGGCCGCGCGCCTCGGTGCCTCAGGGTTTCGCGCCTCGCGCCTCAGGGTTTCGCCGAGAGGTAGTACCGGCGGGCGCCCTCGTGGAGCTCCAGCGGATCGGTGAAGATCGCCGTACGGAGGTCCACCTTCTGCGCCGCGTGCACCTGGACGCCGATGCGGTCCCGGCTCCGGATGACGGTGCGCGTGATGCTCTCGGTCAGCCCGGCGTCCGCGTCGTCCGTCGTGATCAGCAGGTTCGCCACCGCGATCGTCTTCACGCTGTCCGCCGCGGCCCCGAACTCCGGATAGGCGTCCGCCGGCATCACCGCCGCCCGGTAGAACCGCGTCAGGCGCCCCTGCGCGAGCAGCGGCCCGAGGAGGTCGCCCAGCTGCACCAGCCGTATGGGCAGCCGGCCGCCCAGCGACTGGATCGCGCTCGTCGGCAGGCCCCCGGACCAGAAGAACGCGTCGAGCTCGCCCCGCTCCAGCAGCCCCGGCATCCGGTCGATGCCGACCCGTACGGGGGTGATGTCCCGGTCGAAGCCGAGACCGGCCGCGGCGAGCAGCCGCCGGGTGATCAGCTGTACCCCCGAGCCGTCCGCGCCCACGCCCACCCTGAGGCCCTTGAGGTCGCGCGTGGACCGCACCGGGGAGTCCCGCCGCACCACCAGCTGCATGTAGTCGTCGTACAGCCGGGCGCAGGCCCGCAGCCGCTCCGCTCCCGGTCCCCCTTCGTCGAGGTAGGTGCCCACCGCGTCGGCGGTCGCCAGGGTGAAGTCCGCCCTGCCGCTCGTCAGCTGCCGCAGATTGTCCACCGACCCCTCGCTGGCCCGCAGCCGTACGTCGAGGCCCGGGAGATCGCGCGCCAGGTCCTCCTTCAGGAGGTCGCCGTACTTGGCGTAGACGCCCGTCGGCACACCCGTCGCCACCCGGATCCGGCCGCCCGGCACGGGCCCCTCGGCCGGCGGCAGGAGCCACCACATCAGCAGCGCGAGCACGGCGGCGGCCACCACGCCCGTCCGCAGGGCACGGCGCCGGGCCGGGAGCGCGAGTCGGGGAACCATGCGCGGATACTGCCAGCCCGTCCCCGCCCGATCCAGGGTTAGGGAGGAGCTTCCCCCGGCACCACCTACCCTGGTTGCATGACCAGCAGCGACCGGAGCCAGGCAGTGGACGTCCAGGGAACATACGAGGTACGCACCTACGGGTGCCAGATGAACGTCCACGACTCCGAGAGGCTCTCCGGCCTGTTGGAGGACGCCGGCTACGTCCGCGCGCCCGAGGGCACCGCCGAGGGTGACGCCGACGTCGTCGTCTTCAACACCTGCGCGGTCCGTGAGAACGCCGACAACAAGCTCTACGGCAACCTCGGCCGGCTCGCCCCCATGAAGACCAAGCGGCCCGGCATGCGGATCGCCGTCGGCGGCTGCCTCGCCCAGAAGGACCGCGAGACGATCGTCAAGCGCGCCCCCTGGGTCGACGTCGTCTTCGGCACGCACAACATCGGCAAGCTGCCCGTCCTGCTGGAGCGCGCCCGCGTCCAGGAGGAGGCTCAGGTCGAGATCGCCGAGTCGCTGGAGGCCTTCCCCTCGACGCTGCCGACGCGCCGCGAGAGCGCCTACGCCGCCTGGGTCTCGATCTCCGTCGGCTGCAACAACACCTGTACGTTCTGCATCGTCCCGGCGCTCCGCGGCAAGGAGAAGGACCGCCGCCCCGGCGACATCCTCGCCGAGGTCGAGGCGCTCGTCGACGAGGGCGTCAGCGAGATCACCCTGCTCGGCCAGAACGTCAACGCCTACGGCTCCGACATGGGCGACCGCGAGGCGTTCTCCAAGCTGCTGCGCGCCTGCGGCACGATCGAGGGCCTGGAGCGCGTGCGCTTCACCTCGCCGCACCCGCGCGACTTCACCGACGACGTGATCGCCGCGATGGCCGAGACGCCGAACGTGATGCACCAGCTGCACATGCCGCTGCAGTCGGGCTCGGACACCGTGCTCAAGGCGATGCGCCGCTCGTACCGCCAGGAGCGCTTCCTGGGCATCATCGAGAAGGTGCGCGCCGCCATGCCGGACGCCGCCATCTCCACCGACATCATCGTGGGCTTCCCCGGCGAGACCGAGGAGGACTTCGAGCAGACCCTGCACGTCGTCCGCGAGGCCCGCTTCGCGCAGGCCTTCACCTTCCAGTACTCCAAGCGCCCCGGCACCCCGGCCGCCGACATGGAGGGCCAGATCCCCAAGGAGGTCGTGCAGGCGCGCTACGAGCGCCTGGTCGCCCTCCAGGAGGAGATCTCCTGGGAGGAGAACAAGAAGCAGGTCGGCCGGACCCTGGAGGTCATGGTCGCCGAGGGCGAGGGCCGCAAGGACGACGCGACGCACCGCCTGTCCGGTCGCGCCCCCGACAACCGCCTGGTGCACTTCACCAAGCCCGACGAGCCGGTCCGCCCGGGCGACATGGTGACCGTCGAGATCACCTACGCGGCCCCGCACCACCTGCTGGCCGAGGGTCCGACCAAGAGTGTGCGCCGGACCCGTTCCGGCGACGCCTGGGAGAAGCGCACCGCCGCCCCGGCGGACAAGCCCCAGGGCGTGATGCTGGGCATCCCGAGCATCGGCGCGCCCGCGCCGCTGCCCGCCCCGGCCGCCCCGGGGTGCGGCCTCACCGGCTGATCCCCTTCCGCTTCCCGCGCCCCGCCCGGGTCCGTGCCGACGGCAGGACCCGGGCGGGGCGTATCGTTCCCGCATGCTCGTCGCCGCTGCCGTATGCCCCTGCCCGCCGCTGCTCGTCCCGGAGGTCGCCGCCGGCGCCGCCTCCGAACTGGACGCCCTGCGGGCCGCCTGCCTCGACGCCGTGGCGGTCCTGGCGGCCGCCCGCCCGGACCGCCTGCTCGTCGTCGGGCCCGCGGCCCCCGAGGGCCGGGGAGCGCACCCGGAGGGTGCCGCAGGGTCGTTCCGCGAGTTCGGCGTGGACCTCGCCGTCCGGCTGGGGTCCGCCGGCCCGGCGGACGGACCCGCCGACGCCCGCCCGCTGCCGCCGTCCCTCGCCGTGGCCGCCTGGCTGCTGGAGCGCACCCGCTGGGCCGCCGCGCCCGTGACGGGCCTGGGCGTGGGGGAGGAGCTGGAGACGGAGCGGTGCCTGGCCGCCGGCCGGGAGCTGGCGGAGGGCGCCGAGCGCCTCGCCCTGCTGGTGATGGGGGACGGCAGCGCCTGCCGGACCGTGAAGGCGCCCGGCTATCTCGACGAGCGCGCGGAGCCCTTCGACGCCGCCGCGGCGCGGGCCCTGGGAGCCGCCGACACGGCGGCGCTGGCCGCCATGGACGCGGAGTCGGCGTACGAGCTGAAGGCCGCCGGACGGGCACCCTGGCAGGTGCTGGCGGGTGCGGCGGAGGGCGCCGGACTGGCCGGCAGGCTGCTCCACGACGAGGCGCCGTACGGGGTGGGGTACTTCGTGGCGAGCTGGTCCTAGCGGTGGTGGGCTGGCCCTAGTGGCGAGCCGGCCCTGGCCCCCGCCAGGGTCCGGCCCCGCCCGTGCCGGGCCGGCCCCCGAGGGGCCGGCCGCTGCGCACGCTCCGGCGCCACGGGGTTCGGGCCGGGGACGGGCCCCGGCACGGCGACGGCCGCGGAGCACGCTCCACGGCCGCCGACGAGGGTCGGAAGGCGGTCGGAGGGTCAGTGGCCCCCGGAGCCCGTACCGCCGGCCCTGCCGTCCTTCTCGGCGAGCCGGCCGAGGACGTCCCGGGCCTTGCTCGTGCCGGTCCGGATCTGCCCGCTGTACTTGCCCTTGGTCTTCTCGTCGACCGCCTGCGCGGCCTTCTCCAGTCCGCGGCCGATCGTCTCCTCGTGCTGCTGCGCGAGATCGCCGACCTTGTCCTTCAGCGGACCGAGCTTGGCCTTGAGATCGTTCATCAGGCCCATGGAGACCGCCCCTCGTCGTTCCTTGCCACACCTACTTGCGGGCGCCCTCACCGGCCTCGCTGTCGGCCGCCTTCTCCGCGGACTGCTGCTTCGGGATCTCGACTCCCTCGGCCGGCTCCTCCGCGGCGTCCTCGGCCTTGGCCTCGGCCGCCTCCTCCGGCTTCTCCTCCGCCGTCTCGGCGACGTCGGTGGATTCCGCCGTCCGGGTGGCAGCCGCGGCCTCGTCCGTTGACGCCGGCGACTTCCTGCGGAGAAGCCTTGCAAACACGCCCATATCTACTCCATTACCTTACTGGTGTGAGCGAAATCCCTTGTCGCCGGGGGCGGCCCACGGCGTTCCCTGCGGACGCCGGTCCGCGAATCGGCTCTCGGAACCTCGCAACAGGCAACGAAGGCGTCGGCGTCGCGTCACGTCGCTCGTTCGTGGGGCGGCCGTGAGGTTTGGGACACTGCTCTGGTGAGAAACGCAGTCCCCGCACCCCGGGTCATCGCCGTCGTCGGTCCCACGGCGGCCGGCAAGTCCGATCTCGGCGTCGCCCTCGCCCAGCACCTGGGCGGGGAGGTCGTCAACGCCGACTCCATGCAGCTCTACCGCGGCATGGACATCGGCACCGCCAAGCTGACCGTGGAGGAGCGGCAGGGCGTCCCCCACCACCTCCTCGACGTCTGGGACGTCACCGAGACGGCCAGCGTCGCCGAGTACCAGCGGCTGGCGCGGGCCGAGATCGACCGCCTGCTGGCCGAGGGCCGCACCCCCGTGCTCGTCGGGGGCTCCGGCCTGTACATCAAGGGCGCGATCGACGCCATGGAGTTCCCCGGCACCGACCCGGCCGTGCGGGCCCGGCTGGAGGCCGAGCTGGCCGAGCGGGGCCCGGGCGCCCTGCACGCCCGCCTCGCCGAGGCCGACCCCGACGCCGCCCGCGCCATCCTGCCGGGCAACGGCCGCCGCATCGTGCGGGCCCTGGAGGTCATCGAGCTCACCGGGCGCCCCTTCACCGCCAACCTGCCCGGTGAGGAGCCCGTCTACGACGCCCTGCAGATCGGCGTCGACGTCGAGCGGCCCGAGCTGGACGAGCGGATCACCGTACGGGTGGACCGCATGTGGGAGGCGGGGCTCGTGGACGAGGTGCGCGCGCTGGAGCGCGAGGGGCTGCGCGACGGGCGCACGGCCTCCCGTGCGCTCGGCTACCAGCAGGTGCTCGACTTCCTCGCGGGGGAGTGCACGGAGGAGGCGGCGCGGGCCGAGACCGTCCGCGCCACCAAGCGCTTCGCGCGCCGCCAGGACTCCTGGTTCCGGCGGGACTCCCGCGTCCACTGGCTCAGTGGTGCGGCCGACCGGCGCGCGGAACTCCCCGGGGAAGCGCTGGCGTTGGTCGAACGGGCGGTCACAGCCTGATCACGTGATGGCATCGGGACGCTCCGCACGCCGTGCGGGCGTCGTCCGACGTGCCATCATCAAGGCTCGATCGAGCCGTGAAGTCCGAGTTGGGAGGGCGCGTGGCGATGGAGGCCGGCCCTCGTGACAGACCGCAGCAGCCGCCGCGCGCGGGGAGTCTCCCCGCGGTCGCCGGGGGAGAGCCGGACGAGCTGACCCCGGACGGCCCGGACGACACCGCGGACACGACGCCGGAGGCGACCGCCCCGGCGTGGTGGCGCGAACTGCGGCCACAGCGCAAACTGCGCGTCTGGCAGCTCGCGCCCATCGTCGTGCTCGCCGCCATCGGCTCGCTGATGTTCTCCTTCCCGCTCGCGTTCGAGTTCGGCGACGGCGGCCCTGTGGTGGCCATGCTCGGCCTGCTCATCAGCTGCTGCGCCGCCGGCTGGGGCATGATGGCCGCCCGTCGCGTCGGCTACACCTGGCCCGGCCTGCCGCCCCGCGGCTCCGGCCGCCGCCCGGACTGGCGCTACGTGGCCGCCTACGCCGCCCTCGTCTCCGTGGCCGTCGTCCTCGCCGTGTGGCGCGTGGCGCGGCTGCGCTGACCCGCTCCTGGCCCGGCGGCCCACCCGGCCCCGGCCCCGGCCCGCGGTCACGGGCCCGGCGAGGCGTCCCCGCCGGCCCCCCGTACCATCGAAGCGTGAGCACCGCGCAGATCGTCTTCCTCAAGGGTCACGGCACCGAGAACGACTTCGTGATCATCCCCGATCACGACAACCGCCTCGACCTGTCCCCCGCCGCCGTCGCCAGGCTGTGCGACCGGCGGGCCGGGATCGGCGCGGACGGCGTGCTGCGGGTCGTGCGCTCCGCCGCGCACCCCGAGGCGCGCGCCATGGCCGGCGAGGCCGAGTGGTTCATGGACTACCGCAACAGTGACGGCAGCATCGCCGAGATGTGCGGCAACGGTGTCCGCGTCTTCGCGCGCTACCTGCGGTACGCGGGCCTCGTCGAGGAGGGCGACGTCGCCGTCGCCACCCGCGCCGGCGTGCGCGGCGCCCACATCGCCAAGCCCGGTCCGGACGGCGAGCCGGGCGACATCACCGTCTCCATGGGCCGGGCGGTGCTCCCGGAGGGCGAGGTCACCGTCACCGTCGACGGTGTCACCCGCCCCGCGCGCAACGTCAACATGGGCAACCCGCACGCCGTCACCTTCGTCGACGACCTGGCCGACGCCGGGAAGCTGCTGGAGGCCCCCGGTGTGGCCCCCGCCGCCGCGTACCCGGACGGCACGAACGTCGAGTTCGTCGTCGACCGAGGACCGCGCCACGTCGCCCTGCGGGTCCACGAGCGCGGCTCCGGCGAGACCCGGTCCTGCGGCACGGGCGCCTGCGCCGTGATGGTCGCGACCGCCCGCCGGGACGGCGCCGACCCGGCCGTCCTGGGCCACCCCGTCACGTACCGGGTGGACCTGCCCGGCGGACGTCTGATGATCAGCGAGCACCCGGACGGCACGGTCGAGATGACCGGCCCCGCCGTGATCGTCGCCGAAGGCCGCCTGGACGCCTCCTGGTTCGCCGCGGCGACCGCCTGACGCCGCCGCCCGGCGCCTCCCGCCCCGGCCTCGCCCGGGCGCGGCGCCTCCCGCCCCGGCCTCGCCCGGGCGCGGCGGCTCCGTCGGCCCCTGCCCGCCCCGCCGCGCGGTGGGCTCCCTCGAATGGGTGATCCGTTTCACTCTGGGCGAGAGCGGGTGAGCGGTGCGTGATGGGCTCGGTAGCATCAAGCACCGGTCCGGAGGCGTGAGCCCACCGCCGGTCGAGGCTGCCGGAGGTGCCCATGAGCGCAGAGGCCACGAACGAAGGTGCTCCCGGCCGCAGGCGCGGCCGCCGTCTCGACCTGAGACGGCTCGGGCGGGCGGCGCTCGGCGGCTCGGGTGCCCGCGGCCGGCTCCCCGATGCCATCGACCACGTCGCCAAGGTCCACCGCGGCCACCATCCCGGCGCGGACCTCCGCATCCTCGGCCGCGCCTACGCCCTCGCCGAGTCCTCGCACCGGGGCCAGACCCGCAAGAGCGGCGAGCCGTACATCACCCACCCGCTGGCCGTCACCCTGATCCTGGCCGAACTGGGCGCGGAGACGACGACCTTGACCGCCTCCCTCCTCCACGACACCGTCGAGGACACCGAGGTGACGCTCGATCAGGTGGGCGCGCAGTTCGGCGAGGAGGTGCGCTTCCTGGTCGACGGCGTCACCAAGCTGGAGAAGGTCGACTACGGCGCCGCCGCCGAGCCCGAGACCTTCCGCAAGATGCTGGTGGCCACGGGCAACGACGTCCGTGTGATGTCCATCAAGCTCGCCGACCGGCTGCACAACATGCGCACGCTCGGCGTGATGCGCCCCGAGAAACAGGCCCGCATCGCCAAGGTCACCCGGGACGTCCTGATCCCGCTCGCCGAACGGCTCGGCGTCCAGGCGCTCAAGACCGAGCTGGAGGACCTGGTCTTCGCCGTCCTCCACCCCGAGGAGTACGCCCGCACCCGCGATCTGGTCCTCGCCCACAGCGGCCGCCCCGACCCCCTGCGGGCCACGGCCGCGCGGGTGCGGGCCGTCCTGCGCGAGGCGGGCATCGCCGCCGAAGTCCTCGTCCGCAGGCGCCACTTCGTCTCCGTCCACCGGGTCCTCCTCAAACGCGGCGAGCCGACCGGGTCCGACCTCGGCCGGCTGCTCGTGCTCGTCGCGGAGGACGCCGACTGCTACGCCGTGCTGGGCGAGCTCCACACCTGCTTCACCCCGTTCATCTCGGAGTTCAAGGACTTCATCGCGGCCCCGAAGTTCAACCTCTACCAGTCGCTGCACACCGCCGTCGCCGGGGAGGACGGCCACGCGGCCGAGGTGCTCATCCGCACCCACCAGATGCACCGGGTCGCCGAGGCGGGCGTCATCGCCCTGGGCAACCCCTACGCCGCCCCGGAGGCCCCCGACGCGGCCGACGGCGAGCGCGCCGACCCCACCGGCGAGCGCGCCGACCCCACCCGCCCCGGCTGGCTCTCCCGCCTGCTGGAGTGGCAGCGCGCCACCCCCGACCCCGACACCTTCTGGACCTCCCTGCGCGACGACCTCGCCCAGGACAGGGAGGTCACGGTCTTCCGCGCCGACGGCGGGACGATCGGACTCCCCGCCGGCTCCAGCTGTGTCGACGCGGCCTACACACAGTTCGGCGACGGCGCCCACCACTGCATCGGCGCCCGCGTCAACGGCCGCCTCGCCACGCTCAGCACGGTGCTGCGCGACGGCGACACACTGCACCTGCTGATGTCCTCCGACTCCGCCTCGGGGCCGTCGCCGGACTGGCTCGAACACGCCCGCACGCCGGCCGCCCGGATCGCCATCGGCCGCTGGCTGGCCGCCCACCCGGTCCCCGATCCCGTCGCCCCGGCGCCCGTGGCGCCGCCCGCCCCCGGGCCGCCCCGGCCCGTCCAGCGCTCCGGCGCCCCCGCCGCCGGGGGGCCGGTCGCCGTCGCCGAGGGCGAGAAGCCGCCCAGAGGAGGCGTGCGTCTGGCCGGCTGCTGCACGCCCGTGCCTCCCGACGAGATCACCGGCTTCGCCGTGCGCGGCGGGTCGGTGACCGTCCACCGCGCGCCCTGTCCCGTGGTCGACCGGATGACCGCCTCCGGCCGGCGGCCCGTGCGGGTGCGCTGGACCGGCCCCGGCGCCGAAGGGTCCGGCGACTACCGCGTCACCCTGCGTGCCGAGTCGTTCAGCAGGCCCCGGCTCCTCGCCGATCTGACCGAGGTCATCGCCGCCGGTGGTGCCGCCGTCATCTCCGCCGCCGTCGAGCCGCCGCACGAACAGCGCGTCCGGCACACGTACACCCTGCAGCTGCCGGACGCCTCCCTGCTGCCGGAGCTGATGCGGGCCATGCGGCGCGTGCCGGGCGTCTACGACGTCGAGCGGGCCGGCCGGGCGGTGGCGGCGGCGCCGTCGTAGCCACGTGGTCTTCCGGCCGAGTCGTCATGGGCGCGCACCGGGCGCCCCGTATGCCCAAAAAAGGGCCATACGACACTCCTCCCACCATCCGAAACGCTCGTAAGGGTGGGACGGCGTCGTGCCGCCACCGGTGGGCCGCGTGGCGCTGGTAGCCGTGGACGCATGCCGTACTCACCGGGGGGCCGCACCCCTCAGCGCTGTCAGTCCCTGCGCCGCCGTGCCGTCCTGGTCGCGGCCTCGGCCGCCCTGGTCCTGGGGGCCGCGGCGCCGCCCGCCCCGGTCCCCCTGGGGATCGGCGACCGGCTCTTCCCTCACCTGGGCAACCCCGGCTTCGACATCGCCGCCTACGACATCTCCTTCGTCTACCGGGCGAACAACCAGCCGCTCGACGCCGTGACCAGGATCGTCGCCCGTGCCGGCACCCGGCTGGAGCGCTTCAACCTGGACTTCACCCACGGCACGATCGGCGCGCTGGAGGTCGACGGGGCCCGGGCGGAGTACGCGGCCGCCGGGGAGGACGTGGTCGTCACCCCGGCGAAGCCGGTGGCGGCCGGTGCCTCGTTCACCGTCACCGTCCACCACACCAGCGACCCGCGCGGCGACGGCGACGGCGGCTGGGTGCCCACCACGGACGGCCTGGTCATGGCCAACCAGGCCGACGCCGGACACCGCGTCTTCCCCGGCAACGACCACCCCTCCGACAAGGCGCTGTTCACCTTCCGCGTCACCGCCCCCAAGGACCTCACGGTCGTCGCCAACGGCCGGCCCGCCGGGCGCACCACCGAGGGGGAGAACACCACCTGGGTCTACCGCACCCTCCACCCCATGGCCACCGAGCTCGCCCAGGTCGCCATCGGCCGCTCCGCCGTGCCCCAGCGCTCCGGCCCGCACGGCCTCCCGCTGCGTGACGTGGTGCCCGCGGAGGACCAGAAGGAGCTGGACGCCTGGACGACGAAGACCCCCGCCCACGTCTCCTGGATGGAGGGCAAGGTCGGCCCGTACCCCTTCGAGAGCTACGGCGTGCTCATCGCCGGCGCCACCACCGGCTTCGAGCTGGAGACCCAGACCCTCTCCCTCTTCGAGCGCGACCTCTTCCTCAAGCCCGGCTTCCCCGCCTGGTACATCGAGTCGGTCATGGTCCACGAGCTCGCCCACCAGTGGTTCGGCAACAGTGTCAGCCCGCGCCAGTGGTCGGACCTGTGGCTCAACGAGGGGCACGCCACCTGGTACGAGTCGCTGTACGCGGAGGAGAAGGCCGGCCGCAGGCTGCAGGACCGCATGCGCGCCGCCTACGGGCTCTCCGACCAGTGGCGCGCCGAGGGCGGCCCGCCGGCCGCCCCCAAGGGGGCGACGCCCGGCAAGAAGATCAGCATCTTCCGCCCGGTCGTCTACGACGGCAGCGCGCTCGTCCTCTACGCGCTGCGGCAGCGGATCGGCACGGCCGCCTTCGACCGCCTGGAGCGTGCCTGGGTCTCCCGCTACCGCGACTCCGTCGCCACCACGGCCGATTTCGTCGCCCTCGCCTCCGAGATCTCGGGCCGCGATCAGTCGGGCTTCCTGAAGCCCTGGCTGTACGGCGCCAAGACCCCGCCGATGCCCGGCCACCCCGACTGGAAGGCGGCCCCGCGGAAACCCGCGTGACGGCCCGGCGGGGGCGTGGGACCATCGACGGGTCGGCGGGGCCGCCGGCCCCGGGAATCTCCGGGGGCCGCGGGACGTTGCCGACGGTGCGGGCCCTCCACCCGGGGGCCCGGGTACCGACGACGTAAAGGATCAAATGACCTCCTCTTCTTCCCTTCCGCAGGACCGGCAGAGCCTCCCGGAGAGCCTTCGGGCCGACGCCCTGATGGAAGAGGACGTCGCCTGGAGCCACGAGATCGACGGGGAGCGCGACGGCGATCAGTACGACCGCTCCGAGCGCGCGGCGCTTCGGCGCGTGGCGGGTCTCTCCACCGAGCTGGAGGACGTCACAGAGGTCGAGTACCGGCAGCTGCGTCTGGAGCGCGTAGTGCTGGTCGGCGTATGGACGTCCGGCACCGCGCAGGACGCGGACAACTCCCTGGCGGAGCTGGCCGCGCTCGCGGAGACCGCGGGCGCCATGGTGCTCGACGGTGTCGTCCAGCGCCGCGACAAGCCGGACCCGGCCACGTACATCGGCTCGGGCAAGGCCCAGGAGCTCCGTGACATCGTCCTGGAGACCGGTGCCGACACCGTCGTGTGCGACGGTGAGCTCAGCCCCGGCCAGCTGATCCACCTCGAGGACGTCGTCAAGGTCAAGGTGGTCGACCGGACCGCCCTGATCCTCGACATCTTCGCCCAGCACGCCAAGTCCCGCGAGGGCAAGGCGCAGGTCTCGCTGGCCCAGATGCAGTACATGCTGCCCCGGCTGCGCGGCTGGGGTCAGTCGCTGTCCCGGCAGATGGGTGGTGGTGGCTCCGGCTCGTCCGGCGGCGGCATGGCCACCCGTGGTCCCGGTGAGACCAAGATCGAGACGGACCGGCGCCGGATTCGCGAGAAGATGGCGAAGATGCGCCGGGAGATCGCGGAGATGAAGACCGGCCGCGACATCAAGCGCCAGGAGCGCCGGCGGAACAAGATCCCCTCGGTCGCCATCGCGGGTTACACCAACGCCGGCAAGTCCTCCCTGCTCAACCGCCTCACCGGCGCGGGCGTGCTGGTGGAGAACGCCCTGTTCGCCACCCTGGACCCGACCGTGCGCCGGGCCGAGACCCCCTCGGGCCGGATCTACACCCTCGCCGACACCGTCGGCTTCGTCCGGCACCTGCCGCACCACCTGGTCGAGGCGTTCCGCTCCACGATGGAGGAGGTCGGCGACTCCGACCTGATCCTCCACGTGGTCGACGGCGCGCACCCGGACCCGGAGGAGCAGCTGGCGGCCGTCCGCGAGGTGATCCGGGACGTCGGCGCGGTGGACGTGCCCGAGATCGTCGTGATCAACAAGGCGGACGCGGCCGACCCGCTCGTCCTCCAGCGGCTGATGCGCATCGAGAAGCACTCCATCGCGGTCTCGGCGCGCACGGGCGAGGGCATCGAGGAGCTGCTGGCGCTGATCGACAGCGAGCTGCCGCGGCCCGCCGTGGAGATCGAGGCGCTCGTGCCGTACACGCACGGCTCCCTGGTCGCGCGGGTGCACGCCGACGGCGAGGTGATCTCCGAGGAGCACACCCCGGAGGGCACGCTGATCAAGGCGCGGGTCCACGAGGAGCTCGCCGCCGAGCTCCAGCGGTACGCGCCCGCCGCGCGCGCCTGAGCGCGCGTCCCAAACGCGCGGAAGGCCCGCACCGACGACTGTCGGTGCGGGCCTTCCGGCTTCGGCGCCCCGAAGGGGCGCGGGGAACCATGCGCGCTAGCGCTTGTTGGCGAACTTCCGGCTGAGCGCGTCGTAGACGCCCTTGGCCTCGGGGCCCAGGCGCGGGCCGGCCAGCCAGGTGCTGTTGGACGGGCCGATCGAGGTGTTGGACACCAGCACGGCCTTGCCGTCCGGGCCCGGGGCGAACCAGCCGCCGCCGGAGGAGCCGCCGGTCATCGTGCAGCCGATGCGGTACATGGTCGGCTGCGACGGCTCGATGGTCAGCCGGCTCGGCTTGTCGATGCAGTCGTACATCTTCTGGCCGTCGAAGGGCGGCGCGGCCGGGTAGCCCCAGGCGCCCATGCTCTGGATCGACTTCACCTGCGGCGTGCTGAAGTCGACCGTCAGGGCGTTGCCGACCGTCTCCTCCAGCGACTTGCCGTTGCCGTTCTCCGACTTCACGTGCAGCACGGAGAAGTCGTACGGGGCGCCCGCGCCACCGGTCTCGGCGCCCTGGGTGATCCACTGGCTGGAGGTCTGCGCCCAGTCGGCCCACCACACGCCGTACGGCGCGACGTCGGTCACCGGCGCGGAGTTGACCTGCGAGGCCGGCAGGCCCTTGTCGTTGTACGACGGGACGAAGGCGATGTTGCGGTACCAGCCGCCCTTCTTGCCGGCGTGGACGCAGTGGCCCGCGGTCCAGACCATGTTGGACTTGCCGGGGTGTGCCGGGTCCTTGACGACGGTCGCCGAGCAGACCATGTGGCCCTCGGGACTGTCGAAGAACACCTTGCCCACCGGGGCCGCGTTGTTGTGGTACGGCAGGTTGACGGCCTTGGCCTGCACCGGGCGCGGCACGGGGTCCGTGACGCCCTCGTCGCTGGCGCTGCCGCCGCCCGGCACGCCGCCCGGGGCGCCCTGGGTGGAGAGCGTCTTGTCGCTGGACCGGGCGTCCTTCATCGTGTCGGGCTTCCAGTGGCCCTCGATGATCGGGTTGATGAAGTCCCGGGCCTCACGGAGCCACTGCTCCTTGTCCCAGTTCTTCCAGGCGCCGTCCTTCCACTTCTTCTTCCACTTCTCGAGCTCCTGGCTCGGGATGCCCTTCGGCAGGCTGGGGAGGTCGTCTCCCTGCTGGCTCGCGGCCGCGCTGGGCTTGGTGTCGCCGCCCGAGGCCTTGTCGTCGGACGGACCGCACGCGGTGGCGGTCAGCGCCAACGCGGCGGTGAGTGCGGCGGCGGCCAGGGCCGGCCGGCGTGTCGATGGCATGGAGTGGACTCCCCCTGTGATCTGTACCAGTTGTGGACGAATGCCCGCTGTGCGCGCGGAATGATGTGAACTTGTCATGCACCGCCCCGGCGAGGGGCAGGGCCACACTATGCCGGTGCCGGGAGAGACGGACGGGGGCGGGTGGGCGGTTCCGGCGCGAAGGATCTTGGTTCCGGTACGAAGGATCTTGGTTCCGGAGCGAAGGAACTTGTGTTCCGGCCGTGATCCGCAGCTCGTGGCGTCGTTGGTACGTACGGGGGACACCCGACCGTCGTTCAGCGGCAGGAGGAGGCAACCGAGCCGTGGCCCTGACCCAACTACCGCCGCCCGTACCGCCCGGCGCCCCGGCCGGCCACGAAGGCATCCTGCGCCGCCAGGCCGCACGCGAGTCGGCGGCCCGTACGTACGCCCGCTCGCTGCCGATCGTCCCCGTCCGCGCCCGCGGACTGACGATCGAAGGGGCCGACGGCCGCCGCTACCTCGACTGCCTCTCCGGCGCGGGGACGCTCGCCCTCGGCCACAACCACCCCGTGGTGCTCGAAGCCATCCGCTCCGTCCTCGACTCCGGCGCCCCCCTCCACGTCCTGGACCTCGCCACGCCGGTCAAGGACGAGTTCACGAGCGAGCTGTTCGCCACCCTGCCGCCGCGGCTGGCCGCGTCGGCCCGCGTCCAGTTCTGCGGACCGGCCGGCACCGACGCGGTCGAGGCCGCCCTCAAGCTCGTCCGCAACGCCACCGGCCGCGACGGGCTGCTGGCCTTCTCCGGCGCCTACCACGGCATGACCGCCGGGGCCCTCGCCGTCTCCGGCCGCGCGCCGAGCGTGCGCGTCACCCGGCTGCCCTTCCCGCAGGACTACCGCTGCCCCTTCGGCGTCGGCGGCGAGACCGGCGAGCGGCTGGCGGCCCACTGGACGGAGAGCCTGCTCGACGACCCCGCGAGCGGCGTCCCCGCCCCGGCCGGGATGATCGTCGAACCCGTGCAGGGCGAGGGCGGCGTGCTGCCCGCCCCCGACGGCTGGCTCCGCCGCATGCGCGAGATCACCGCGGCCCGCGGCATCCCGCTGATCGCCGACGAGGTGCAGACCGGCGTCGGCCGCACCGGCGCCTTCTGGGCCGTCGAGCACAGCGGGATCGTCCCCGACGTGATGGTCCTCTCCAAGGCCATCGGCGGCAGCCTCCCCCTCGCCGTCGTCGTCTACCGCGAGGAGCTCGACACCTGGCGGCCCGGCGACCACGCCGGCACCTTCCGCGGCAACCAGCTCGCCATGGCCGCCGGCACCGCCACCCTGCGCCACGTCCGGGAGAACGGGCTCGCCGAGCGGGCCGCCACCCTCGGCGCGCGCATGCTCGACCGGCTGCGCCCGCTGGCCGCCGAATACGACTGCGTGGCTGAGGTGCGCGGCCGGGGACTGATGATCGGCGTCGAGTTCGTCGACCCCGAGTCGGCGGCACCCGGCGCCCCCGGGCCCGGCGGCCCCGGCCCGTACGAGACCGGTCCGTGCGATGCCGGTCCGCACGAGACCGGTCCGCACGAGACCGGTCCGTGCGATGCCGGGCCGCACGACACCGCTCCGCACCACGGGGGCCCGTACGACGCCCGTCGTCATGGTGCCGGGCCGCTGCCCGCCGCCCCCGGGCCGGCCGCCGCCGTCCAGCGGGAGTGCCTGCGCCGCGGCCTCATCGTCGAGCTGGGCGGCCGCCACTCCTGCGTGGTCCGTCTCCTGCCGCCCCTGACCATCACCGACGAGCAGGCGGACGCCGTCCTCGACCGCCTGGCCGACGCCGTCGCCGCGGTCGCCCGTTCCGGCCGACGCATCCCCACCCCTCGCACGCCGAAGGAGGCAGGCGCCGCGACCCCGGCCGGAACGCCGTGCAGCAGCGCGCCGCACACCGCATGAACGCGTCCCGCCCCACCGAGGCGTCCCCGGCCGCGCCCCCCGTGGTGCCCCGCCCGGGCGGTCACCGCGCCGCCCCGACCGGCGTCCCCGCCGCGGCCACCATCCCGTCCGCCCTGCCGGACCGGCCCGAGCCGCTGGACGACCCCGACCCCCGCGCGGCCGCCGACGCCGCCGCCGTCGAGAACCTGCTGCGCTGCTGGGTGCGCGAGAACGACATCCCGCGCCCCCACGGCGACATCCTCTACCTCCCGCTCAACGCCTCCGGCATCCCGCTCAGCGTCCCCGTGCGCTACTGGTCCCGCACCGGCTGGCACCGCTTCGGCACGGTCACCCTCACGGGCGGTCCCGACGACGCCCCGGCCTTCGACGCCGTCACCCTGGCCGCCCTGCTCGGCCGCGAGGCCGCCCACCGGGCCGCCCAGGCCGGCCACCCGCCCACCGACGAGGGCGCCGAGCTCGTCGCCCGGGTCGCCGACTCGGCCCGGCGCACGGCCGTCTTCCTCGCCGACCGGCGCGCGGCCCCCGCCGACCCCGGCGACGACGCCCTCTTCCTCCACGCCGAGCAGTCCCTGCTGCTCGGCCACCCCCTCCACCCCGCGCCCAAGAGCCGCGAGGGCCTGTCCGAGGCCGAGACGGCCGGCTTCTCGCCCGAGACGCGGGGCGGCTTCCCGCTGCACTGGTTCGCCGTCGACCGCTCCGTCCTGGCCGCCGACTCCGCCTGGACCGAGCGCGGCCGCGCCGTCGACGCGCCCACCCTGACCGCCCGCCTCGCCGGGCCCGTCCTGGAACGCTCCCTCCCGTCCGGCACCGTCGCGCTCCCGGTCCATCCCTGGCAGGCCCGCGACCTCCGGCACCGCCCCGACGCCGCCCGCCTCTTCGACGCCGGCCTGCTGCACGACCTCGGCGTCCACGGCGACCCCTGGTACGCCACCTCCTCCGTGCGCACCGCCCACCGGCCCGGTGCGCCGGCCATGCTGAAGTTCTCCCTCGGTCTGCGCGTCACCAATTCCCGCCGGGAGAACCTCCGCAAGGAGCTGCGGCGCGGTGTCGAGGTGCACCGGCTGCTGCGCAGCGGCGTCGCCGAGCGCTGGCGGGCGGCCTGCCCCGGCGGCCTCGGCTTCGACATCGTCCGCGACCCCGCCTGGCTCGCGGTCGACACCCCCGAGGGCACCCCGCTGCGCGGCGCCGACGTCGTCGTCCGGCACAACCCCTTCGGCCCCGGCGACGACGCCGTCTGCGTCGCCGGGCTCGTCTCGCCCCGCCCCTGGCCCGGCACGGCCACGCCCGCCGGACAGCCCGCCATGAGCTCGCGCCTCGCCGACATCGTCGGCCGGCTCGCCTTCCGTACGGGCCGGCCCGCCGGAGCCGTCGCCGCCGAGTGGTTCCTGCGCTATCTGGACGCGATCGTCCGGCCGTTGCTGTGGCTCGACGGCGAGATGGGCATCGCGCTGGAGGCCCACCAGCAGAACACCCTCGTCCTTCTCGACGGTGACGGCTGGCCCGTCGGCGGCCGTTACCGCGACAACCAGGGTTACTACTTCCGGGAGTCCCACCGCGCCGCGCTCGACGGGCTGCTGTCCGGCATCGGCCGGGAGAGCGACACCTTCGTGGCGGACGACGTCGCCGACGAGCGCTTCGGCTACTACCTCGGCATCAACAACCTCCTCGGCCTGATCGGCGCCTTCGGCTCCCAGCGCCTGGCCGACGAGGAGGTGCTGCTGGCCGCCCTGCGCAGCTTCCTCAAGGACACCCTCTCCGGTTCGTCCCCCACCCGGTCGGCGCTCCCCGCCCGCCTGCTGGACCCGCCCACCCTGCGCTGCAAGGCCAACCTCCTCACCAGGCTGCGCGGCCTGGACGAGCTCGTGGGGCCGGTCGACACCCAGTCCGTGTACGTGACGGTCACCAACCCCCTCGCGGCACCGGCGGGGTGAGGCGGAATGAGCACGGACGGCACCGGCGCCGACGCCGGATTCGGGACCGACACCGGATCAGGGGCCGGCTCCGGATCCGGGGCGGCGGACCTCGTCGACACGCTTGAGCTACCCCTCGAACTGCCACTGACGCCCGAGCTCATCGAGCTCATGGACCGCGAGCGGCGGGGCGCCCCCGTCCTGCCGCCCGCCCCCGATCTGCTCGACGGCGTCGCCTTCTGGGGGTCCGTCGGCACGGATGCCGGACCGTTCCTGCTGATGCCGGTCGACCTCGGGCGCGACCTCGGGCTGCTCAGCCGGTGGATGAACGATCCGGCGGTCGCGGCCTTCTGGGGGCTGGCCGGTACGGAGGAGGTGACCGCGCGGCACCTGCGTGCCCAGCTCGACGGGGACGGCCGCAGCGTGCCCTGCCTGGGGGTGCTCGACGGCGTCCCCATGAGCTACTGGGAGATCTACCGCGCGGACCTCGACCCCCTCGCCCGCTACTACCCCTCCCGCCCGCACGACACCGGCCTCCACCTCCTGCTGGGCAACGTGACCGACCGGGGGAGGGGGCTGGGCACGCTCCTGCTGCGGACGGTCGCCGACCTCGTCCTGGACCGCCGTCCGGCCTGCGGCCGGGTCGTCGGGGAGCCCGATCTGCGCAACACGCCCTCCCTGGCAGCCTTCCTGGGAGCGGGCTTCCGCCTGACCGGCGAGGTGCGGCTGCCCGACAAGCACGCGGCCGTGATGATCCGCGACCGGGCGTTGCGCGGGCTGCTGTGACGCACCATGCCGTGGGGCGACGTGCTGTGACAGGTGTGGCGCGCGGTGTGACGGTGCCCCCGGGCGACGCGCGCCGCGGGCGGGCCGGAGGCGGCCGGTGGCGGGTCGGTGGCGGCCCGGGTGGCGCGATCACGGCCCGCGATGTCAGTGCCGCCCCGTAGGCTGACATCGCTATGACTGCCACCTCGCCTACTCTCACCGATCTGCTGCACGCGGCCGTCTCCGCCGTCGGGGGCACCGAGCGGCCCGGCCAGGTCGCCATGGCCGAAGCCGTCGCCGCGGCCATCGACGGCAATTCCCACCTGCTCGTGCAGGCGGGCACCGGCACCGGCAAGTCGCTCGGCTATCTCGTCCCGGCCCTGGCGCACGGCGAGCGCGTGGTCGTCGCCACGGCGACGCTCGCGCTGCAGCGGCAGCTCGTCGAGCGCGACCTCCCGCGCACGGTCGACGCGCTGCACCCCCTGCTGCGCCGCCGCCCGGAGTTCGCCATGCTCAAGGGCCGCTCCAACTACCTCTGCCTCCACCGGCTGCACGAGGGCGTGCCGCAGGACGAGGAGGACGGGCTGTTCGACCCCCTGGAGACGGCGGCGCCGACCAGCAAGCTCGGCAAGGACCTGCTGCGGCTGCGCGACTGGGCGGACGAGACCGAGACGGGCGACCGGGACGATCTCACCCCCGGCGTCTCCGACCGCGCGTGGTCGCAGGTGTCCGTCACCTCCCGGGAGTGCCTGGGCGCCTCCAAGTGCGCGTACGGAGCCGAGTGCTTCGCCGAGGCGGCGCGGGAGCGGGCCAAGCTGGCGGAGGTCGTGGTCACCAACCACGCCCTGCTCGCGATCGACGCGATCGAGGGCGCCCCCGTGCTGCCCGGCCATGAGGTGCTGATCGTCGACGAGGCCCACGAGCTGGTCTCCCGGGTCACCGGCGTGGCCACCGGCGAGCTCACCCCGGGGCAGGTCAATCGTGCCGTGCGGCGGGCCGCCAAGCTGGTGGACGAGAAGGCGGCGGACGCCCTGCAGACCGCGGCCGAGAGCTTCGAGCGGCTGATGGAGCTGGCCCTGCCCGGGCGGCTCGAGGAGATCCCGGAGGACCTGGGCTACTGCCTGATGGCTCTGCGTGACGCCGCGCGTACGGTCATCACGGCGATCGGCAACACCCGCGACAAGTCGGTCCAGGACGAGGACGCGGTCCGCAAGCAGGCGCTGGCGTCCGTGGAGAACATCCACGCGGTGGCCGAGCGGATCGTGGCGGGCTCGGAGTACGACGTCGTCTGGTACGAACGGCACGACCGTTTCGGCGCGTCCTTGCGGGTGGCGCCGCTCTCGGTGTCGGGGCTGCTGCGGGAGAAGCTCTTCCACGAGCGCTCCGTGGTGCTCACCTCCGCCACGCTCAAGCTGGGCGGCGACTTCAACGGCGTGGGCGCCTCCCTGGGCCTGGCGCCCGAGGGCGTCGAGGGGGAGGACCTCCCCGAGTGGAAGGGCGTCGACGTCGGCTCGCCGTTCGACTATCCCAAGCAGGGCATCCTCTACGTCGCGCGGCATCTGGCCCAGCCCGGGCGCGAGGGCACCCGGAGCGACATGCTCGACGAGCTGGCGGAGCTGGTGGAGGCCGCCGGCGGGCGGACGCTCGGGCTGTTCTCGTCGATGCGGGCCGCGCAGGCGGCCGCCGAGGAGCTGCGCGGCCGGCTCGACGTGCCGATCCTGCTGCAGGGCGAGGAGACGCTGGGCGAGCTCATCCGGACCTTCGCGGCCGACCCCCGGACGTGCCTGTTCGGCACGCTCTCGCTGTGGCAGGGCGTGGACGTCCCCGGGTCGAGCTGCCAGCTGGTCGTCATGGACCGGGTGCCGTTCCCGCGGCCGGACGATCCGCTGATGAGCGCCCGGCAGCGGGCGGTGGAGGAGGGCGGGGGCAACGGCTTCATGGCCGTCGCGGCGACGCACGCCGCCCTGCTGATGGCCCAGGGCGCGGGCCGTCTCGTACGGGCCTCGGGCGACCGGGGCGTCGTGGCGGTGCTCGATCCCCGGCTGGCGACCGCGCGCTACGGCGGCTTCCTGCGGTCCTCGCTGCCCGACTTCTGGTACACCACGGACCGTAACCAGGCGCGGCGCTCGCTGGCCGCGATCGACGCGGCGGCGAAGGCCGAGGGCCGATAGGGCCGCTGAGCGGAGCCCCGGACGCAGAAGAGCCCCGGAACCGGTAGGACGTTCCGGGGCCCGACCGTGCGGTGGGTGTTCAGACCCGCCGCAGGACCGCCACGACCTTGCCCAGGATGGTGGCGTCGTCGCCGGGAATGGGCTGGTAGGCGGCGTTGTGCGGGAGCAGCCAGACATGGCCGTCCTCGCGCTTGAACCGCTTGACCGTGGCCTCGCCGTCGAGCATGGCGGCGACGATGTCGCCGTTCTCCGCGACCGGCTGGCGGCGCACCGTGACCCAGTCGCCGTCGCAGATCGCGGCCTCGATCATGGAGTCGCCGACCACCTTGAGGACGAACAGCTCACCGTCGCCCACCAGTTGGCGGGGGAGGGGGAAGACGTCCTCGACGGACTCCTCGGCCAGGATGGGGCCACCGGCGGCGATGCGGCCGACCAGGGGAACGTACGACGCGGCGGGCTTGCCCGAGGTGTCGGTGGGCTGGGTGCTCGGCTGGTCGGAGCCGCGCACCTCGTAGGCGCGGGGGCGGTGCGGGTCCCGGCGCAGGAAGCCCTTGCGCTCCAGCGCCATGAGCTGGTGGGCGACGGAAGAGGTGCTGGACAGCCCCACCGCCTGGCCGATCTCGCGCATGGAGGGTGGGTACCCGCGGCGCTGGACGGAGTCCCGGATGACCTCGATCACGCGCCGCTGCCGGTCGGTGAGGCCGGAGCTGTCGGCCCGGATGCCGGGTGGCCTTCCGGGGAGCGAGCGGGCCGGCTTCTGCCCCTCGGCGTTCATGGCTGCGTCATTCATCGGGTGTGCCTGGTCGAGTCGGTTCTGGGAGCGGTCCTGGGCGGTGATGGTGGCGCTGTCTGCGGTGGTGGTCACGTCGGCCCCTCTCGAAATGTTCTCCCTAGCTGGACAACGGTAGTTGCTTTCGAAAGGTTGCGCCAAACACACGTTCGAGTGAAATATCGAGGATCGCCTGACGCGATCAAGGGGAAGGGTGTACGAGCGGGGGATCAATTCGCCCCATTACGGTAACCTTCGGTGCGAAGTCCGCCGAGGGTGGGTCGGAGGGTCCCAGGAGTCCCGGCCGGCCCGGAATCGGTGGGTCCGAGGGTGTCCCGCGGGATCGCCGCGCCCTGGGTCCAGTGTGTCACCCGTGCGTCCATGACCCGCCCCCGGGCTCCTCCAGGGCCCCTCGTGGGCCCTTTCCGCGGGTGTGCGGCGGCCCTCCGGCGGTGTGCGGCGCCGCGACACGCTCCGGGTGTCGGTTGGCCCCCTGGCACCAGATCTAGTGCTTTGATGGCGACGGCTACCCACAAGTTGTGGTCGGCGCCCCCTCCTGGTCAATCCCAGTGGTGGCCATCGCCTATGCTTGGGGGCCTGCCCGGCGGGACCCCACAGGGGTGTCCGCCGGAGCCTGAGGCGTACGTGAT
Source organism: Streptomyces sp. NPDC044063 (assembly GCF_056434285.1). NCBI lineage: Bacteria > Bacillati > Actinomycetota > Actinomycetes > Kitasatosporales > Streptomycetaceae > Streptomyces > Streptomyces sp. NPDC044063. The sequence goes on from NZ_JBWKFM010000007.1 coordinate 60,770, forward strand.
CGCGGAGCCTGAGGCGTACGTGGTTTTCGAGGTCCTCGAGGGTGAAGGAGGGTGGAGAGCGATGCACTGCCCCTTCTGCAGGCACCCCGACAGTCGAGTCGTCGACAGCCGGACCACCGATGACGGCTGTTCGATCCGCAGGCGCCGCCAGTGTCCCGACTGCGCCCGCCGGTTCACCACGGTGGAGACCGCGTCACTCATGGTGATCAAGCGGAGCGGGGTCACCGAGCCGTTCAGCCGCACCAAGGTCATCTCCGGGGTGCGCAAGGCGTGCCAGGGCCGGCCGGTCACCGAGGACGCACTGGCCCAGCTCGGCCAGCGGGTCGAGGAGGCGGTGCGCGCCACGGGCAGCGCCGAGCTGTCCACCCATGACGTCGGGCTCGCCATACTCGGCCCGCTCAAGGACCTGGACCTCGTCGCCTACCTGCGCTTCGCGTCCGTGTACCAGGCGTTCGACTCGCTCGAGGACTTCGAGGCCGCCGTCGCCGAGCTCCGCGCGGGCATGTGCCGCGCCGATGAGTGCGACGACGCCGCGACGGCCGTGTGCGGTCGCGCCGGCGCCGGAGTTCCCGCGCCCACGCCGGCCGCCGAGTAGCGGCCACCAGAAGACTTGCCCGGCGCGCCCCGCGCGACCGGGTGCCAGAACACATCGCGCCCCGGAAGAATTAGGCGCATTAGGGCGTTTTGCCCGTAGAGGGAGGCGGCATGACCGAGACGACGAGCGGCTCCGCGCGAGGTTCCCGCTCCAAGGGAAACAAGGGCGGCAAGGGGCTGCGCATCGAGCGTGTCCACACGACCCCCGGCGTGCACCCGTACGACGAGGTCGTGTGGGAACGTCGTGACGTCGTCATGACCAACTGGCGCGACGGCTCGATCAACTTCGAGCAGCGCGGCGTGGAGTTCCCCGACTTCTGGTCGGTGAACGCGGTCAACATCGTCACCAGCAAGTACTTCCGCGGCGCCGTCGGCTCCCCGGAGCGAGAGGCCGGCCTCCGCCAGCTGATCGACCGGGTCGTCCTCACCTACCGCAAGGCCGGTGAGGATCACGGGTACTTCGCCTCCCCGGCGGACGCCGAGATCTTCGAGCACGAGCTGACCTACGCCCTGCTGCACCAGGTCTTCAGCTTCAACTCCCCGGTCTGGTTCAACGTCGGCACCAAGCAGCCGCAGCAGGTCTCCGCCTGCTTCATCCTCTCCGTCGACGACTCCATGGAGTCCATCCTCGACTGGTACAAGGAAGAGGGGATGATCTTCAAGGGCGGCTCCGGCGCCGGCCTGAACCTCTCCCGCATCCGCTCCTCCAAGGAGCTCCTCTCCTCCGGCGGCAACGCCTCCGGTCCCGTCTCCTTCATGCGCGGCGCCGACGCCTCCGCCGGAACGATCAAGTCGGGCGGCGCCACCCGCCGCGCGGCCAAGATGGTCGTCCTCGACGTTGACCACCCCGACGTCGAGGCCTTCATCGAGACCAAGGTGAAGGAGGAGGAGAAGGTCCGCGCCCTGCGCGACGCCGGCTTCGACATGGACCTGGGCGGCGAGGACATCACCTCCGTCCAGTACCAGAACGCCAACAACTCCGTCCGCGTCAACGACGAGTTCATGAAGGCCGTCGAGAACGGCACGAAGTTCGGTCTGCGTGCCCGGATGACCGGTGAGGTCATCGAGGAGATCGACGCCAAGGGTCTGTTCCGCAAGATGGCCGAGGCGGCCTGGGCCTGCGCCGACCCGGGCATCCAGTACGACGACACGATCAACCACTGGCACACCTCGCCGGAGTCGGGCCGGATCACCGCGTCCAACCCGTGCAGCGAGTACATGCATCTGGACAACTCCTCGTGCAACCTGGCCTCCCTCAACCTCATGAAGTTCCTCCGCGACGACGACCAGGGCAACCAGTCGTTCGACGCCGAGCGCTTCGCCAAGGTCGTCGAGCTGGTCATCACGGCGATGGACATCTCCATCTGCTTCGCCGACTTCCCGACCGAGAAGATCGGCGAGACCACCCGCGCCTTCCGCCAGCTGGGCATCGGCTACGCCAACCTGGGCGCCCTGCTCATGGCCACCGGCCACGCCTACGACAGCGACGGTGGCCGTGCCCTGGCCGGCGCCATCACCTCGCTGATGACGGGTACGTCCTACAAGCGCTCCGCCGAGCTGGCCGCGGTCGTCGGCCCGTACGACGGCTACGCCCGCAACGCCGACGCCCACAAGCGCGTCATGAAGCAGCACTCCGACGCCAACGCCGCCGCCAAGCGCATGGACGACCTGGACACCCCGGTCTGGGCCGCCGCGACCGAGGCCTGGCAGGACGTCCTCCGCCTCGGTGAGAAGGACGGCTTCCGCAACGCCCAGGCCTCCGTGCTGGCCCCCACCGGCACCATCGGCCTGATGATGGACTGCGACACCACGGGCGTCGAGCCGGACCTGGCCCTGGTCAAGTTCAAGAAGCTCGTCGGCGGCGGCTCCATGCAGATCGTGAACAACACGGTCCCCAAGGCGCTCAAGCGGCTCGGCTACCAGCCGGAGCAGGTCGAGGCGATCGTCGCCCACATCGCCGAGTACGGCAACGTGATCGACGCCCCGGGCCTGAAGGCCGCGCACTACGAGGTCTTCGACTGCGCCATGGGCGAGCGCGCGATCTCCGCCATGGGCCACGTGCGCATGATGGCCGCCGCGCAGCCGTTCCTCTCGGGCGCGATCTCCAAGACCGTGAACCTGCCCGAGTCGGCCACCGTCGAGGAGGTCGAGGAGGTCTACTTCGAGGGCTGGAAGATGGGCCTGAAGGCCCTCGCGATCTACCGCGACAACTGCAAGGTCGGCCAGCCGCTCTCCGCGAAGAAGAAGGAGGAGGCCAAGGCTGTCGAGGCCGCCCCGGCCCCCGCCGCGGAGAAGGTCGTCGAGTACCGCCCGGTCCGCAAGCGCCTGCCCAAGGGTCGCCCGGGCATCACCACCTCCTTCACGGTGGGCGGTGCCGAGGGCTACATGACGGCCAACTCCTACCCGGACGACGGCCTGGGCGAGGTCTTCCTGAAGATGTCCAAGCAGGGTTCGACCCTCGCGGGCATGATGGACGCCTTCTCCATCGCCGTCTCGGTCGGCCTGCAGTACGGCGTGCCGCTGGAGACCTACGTCTCGAAGTTCACCAACATGCGCTTCGAGCCGGCCGGCATGACGGACGACCCGGACGTGCGGATGGCGCAGTCGATCGTCGACTACATCTTCCGCCGCCTGGCGCTCGACTTCCTGCCCTTCGAGACCCGCTCGGCCCTGGGCATCCACTCCGCCGAGGAGCGTCAGCGTCACCTCGACACCGGTTCGTACGAGCCGGCCGACGAGGAGGTCGACGTCGAGGGTCTCGCCCAGTCGGCGCCGCGCCACGTCGAGCAGCCGGCCAAGCCGGAGCTCCCGGCCCAGCCCGCCGCCGTCGCCCCGGCGCCGAAGCAGGTCCACAACTCGACCGAGCTCGTCGAGATGCAGCTGGGCCTGAACGCCGACGCCCCGCTGTGCTTCTCCTGCGGGACGAAGATGCGCCGCGCGGGCAGCTGCTACCTGTGCGAGGGCTGCGGCTCCACCAGCGGCTGCAGCTGACGGTGAGCCCCTGTAGGGCCGGCTGACGGTGCGCCCCTGGGGGGCCGGCTGACGGTGAGCCCCTGGGGGGCGTGAACGCACCACTCGGGTGGGGTGCCGGCGATCGTGCCGGCACCCCACCCGCGCTTGTGCCGGCGTGGCTATCGGGCGTGTTCGGCGTGTTCGGCCGCCGCGATGGCCTGGCGCAGGGTTTCGCGGGCCCGGGCCAGCTCGTCGGCGCGCCGGTCGAGCTCGGCGAGCCGCTCGTGCAGCGTGTCCAGCACTCCCGGGCACGGACGCAGCGAGCCGTCCGTGAGGGCACAGGGCAGCACCCGCCGGATCAACTCTGTGGACAGTCCGGCCGCCAGCAGGGCGCGAATCTGTCCGACCGTCCGCTCGGCGGTGTCGTCGTAGTCGCGGTAGCCGTTGGCCCGACGGTCCGAGGTCAGAAGGCCGACGCGTTCGTAGTGGCGGAGCAGGCGCTCGCTCGTCCCGGTCCTCCGGGCCAACTGCCCGATCAGCATCGTTTCTCCACGGATCTTGACCTTCCAACGGTGTCAACGTTCAACGATGGGTCCCACGGCGGCATTCCGTCGCCGTCATCGGTCCTGACCAGGAGATTTCGTTGATCATTGACGCCCACAGCCATGTCCACGATCCCGTACGCGATCACATCGCCCTGCTGGACGAGGCGGGGGTCGACCGCGCCGTGCTCTTCAGTACCCGGCCCCACCCCGAGCGGGCCACCGATCTGGCCTTGTTCCGGCGCGAGATGAGCGTGCTGGGCGAGACGATCAGCGGACGCCCCGGCGGGCCGGACGCCCACCGGGACGCGTCGAGGGAACTGGAGGAGGCGGTCGCGGCGCACCCCGATCGTTTCATCGGCTTCGGGAAGGTCCTCCTGGACCGGTCGGCCGAGGAGATCGCGGCGGATGTCGAGCGGGATGTCGTCGGCCGGGGGTTCCGGGGCATCGGCGAGCTGACCCCGCCCCCGGACGGAGCCGGTCTCGTCGAGCCCGTTCTGCGGGCCGCCGCCGATCACGGTGGTCTGCCGGTCGTCGTACACGGGTTCGCGCCGACCACGGCGGGAGACCTGGCGACCCTGGCCGGACTCGCGCGCCGCCACCCGTCCGTGCCCCTGGTGATCAGCCAACTCGGCGGCCTGAACTGGCTGACGGCCATCGAGCTGGCCCGGGACACCCCGAACCTGTTCCTGGACCTGTCCACGGCCAACGTCGTCTTCGCGGTCCGGCTGGCGATCAAGGAGGTGCCCGACCGCACGATGTTCGGCTCGGACGCGCCCTACGGCGACCCGGTCCTCGCCCGCGCCACCGTGGAGCGCGTGACCGTGCCGGGCGCACTGCGCGACCGCGTCCTGGGCGGCACGCTCGCGGAACTGCTCGGCCTCTGACGCGCCACTGTGCGGCCGGCATCGGCCTCGGGTGGATCTCAGTGCCGTCGGACGACGCATCCCCGCTCATCGTCCGTCCGGCGGGTCATCGTCCGGAGTGCGGAGCGGGCGTACGGCGGATGAGGGTGGGCCCGGCGCCGTCGGCCGTGCGTGCGGACGGATCGGGGGAGCAACGAGGGGTTCCCGTGGAGGAATTGACCGAGGTGATCTCCGGGGAGCGGCATCGGGCCGCGCGGCGGCGGGGCCGCCGGGCCCGGCCGCGTGTACTCCTCGCGTACGTGACCCACGCCACTGCCGGGGCCGTACGATGGCCCGGTGCTGGTCAAGTGGATTCGCTGCACCGTGGTGGACCGCCGCGGCTTCGAACGGGGGCAGCGGAAATGGGCGGGATTGCTGGGCGAGCCCGGGTTCCGGGGGCAGGGCGGCGGCTGGAGCAGAGCACGCCCCGACGTCGTCCATCTCTTCGGCTTCTGGGAGAACAGGGGCTTCTACGACTCCTTCATGGCGCGGTCGCACGACCGGCTGGCCGCCGCCCAGGTCGGCACCTTCAAGGACATCCAGGTGAAACTCTTCGAGCACCGCTTGGATGTGAAGGTCGGATTCCAGCCGCAGTTCGGTGACGCGGACGTGGTCCGGTTCGCCCACTGCCGGATCCGCGAGGACCGTGTGGAGCACTTCACGCTCATGCAGGAGAAGGTGTGGAACCCGGCCATGGCCGGCTCGCCCGGCATGCTGCGCGGGGTGTTCGGGGAGGCGCCCGGCCAGGAGTTCCTGGTCCTGTCGATGTGGAACTCCGAGGCCGAGCACGGGAAGTACCGGGCCGACCGGGTCGAGCGGCTCGGCCTGCGGGCGCAGACCGAGGCCGATGTCGCGTCGATCACCGGTGATGTGGTGGGGATAGAGCCGTCCTGGACGGTGTGACGGGCCCGGGGCCCTCGTGCGTGGGCCGGCGGTCCGTCACGGTGTGACCGCCGGGGGCTCGGTCAGGCCAGGGCCCCGGCCCGGATCATGGCGAGGGCGGCCTCGGCGGCCCGGTCGGCGGCGCCCTCCTCCAGCGGTTCGCGGGTGATGAAGAGCCGGAGGAACAGCGGCGCGGACACGGCCCGCACGACGGCCCCCGCGTCGGTCCCGGCCGGGGCCTCACCGCGCGCGACGGCCCGCTCGACCAGCGGGGCGCAGCGCGCGAAGCGCTCGGTGTAGAAGCCGCGCAGGGCGTCCGCGGCGCGGTCGGACTGGAAGGCGGCGGCGATGAAGGCCGTGGGGGCCGCCGCGACCGCGGGGTCGGTGAAGGTCTCGGTGATCTCGCGGGCGAGGGCGCGCAGGTCCCCGTCGAGCGATCCCGTGTCCGGCGGGGTCCAGGTGTCCTCCCCGGCGAGGTCGAGGGCGTCCGCCACCAGTCCCTCGACGCCGCCCCAGCGCCGGTAGAGCGTGGTCTTGTGCACGCCGGAGTGCTCGGCGACGTAGTCGACGGTGAGTCCGGGGTAGCCGTGTTCGACCAGGCCGGCGAGGACCGCGTCGCGGACGGCGGCGCGGGTGCGGGCGGTGCGTCCGCCGGGGCGGACCGTGCCCGGGGCGCCGGAGGGCGAAGTCTCCGAAGGCAATTGCAACTCCCGTTGCGTTAGATGGGTGAACCGTGCCATACTGAGAGTAACGCAACAGTCGTTGCATTTGCTGCTCGCGGCGGTATCCGCCGCGGCCGGTTCCGTCGTGGGTCCTCGGGGGGTCGTCCATGCCTGCTCAGCTTTCGTTGCGCGATGTGTCCGTCAGCCGGGGGGACCGCCTCCTCCTCGACGGCGTGTCCCTCTCGGTCCGCCCGGGCGAACGGATCGGCGTGGTCGGGGAGAACGGCGCGGGGAAGTCCACGCTGCTCAGGCTCCTCGCCGGGCTCGAACGCCCGGCGGAGGGGGCGGTGGTGGCCTCCGCCGACGGCGGCATCGGCCATCTGGGCCAGACGCCGGCCCTTCCCGCGGACAGCACGGTCGCCCAGGTGATCGACGCGGCCCTCGCCGAGCTGCGGGCCATGGAGGCCCGGCTGCGCGAGCTGGAGGCCGGGCTCACCTCCGCGACCGCCGATGCCCTCGCCGAGTACGGTGACGTGCTCACCGCCTTCGAGGCCCGCGGCGGCTACGAGTCCGACGCCCGCGTCGACAAGGCCCTGCACGGTCTGGGCGTCGCCCACATCGGCCGCGAGCGGCGGCTCGGGACGCTGTCGGGTGGGGAACAGGCGCGGCTCGGCCTCGCCTGCCTCCTCGCGGCGGCCCCCGAGGTCATGCTCCTGGACGAGCCGACCAACCACCTCGACGCCACCGCCCTGGCCTGGCTGGAGGACTGCCTCCGGGCGCACCCCGGCACGGTCGTGGCCGTCTCCCATGACCGCGTCTTCCTGGAACGCGTCGCCACCGCCGTGATCGAGGTCGACGCCGACCGGCGGACGCTCGTCCGCTACGGCGGTGGCTACGCCGGGTACGTGGCGGAGCGCGCCGCGGCCCGCGCCCGGTGGGAGCAGGCCTACGAGCACTGGCGCGCGGAGACCGAGGCGCTCGCCCGGGCGGCCGAGACCACCGCCCGCGCGGTCGCCGCCGACCGGACGATGAAGGACGGCAACAAGATGGCGTACGACCGGGACCGGGGGCGTGTGCAGGCCTCCGTCTCCAGCCGGGTGCGCAACGCCCGCGAACGCCTCCGACGCCTCCACGAGGCGCCGGTGCCCCGCCCGCCGGCGCCCCTGCGGTTCGCCGCCCTGCCCGAGGCGGGCGCCACCGAGGGGGCCCTGGTCACGCTGGAGGGCGTGCGCGTCGGCGAGCGGCTCGCGGTCGACGCCCTGACCGTCCGTGCCGGCGAGCGCCTCCTCGTCGAGGGGCCCAATGGCGCGGGGAAGACCACCCTGCTCCGGCTGATGGCCGGGGTCGCCCGGCCCGACGCCGGCACGGTCCACCGCGCGGGACGCGTCGGATACCTCCCCCAGGAGGTTCCCGTCGAGCGGCCGGACGAGCGGCTGGCCGACGCCTTCCGGCGCGGTCTGCCGGGCGACGCCGACGAGCAGCGCGACCTCCTGCTCTCGTACGGCCTCTTCCGGGAGCGCGACCTGCACGTGCCCGTCGGTTCCCTGTCGGCCGGGCAGCGTCGCCGTCTGGGGCTGGCCCGGCTGCTCGCCCGTCCGGCGGATCTGCTGCTGCTCGACGAGCCCGCCAACCACCTCGCCCTCGGCCTGGTCGAGGAGCTGGAGCAGGCCCTGGCCGCCTGGCCGGGCGCGCTGGTGGTCGTCTCCCACGACAGGGCGCTGAGCAGGCGGTTCGGCGGCGGCCGGTGCGAGATCCGGGACGGCCGCGCGTTGCTCGCGCCCGCGGGGCGGGGGGCGTGAGGCGGCCCCGGGCCGGGCGAACTAGGGTGTCGGCATGGCACGGCCCCGGCGCATCGTCCTCCTCCGGCACGGCGAGTCGGAGGGCAACGTCGACGACACGGTCTACGAACGCGAGCCGGACCACGCCCTGAGCCTGACCGCGGCCGGCCGGCAGCAGGCGGAGAAGGCGGGGGTCGGGCTGCGGGAGCTCTTCGGCGACGAGGAGGTCTCCGTCTACGTCTCGCCCTACCGGCGCGCCCACGAGACCCTCCAGGCCCTGGGGCTCGACCGGCGCCGCATCCGGGTCCGGGAGGAGCCGCGGCTGCGCGAACAGGACTGGGGGAACTGGCAGGACCGCGACGACGTCCGCCGCCAGAAGGCCTACCGGGACGCGTACGGGCACTTCTTCTACCGCTTCGCGCAGGGCGAGTCGGGTGCCGACGTGTACGACCGGGTGGGCGCTTTCCTGGAGAGCCTGTGGCGCAGCTTCGAGGACCCGGGCCACCCGCCGAACGTCCTGCTGGTCACCCACGGCCTCACCATGCGGCTGTTCTGCATGCGGTGGCTGCACTGGACCGTCGCCGAGTTCGAGTCGCTGTCGAACCCCGGGAACGCCGAGACGCGGATGCTGCTGCTCGGCCCGGACGGCCGCTATCACCTGGACCGCCCGTTCGAGCGCTGGTGCACCCCTGAATCGTACGGCTTCACCGGTTAGAGTTCGCTGCGATGACCGCTGACCGATTCCACCGAGCCCTGGCGAGTCTGCGAGGGCTGGCCGTGGGTGACGCCCTCGGATCCCAGTTCTTCGTCCCCGCCAACTATCCGTCCCTCCAGCGCCGCGTGCTGCCGCCCGCCCCGTGGCAGTGGACCGACGACACCGAGATGGCCTGCTCCGTGCTGGCCGTCCTCGCCGAGCACGGCCGCATCGACCAGGACGCCCTCGCGCGCTCCTTCGCCGAGCGCCACGACTTCGACCGCGGCTACGGTCCGGCGGTCAACCGCATGCTGCGCCTGATCCGGGAGGGCGGGGACTGGCGGGAGCTGGCCGCCGGGCTGTTCAAGGGGCAGGGGTCCTGGGGCAACGGCGCCGCCATGCGCATCGCCCCCCTGGGCGCCTGGTACGCCGACGACCCGGAGCAGGCCACGCACCAGGCCGAGATCTCGGCCTACACCACCCACCAGCACCGCGAGGCCGTCGCCGGGGCCATGGCGGTGGCCGCGGCGGCGGCCGTCGCCGGCGACCCCTCCCGGGCGGCCGCCCCGGGGGAGCTCCTCGACGGCGTGATCGCGCTGGTGCCGCGCAGCGCCGTCCAGGCCGGGCTGCGCCGCGCCCGCGACATGCTCGACTACGCGGACGTCACCACCGTGGCCGCGGTGCTCGGCTGCGGGCGCCGTACCAGCGCCCATGACACCGTGCCCTTCGCGCTGTGGGCGGCGGCCCGCCATCTCGACTCGTTCGAGGCGGCGTTCTGGACGACGGCCCGGGCCGGCGGCGACGTGGACACCACCTCCGCCATCGCGTGCGGTGTGGTCGCCGCGGCGGAACGAGGCGCTCCGCCACAGGCCTGGCTCCGGGACACCGAGGAGCTCCCGGCCTGGCTTCCGGCCGCCCCGCGCTGACCGAAGGCCGTCCCACCGGAAATAGGGGTGGGGGCGGGGCGGGACAGCACGGCGCCGGGGGCGTAACCTTACTGGCGCCATGCCCTACCAACCGCCTACCCACAGCGTCGAGCGCTCGCTCCGAGCGACGACCGGAGCAAAGATCGTCGCCGGTGTGGACGAGGTCGGCCGAGGGGCCTGGGCCGGTCCGGTCACCGTGTGCGCCGCCGTCACCGGACTGCGCCGCCCGCCGGAGGGTCTCACCGACTCCAAGCTGCTCACCCTCAAGCGCCGCACCGTGCTCGCGGTGCGGCTGGAGAGCTGGGTCACCGCCTACGCCCTCGGCGAAGCGTCGCCGCGGGAGATCGACGACCTGGGCATGACGGCCGCGCTGCGGCTGGCCGCGACCCGCGCCCTGGACGGCCTGCCCGTCCGGCCCGACGCGGTGATCCTCGACGGCAAGCACGACTACCTCGGGGACCCGTGGCGGGTCCGCACGGTGATCAAGGGCGACCAGTCCTGCGTGGCGGTCGCGGCCGCCTCCGTGATAGCCAAGGTCCGGCGCGACGCCCAGATGGCCGAACTGGGTGCGGTCCACGCCGACTTCGGCTTCGGGGACAACGCCGGCTATCCCTCGCCGGTGCACCGCGCCGCCCTGGCGGAGCTGGGCCCCACCCCGCACCACCGGCTGTCCTGGGCCTACTTGGACGCGCTGCCGAAGTGGCAGCATCTGAAGAGGGTCCGCATCACCCCTGACAACATGGCTTTGGAGGCCGGTGGCCAGCTCGGCTTCGACTTCTGAGTGGCCCGAAACGCCACCCGCCGACGCGACTCGCACCGGCGTTTGATAAATATCGACTCATGCCTCTCTTCCCCGAGGAGCCTCAGATTCACGAGAGTGTCCCGGGTCCCCGCGCAGTTCCGGCCCCCGGCCGTACCGCGCCGACCCCCCGCCCTGTTCCTGGTCCCCGCCCGGCCCCCCGGTCCGACGCCGGCTCGCCCCGCGGCCCGGTCCCGGCCCCGCCCCGGCGTGCCCCGCGCGAGGCCGCGGCGGACGCCCCGGCGCCCGGCGCGCAGATCCAGCTGATACCCGCGTCCGTCGAGGGTGCCCTGGACGCTGCCGACGAGGCCGTCGACCTGCTGCTGGACGCCGGCCGGGCGCCCGGCGAGGTCCTCGTGCTCACCACCGGCGACCCCCACCCCTGGGCGGCCCACGAGCTGTCCTTCGGTGAGGCGTCCTACTGGGCCCAGCACGACGCCGGTGACGACGTCTTCTACGCGGCCGCCGACGCCGAGCGGGCCCGCCCGCGCCCCGTCGTGGTCGTGGTCGTCAACGGCGGCACGGACGCCGAGGTCGCCCGGGCGCTGCCCTCGGCCATGTCCCGTGCCGGAGCGCTGCTGATCGTCTGCGGCGACCCGAAGCGGGTCAACACCCTCCTGGCCGCGGGCGTCTGACGAGTGGTCCCGGTGGCCGGCCGCCCCGCAGGGGGCCGTTCGGCCGCCGTGTCCCGTTCCCTCACCGCGCGGACGCGCGGCGGTGCGCCTCGGTGAACCCGCCGCCGGATCCGGTCCGCGGGGCCGGCAGGGCGGGCGAGCACGGCTGACGGCCGCTGCGGCCCTCGCCGAGGATCCGCCATCCGGCCGCGGTGAGGGTGATGTACGCGCCGCAGCGCAGCCCGTGGAGGGTGCAGGCGTCGCGCAGCCCCCACATCCACGCGCCGTCCTCCTCGGTCCAACGCGGCCCGCCCTCGCGGCAGTAGAGCAGGACGGCCGTCCGGACCGGGGTGCGTCTGCGCAGGTCGTGCGGGATCACCCGGCGGAGCTGGGAGAGGAGATCGTTGCGCAGCTCCCACCCGTCGACGGGACCCGTCCCGCGTGTGAAGGAGGCGCTGGCCGCGAGCCGTTCGTCCGGATGGAGGACGGCGACCACGGCCGTCGACGGCGTCGGCCGGTGACGGTCGTGCAGCCCGGTGACGACCTCGCGGGGATTGCGCAGCAGCGGAACGCCGCACGCGGCCCATTCGGCGGGTTCGAGCAGCCTGCCCAGACGGGAACCGGAATCGGCGGACAGCGGTGGGGCGAAGCCGAGGGCCATGGTTCTCCCTTCGTCTGTACGCGCCCACGGTCCGGGGCGGGAGGTCAGGCGAGGCGCATGCCGCGAGGCGGTCCCGGCGGGCGGGACACGGGCGCGAGCGGGGAGCCGCTTCGATTCTCCGGCGCCACCGGCCGTGCGGCAACGATCAATTGGCGCCAGTGACCGGTATCCGACGGTCCGCCGTCCACATTCCGCCCCGCGGCGGCGGCCCCGCCTCCCTCAGCCCTGGACGGCCAGGACCAGCGGGAAGACCTCCCGGGCGCCGTTGCGCCGCAACATGCGGGCGGCCACCGCGAGCGTCCAGCCCGTATCGGTCATGTCGTCCACGAGCAGCACCGGCCCGTCCGCCTCCGCCAGCGCCCGCGCGAGGGACGGAGGGACGGTGAGGGCCCCGTCCAACGCCCGGAGGCGCTGCGCGCTGTTGGTGCGCGGAATCCGGGTGTCCGCCTCCTCGTCCCCGTATTCGACCGTGCCCAGCAGCGGCATGCGGCCGATCGTGGCGATGCGCTCGCCGAGGGACCGGATCAGCCGCGGCCGGGTGCGCGAGGCGACGGTGACGACGCCCACCGGGCGCGCGGGCGCGTCGGGAGCCCCCGACGCCCAACCGCCGGAGCCGCGCGCCCAGTCGGCCAGCACGGTCACCACGGCGTTCGCGACATCGTCCGGAATCTCCGAATCCGGCGTGGTCGGCGCCAGGAGCGGCCGCAGCCGGTTGCCCCAGCCGATGTCCGACAGCCGCCCCAGCGCCCGGCCGGGAGCGGCCTGCTCGCCGGCGGGGATGCGGCCCTTGAGGTCCACACCGACCGCGGGCATGCCCGTCGGCCACATCCGCCGCGGCTCCACCTCCACCCCCGGACGACCCAGTTCGCCGCGCGAGGCGTCCAGGGAGCCGTCGGAGACCTCCGCGGTGAAGCGGCCCCCCGCGCAGTTGTCGCACCGCCCGCAGGGAGCCGCCTCCTCGTCGTCCAGCTGCCGCCGCAGGAACTCCATGCGGCAATCCGTGGTCGTGGCGTACTCGCGCATCGCCTGCTGCTCGGCCTCCCGCTGCCGCGCGACCCAGGCGTACCGCTCCGCGTCGTAGGCCCAGGGCGCGCCCGTCGCCGTCCAGCCGCCGCGCACCCGGTGCACGGCGCCGTCCACGTCGAGGACCTTGAGCATGGTCTCCAGGCGCGAGCGGCGCAGCTCCACCTGCGGTTCCAGGGCGGGCAGGGAGAGCGGCCGGTCGGCCGCGGCCAGCACGTCCAGGGTGCGGCGGACCTGCTCCTCCGGCGGGAAGGCCAGCGAGGCGAAGTACTTCCAGATCGCCTCGTCCTCGCGGCCCGGCAGCAGCAGCACCTCGGCGTGCCGCACCCCGCGGCCCGCGCGGCCCACCTGCTGGTAGTAGGCGATGGGGGAGGAGGGCGAGCCGAGGTGGACCACGAAGCCGAGGTCGGGCTTGTCGAAGCCCATGCCCAGGGCGGACGTCGCGACGAGCGCCTTGACCCGGTTCGCGAGCAGGTCCTCCTCGGCCTGCTGCCGGTCGGCGTTCTCCGTCTTGCCGGTGTAGGAGGCGACGACGTGCCCCCGGCGGCGCAGGAACTGGGTCACCTCCTCGGCGGCGGCGACGGTGAGGGTGTAGACGATGCCGGAGCCGGGCAGCTCGTCGAGGTGGTCGGCGAGCCAGGCCAGCCGGTGGGCGGCGTCGGGCAGGCTCAGCACGCTCAGGCTGAGGCTCTCGCGGTCCAGGGGCCCGCGCAGGACGAGCGCCTCCTCCGTCCCCTCGCCCGTCCCCAGCTGCTCGGCGACATCGGCGGTGACGCGCGCGTTGGCCGTGGCGGTCGTGGCGAGCACGGGCACCCCGGGCGGCAGATCCGCGAGCATGGTGCGCAGCCGGCGGTAGTCGGGCCGGAAGTCATGGCCCCAGTCGGAGATGCAGTGCGCCTCGTCGACGACCAGGAGACCGGTGGCGGCGGCCAGCTTGGGCAGCACCTGATCGCGGAAGTCGGGGTTGTTCAGGCGCTCCGGCGACACGAGGAGCACATCGACCTCGCCCGCGGCCACCTCCGCCTGGACCGTGTCCCACTCCTCGGTGTTGGAGGAATTGATCGTGCGCGCGTGGATGCCGGCCCGCGCGGCCGCCTCCACCTGGTTGCGCATCAGCGCCAGGAGCGGGGAGACGATCACCGTCGGGCCGCTCCCGCGCTCGCGCAGCAGCGCGGTGGCCACGAAGTAGACCGCGGACTTGCCCCAGCCGGTGCGCTGCACGACCAGCGCCCGCCGGCGCTCGGCGACGAGGGCCTCGATCGCGCGCCACTGGTCCTCGCGCAGGGTCGCCGTGCCGGTGGTGTCGCCCACGAGACGGGCGAGGACGTGGTCGGCCGAGGTACGGAGGGCTTCGTTGGTCATGCCCCCATGCAACACGAGCCCACCGACAAAGCGCGAATGGGCCGCCGTGACCTGTGGAAAACCGGCCGACGGGTTGTCCACAGCACCGGTGCGACGATCGGTCCGGAGTTATCCACAGGCCTGGCGGGCCCCGGCTTGCGCACGGGACTCTCGGGCCATGACCCAGCGCGATGAATCAGCCCGCCCGTCCGTCCCGTCCGCCACCCCGGCCTCCGGGTGGGGTGCCCGGCCCGACCAGCAGATCACCCTGCGCAGCCCGGCCGAACTGGCCGACGCCCTGCCGTACCTGATGGGATTTCACCCGCACAACTCTGGCTAGGGGTACTGGTTCCTCGTTAGTCTGCGCCCATGCCGATCGCGCCGCAGTATCTGCACCTCGTACTACCCGGCCCGTTCCCCGCCTTCCTCTATGGGCGCAACAGTCACGATCCCTCAGGGAAAGGCCGTAGCGTCGCCGCTCAAGTAGACGATGGTCGCGAGCTGTGTGAGAAATGGAACTGGCCTATCGTCGGGGTTTTCGACAAGGATGTGGATCGGTCTGCATCCCGCTATGCGAAGCGGCGACGTGATGACTTCGAGACCATGATTGAGGGGATCGAAGCAGGGAAGTGCCGCATCGTCGTAGCGTTCGAAGCGTCACGGTACTATCGAGATCTTGAGGTCTACGTACGGCTGCGCAAGGCGTGCATCAAAGCAGGGGTTCTGCTCTGCTACAACGGCATGATCTATGACCTTTCCACCCGCGAGGATCGCAAGGCGACTGCGCAGGATGCCTTGCAGGCGGAAGATGAGGCAGAGGCGATCAGCCTGCGCAGCCTGCGAACCCAGCAGGCGATCGTGAAGGCGGGAAGGCCGGCCGGTCGCACACCTTACGGGTATATGCGTCGTTATGATCCGGAAAATGGCGATCTCATTGATCAGGTGCCGCATCCGGTTCGCGCTCAGTTCGTCCTCGAGATGTTCAAGCGATTCGTCGCCGGTCAAACGGCCTATCGAATTGCGAAATACCTCAACAGTCGGCCTGAAGCTGCACACCCTTCGGGAGTGCTTTGGGATCAGGAGAGGGTAGTAGCTCAGTTGCGGATGCGCGTCTATATCGGCGAACGTGTGCATCGTGGCAAAGTAATTCCGGGGAAAGCTAATTGGAAGCCTGTCCTAGAAGGTGATGACGAGCGGCTGTTTTTTGAGGCAAAGAAAATCTTGGATGATCCGCGGCGGCGGACGCAGCGTAACGCAAAGGCGAAGTACCTCCTGTCGTTCATCGGTCGTTGTGGGGAACACTCGGAAGCTGAAGAGAAAGAGGAAGTCGCCCGTCTTGCAGGGGGAGGTGAACTCCGGAAATTGCGTTTGCATGAGAAGGTGCCATTGATTAAGAGTGCGAAGCGAAATGGGGGGCGATCATATGTTTGCGCCATGAGGAACGACACTGCGATCAAGGCTGATTGGCTAGATGCATACGTCGAGGAAGCGGTAGTGCATTGGCTGAGTTCAGATAAAGCGAGAGCAGTTTTCCGTAACGCAGATGAAAAGGCGGAAGCGAAGTCCGCTCGCCTTCTCGCGGAGCGCCTGGAAGCCCAGTTGGAAGAGGCGCGGAAAATGGCCACTGATTTCGACGCTAGTGGAGAGCCGAAACTCTCGGTCGCCTCTCTGGCTGCGCTTGAGCAGAATCTAAAGCCTAGAATTGATGAGGCCCGAGGCAGGGCTGAATCTCTAGCAGTCCCGTTGTCTGCGCTAGTCCGCGGACTGCTGGAGAGTTCAAGTGTGGAGGACGCTTGGGCTGGCTTGCTGGTGGAGCAGCAGCGGGAGGCTCTGCGGCAGATCGTTACCGTGCGTGTATTCAAATCTACCGTTGTTGGTTCTCATGCCCCTGAGCCTGGTCGCGTCAAGCTTTCCTTCATTGGTCAGCCCGGGTTCATTAAGACGGGCTGAGACCGCCACCGCTTGCTGTGTCTCCCTCGGCTGGCTGAGGAGGTGTGGGGAAGGGGATGACCTGACGGTCAGTTGGAGTCTCTAGCAGGCGACCTTTGGTAAGCATGATGAAGGCAGCTTCAAGGCTGCTGCTGATCAGCTGGTTGCGCTTCTCTTCGAACTCTTCTTGCAGTCTCGTGCGTTCGGCATCTAGTTGGGCACTGGCCCGCTGGCCGGCTTCGGCTGCATCTCGGCGCATGCGCTCGCGCTCGACTTCGACTGCTGCCTGGGCGGCGAGGTACTTCATGCGCTCGTCTTCCGCTTCTCGGGCCGCGCGGTGACTGTAGGCGCGTTCGTCTGAGGCGTCGGTGATCCAGTGCCTGATGAGACGCAGGGCTATGAGTGTGAGTGCGGTCATGGTGAGGCAGGCACCGCCGGCCGCCCGAGCGGGCTCGTTGGTGATGGTGCCGTGTGACACGACGGTTAGACCGATGGTGAGGATCGTTGCGGCTGCTGCTGTGGTGCTTCCTTTGCCTGAGAGGATCACAGGCCCCCCGTTCAACGTCCGGCTGCTACGCCTCCCTCGTCGCCATCGCTCTTGGCGCCGGGGGTGTCTTGTCCCCGCTCCAGCCTCTTGAGTCGTTCGATCGTGGCTACGAGCATCTCGCGTCCTACGGGGTCCGTGATGCCCAGCCCGTCGGCGGCTTCTTCGGCTGACATGGGCTGTGATCGTACCGGGGGTGTGGCGATCTCGTGCAGTGTTGAAGCAGGAACAATTTCGGCGGAAACGAGCAGTTCGCGAAGCGGAATTTGCAGCGCCTCTGCCAGGCGGGCAAACGTCGTCGCATCCGGGATTCGTTTGCCTTTCAACATGGCGCTGACAGTCGTGTCGGAGAGGCCTGATTCGCGTGCCAGGCGGGCCACTGCGCCGTACTCCGTATAGCCAGCACGGTCGGCTGCCGCCTTGACAACGTTGGCGAACTTCTGGGCGCGCGTGAGTGCCTCGTGGGCTGTCATGAGGGGTACCTTACCTCCCTAGCGAGGGGGTAAAGCTAGCCTCCCTCCCTAGCGAGGGCTGCTGTCTGGCCAGCCGTCTACATCCCCCGTGGCGACATTAGTCCGAACGATCGTGCGAACCCAGGAAAGAGGCTGAACCGAGAGCGACCTCTCCCTTGCTAGGGAGGGAGGTTGCCCCGTAGAGTTTCCCTCGTCAGGGAGGAATGCCCCCTGGTCAGCAAGAAGAGGGAGGACTTGTGTTCCGCCTGCGCATTGATCGCTTGCTGGAAGAGACCGGCAAGCACGGCGACTACACGGGCTACGCCATCGCCCGGCGCACGCAGATCGCGGAGTCGGCGATGTACCGGATCCTCAATGGCGAGTCACAGCCTGACCTGAATTCGATGCTGCGCATCTGCGAGACGTACGGCGTTCACGTCGAGGCGCTCATGGAACGCATCGAGGTCTCCGTATGACACCCGCTGAGCGCCGTGCGCTCTTGGGGGACGAAGTCATCGAGCGCATACACCGCGAAGTCGCGGAAGCTCCGCTTCCGTCGGCGGAGGTGATCGCTCGCCTGCGGCGAATCTTCGCTAGTCCCGGAAGGCCGGCTCTAGGCGCTGACAGCGCCGCTGCTTGATGAAGAGGGGCCGCCACCGGCTGCTACCCGGCGCGACCCCATACGGATCACCTCTCACACCAACGAAAGAGGATCACCGTGAACACACAGCCTAACCCCCAGCTACCGCCGGCCCTGGCGCTGGTGCAGGTGCTCACCGATCACCCGGATCTGACCGTGGTCCGCTGGTCGGTCGATCCGGGCACGCTGCGCGGCTACGTCTGTGGCCCGCTCGACGGGAACTTCGCGACGCTGCACGTCGTCGCCGACCTCTTCGGTGCCACCCCCCGGCCCCGGCCCGGCACCTACGAGGCGCTCGGGGTGCGTCTGCGGACGTACGAGATCACGACCACCTGGCGTGACGTGCCGGTGGAGATCGCGGTCAGCATTCCGGCCGACCTTCACGACCCGGCCCTGATGGAGGGGCTGCTGGACGAGGAGCGCCATCAGCTGATGGACCCGGCGGTGCCGGCCGAGCCCAAGGCGGTGGCGGCATGAGCGAGCAGCAGGTAGTGCACGCCGCCCGGGTGATCGAGGCGTCGTGGGACCGCGGGGTAGCGGTCAGCCCCGCCATGGATGCGGCGCAGGCCTTGCACGACCGGGGGCTGTTGCAGTCGCCGGAGACCGCGGCTGAGGCCGAGCGGATGCGGGCGTGCATCGCCACGGCGGTCGAGCAGCTGCGCGCGGTCCTCGTCGAGTTCGAAGGGGATGTGCGGTGAAGGCGGGGTTGGGGTTCTCCCTCGCTGTCAACGGGCTGGGCGTGGTGCTCCGGGCGGATGAGATCCGGATGGAGACGCTCAAGGGCCTGGTGCGGGAGTGGTCGGACGCGCAGAACGATGTGCTGGATGCGCTCGACGCGCTGGCTGAGGTGACTGGCCCGGGTGTCGATGTGGAGATGGCGGAGGTCGATGCTCGTCTGGAGGACGTGGAGGACGCGTCCTGCATGGACTACCGGGCGCAGATCGAGATCTCGTTCCACGAGGCGATTCGGCTGCGGGATCAGCTGAACCGGATCATCACGGCGCATCGACTGCAGTTCGGGAACCTCGCGCAGGCCATCCCCTCGCAGAGCCAGGGTGATGCCGCGTGACTGCCCGAGCGGACGGGACCGGTATCCCGATCAACGAGCGGCTCGGCCGTGTCAGCGACGTGGTGGGTGTCTTCCCCATTCCGTCGGAGGACAGCGCGGCTGCCCGGCGACTGGTGCAGCGCTCGGCGCGTGACGAGCAGGACGCGCGTCATCTGCTGGAGGCGCTGGGCTTGACGGAAGGGCGGGCCGATGCTTGACATTCCTCCTTTCTGCCCCCGGGTCGTCGACCTGCTGGAGTCCATCCGGCGCCAGGGCGGGACGTGGACGACCCATCGCGTGCTGGCGGCGCACCGACGTGCCGGGCACGACGCGCCGAAGCGGGGCACGGCTCGCCGTGATCTCGACCTGCTGACCCGTGCTGGCTACCTGCGCCGCCGCTACCAGCCGGGCCGGATCTCCTTCGCCCTGGTCGAGCCGGGCGGTGGTGGCCGATGACTGAGACCGCGTCGGCCGGGGCCGCGAAGGCCCCGGCCGCCGGGCCGACCATCGTCGGCTGGTTCAGGCCCGGGAGTCCCGAGTGGCACGCCGCTCGGGCGGGTGGCATCGGTGGCTCCGAGATCGCTGCCGTCCTGGGGATCAGCCCGTACGAGTCCCCGTTCTCCCTCTGGCACCGCAAGAAGGGTCTCCTTGCCCCGGTCGAGGAGACCGAGGCGATGTACTGGGGAAAGGTCGATGAGCCGGGTATCTGCAACCGCTTCGCGATCAACCACCGCGATTGGGACCTCACCGCCGCGCCCACGTACGCGCACAGCGAGCGTCCGTGGCAGATCGCCAATCCCGATCGCATCATCCGCCCGGTGACCGCCACCATCGGCGGCCCACCCACGGAGCTGCTGGAGGCAAAGACCTCTCGCGACGCCGAGGGGTGGGGCGCCGAGGGGACCGGCGAGATTCCGGTGCACTACCGGGCCCAGTGCCTCTGGTACTGCGACGTCCTCGGCGTGTCCCGCTGCCACGTCGCTGTCCGGATCGCCGGGGCCGAGTACCGGGAGTACGTCGTGGAGTACGACTCGGACGAGGCAGCGTTCATGCGGGCTGCGGCCGAGGAGTTCATGCGCACGCTCGCCGCTAACGAGCGTCCGTCGATCGACGGCCACGCCGCGACGTACCAGGCCATCCGTGAACTCCCCGAAGGGCTCGACGACATTGATGTCGAGGTCCTCGCCGGGTTGCGTGATCGCTTCCACTTGGCGCAGGACGCCTTCTGGGAGGCCGAGGACGAGCTGACCGCTTGCAAGGGCGAGCTCCTCGACGCGATCGGCACCGGCCGGCGGGCGGTGTGCCTGGGGGAGCGAATCGCTACCCGCACTGTCCGCGACGGCAAGACCCACCAGCTCCTGCCCTCCCGCACGCGAAGGACCGCCCGATGACCGAGACCGTCTCCAACGCTATTGCCGTCCGGGACAGCGGGCCTGGCGCCCTCGTCCAGCAGTACAAGGCCGACCTCGCCCAGGTCATGCCGTCCCACGTGAAGCCGGACACCTTCGTCCGCCTTGCCGTCGGTGTCCTGCGCCGGGACAGGAACCTTGCCCAGGCGGCGAGCAACAACCCGGCCGCCCTCATGGGGGCTCTCATGGACGCCGCCCAACTCGGCCTGACGCCGGGCACCGAGCAGTTCTACCTCGTGCCGCGCAAGACCAAGGGCCGCCTGGAGATCCAGGGCATCCGCGGCTACCAGGGCGAGATCGAGCTGATCTACCGGGCCGGGGCCGTGTCGTCCGTGATCGTGGAAGTCGTCCGCGAGGCCGACACCTTCCGGTACTCACCCGGCCGGGACGAGCGCCCCCACCACGAGATCGACTGGGACGCCACCGACCGCGGCCCGCTGCGCCTGGTGTACGCGTATGCCGTGATGAAGGACGGTGCGACCTCGAAGGTCGTCGTTCTTAACCGGGCCCAGGTCATGGCGGCCAAGGCCCTGAGCCAGGGCTCCGACAGCCCGTACTCCCCGTGGCAGAAGCATGAAGAGGCCATGTGGATGAAGACGGCGGCGCACCGGCTGACGAAGTGGGTACCGACCAGCGCCGAGTACATGCGCGAGCAGCTCCGAGCAGCTGCCGAAGTCGCTGCGGAGAACCGGCCGTCGCCGGCCCCGCCGGCTGCTGTCCCGGTCTCTGAGGGTGAGCCCGTGGACGAGCCGATCGAGGCGGAGTTCGTCGACGACGAGCCCGGCGTCACGGAGTGGCCGACGGTGGCCCAGCCCGGGGAGGCCCACAATGCCCGTTAGCCGCCGCAAGTACAACATCCTCCGAGGCAGCCTCCGCAGGCGCTGGCACACGATCTTTCGCCTGATGCGCGAGCTTCGCGACCTGGAGCGTGACCTCCGGATGGAGCGGGAGGCGCGGTCGGAGGCGGAGAGGAGCGCCCGGCGCCTGGACGAGCGGGTCGTGCGTCTGGAGGGGCTGCTGCAGGCGGCGCGGCAGGGCCAGGTGGCCGAGGCCGCACAGCTGAGCAGCCGCATCGACCGGCTGTCCCGCGGGTGTGCGGGCTACCGGGCCGAGCTTGCGCAGGAGCGGGAGCAGCCCGGGGGTAGTGCGCTGGAGCTTTCGGAGCGTGCCCGTCGATCCCTGGCGGCGCAGATGGAGATGCTGCAGCGGTCGAACGACGCCATGAGCCGCGAGCTGCTGGACCGGTCCGGGACGCTCGCTCCCAAGATGTCGGCCGCGCGTGAGCCGGGGGTGGTCTCGTGATCACCGCTATGGCGGGCGCGGGCCTGGGCCTGGGCGGGCTCACCGCAGTGGCCTGGGCCGTCAACGGCCGGCTGATCGCCGCCACTGCGCGGCTCCGGCAGGGCCGGTACAGCCCCGGAGCCTATGCCGGTTTCGATCTCCGTGACGTCTACGCCGTCCGCTACCTGCCCTGCGCGCCCTGCGAGGGGCTGCATCTCCCGCACGAGGTCGACGAGCAGGCCGACACCGCCCGGTGCGTGGACTGCCACACCACCCGGCCCCTCACCCCCGAGGAGACGCCATGACATTCCCAGGCACCCCTCTGGTTCTTGCTCTGATCCTCACCGGCCTGCTCGTGTGGCTCGCAGTCCTGCTGCTGTGCATCCTCGCCAGCGTGTGGTGGGTCGGCTGTTGGCTCGCCGGACTGACCGGCCTCGGCGGCCGCAAGCGGGGCCGCCACCGGTACTGGCCGGCGACCGCGGCCGTGGGCACTGCGGAGCAGGACGAGGACGCCCTCGCCGCACACGACGCCGAGGACGGTGCCCAGTGAACCGTCTCACCACGAGCGTGTCCGCCCCGGCTTCGGCCGGGGCGGGCCGCGCCCTCCGCGTCCTGGGCCTCGATCTGTCTCTCACCTCCACCGGCGTCGCCCTCCCCGGCGGCACGACCTACCTGATCCCCACCCACCTGCGCGACGGGGACCGCCGGTTGCTGATCATCCGGGATGAGATCCGCCGCATCCTCGTCTCCACCGAGCCGCACGTGGCGGTCCTCGAGGACCTGCCGCGGCACGCGATGGGTGCGGGTGTCACTGCTCACGTGCACGGCATCGTCAAGGCGGAGCTGCTCGACGCCGAGGTTCCGTACGCCCTGGTGGCCCCGGCCACGCTCAAGAGCCACGCCACGGACTACGGCAAAGCCACCAAAGAGCGCATGGCCGCGGCCGCCTACCTGGCCGCCGGAGCCGAGTTCGCTCCCGATCGTGGTGGCGACCGGTGCGACGCGTGGTGGCTGCGGGCCGCCGGCCTCGACCACTACAGCCGCCCGGAGTTCATCCTGCCGGACGCCCAACGCGCACGACTGAACAAAGTCCGCTGGCCACACCTTCTTCAGGGGGCGACTCCACGATGACGCTGACCTTCACCGACATCTTCTGTGGCGCGGGCGGTTCCTCGACCGGTCTCGTCTCCGCCGGGCTGGAACTGAAGCTCGCCGCGAACCACTGGCAGCGCGCGATCGAGACCCACGCCGCCAACCACCGGGACGCCGACCACCTGTGCGCCGACATCAACAACTACGACATGCGGAGGCTGCCGAAGACGGACGTCCTGTGGGCGTCCCCGATCTGCACGGAGATCAGCCCGGCCGGCGGGCGGAAGCGGACCAAGGGCCAGCTCGCGCTCATGGAGTACGGCTCGGTGCCGGACGCCGCGTGGGAGCGGACCCGCGCCACCGCCTACGACGTCATCCGGGCGACCGAGGTCCACCGCTACAAGGTGGTGCTGTGCGAGAACGTCGTGGAGTTCGCCGTGGACTGGGAGCTGTTCGCCTGGTGGCGCACGGGCATGGAGATGCTCGGCTACAACTCCCAGGTCGTGTCCGCCTCCTCGGCGCACCTCGGAGACGACGACGGGAACGACCGGGCGCCGCAGTGGCGGGACCGGATCTATATCGCCTTCACCCGCAAGGGCATCCCCCTCCCGGACCTGAAGCCCCGCCCACGCGCCTGGTGCCCGGACTGTAGCGAGGACGTCGACGCGGTGCAGTCGTGGCGCAACGGCCGCACGATCGGGAAGTACAAGCAGCAGTACGACTACCGGTGCCCGAACAGCCGGTGCCGTCACGCGATCGTCGAGCCGTACATCCGGCCGGCCGCCTCCATCATCGACTGGTCCAACACCGGGACGCGGATCGGCGACCGCGACAAGCCGCTCGCCGCGGCCACGATGCGTCGCATCCGCAAGGGTCTGGAGCAGTACCCGCAGACCCGCACCATCGTCACGGTCAACCACTCAGGCCACGACGGGCGCGCGTTCCCCGCCGATGGGGCGCCACTGCCGTCCCGCACCGTGAAGATCGGCGAGGGGCTCCTCGTCCCGTCAGGCGGCACCTGGAACACCGAGCCCACCCACACGGGGCAGCCGATGCGTACCCGCATGGCGAACCCCAAGGGCTTCGAGGCCCTGGTCGCCTCTCCGTTCGTCGTCGAGTACCGGCGCAACGGCGGCGCCGAGACCGTCCGCCGACCGCTCGCCACCGTCACCGCGGGCGGGAACCACCACGGGCTCGTCATCCCGTACCGCAACGCAGCACCGAAGACGACGGCCGAGCCGATGCTGACGCTCGGCACGAAGGACTCCGCCGGGCTCCTCGCCCCGGCGCCCGCGGTCGAGGACTGCTACTTCCGCATGGTGCAGCCCCGCGAGCAGCTCCTCGCCCAGCGGTTCCCCGAGGACTACATCGTCCACGGCAACAAGGGCGAGCAGACCATGCAGGCTGGCAACGCCGTCTCGTCCAACGTCGCCCAGTGGATCGGTGCACGCGTCATGGAGGCACTGTCATGAGGACGACCACCGACTGGATGAACTTCGCGGCCTGCCGCGGTGCCGACCCCGAGCTGTTCTTCACCGTGGGCTACGACGCCGAGGCTGTGCAGGACCGCGAGGACGCACTGGCCTACTGCCGTCGCTGTCCTGTCCGAGCGCAGTGCCTGGACCTGGCCGAGCGCAGCGGCGACGAGCACGGCATGTGGGGAGGAGTGCAGCTGGACAAGCAGCGCCCCCCGACGAGAGGCGACCTCGCCACCCTCTTCTATTCCCGGACCAGGGCGCTGCCTGACGGTCACCTGGGGTGGAGTGGCTATTTCTCCAAGGGCGGCTGCCCTGTCCTGCGGTCTGGCACCAAGAACTTCTCCGCGTACCGGATCGCTTTCAGGTTCCACCACCACCGTGAGCCTGAGGGCCGGGTCTCTGGCTGCGGACACCGGGGGTGTGTGGAGCCCAGCCACATGCAGGACGACGTCACGCGGGCCCAGCAGGCGGCATGAGCGGCATATGGCCGCCGGCCACGCTCCCGGGGCTCCACATCGACATGGGCGACTACACCCGCCCGTGGGCCCCGGGATGCGGCTACTGGCTCCGTCTCCCCACGGCCGACTACCGGTGCGGCCGGTGCGGTTGGACGGCCCACGCGAGCGCGGCCGGCGTGCTGACCATCACGGACACGATCACCTCCCACCAGTGCCCCATCGACCCGAAGGGCTCCTCATGAAGCGCGCGACCGCACCCGCGGCCGTCCTGCTCCTGCTCGCCGCCACGCTTACCGCGTGCAGCGACGCCCCCGACGACTGCGACGCCGCCCCCGTGGCGGCCCTGGCGGCCCCGGAGCGCCCCTCCGGCGGATCGAAGGGCGGCAGTAGCCGGAGTGCCTCGAAGCCCAAGCCGGCCAAGACCAAGGCCAAGCCGAAGAAGCACAAGCACCACGATCACGACGCCATCGACATCTGCGAGGACGACGACTGACGGCCCCCGGGGCGGGGCGACCACGCACCCCCGCCCCGGGAGCACCAGGCTTGTGGAGGCCCTTTTATGAACGAAGAAAACGACCTCGATGTTTTGGAGGCGTGCCTCGCCGATTCGGCTGCATTCTCGTCGAATGCTGCCGCGGCCGCAGCAGCGGAAAATCTGCTGCTGATGGCGGCCCTCGGCGCGGCTGTCCCGATGCACATGATGAAACTGAGGCAGTTCAGCTATCGGCAGATTGCTGCCATCGGACGCCAGTGCCTGGATGTCATTGCTCACAAAGGCGATGTCCTCCAATACGGCGGCAAGGGGTGCGCTGAAGCGTTCAACGCGCTCGCCCGCGCGCTCGCTGCCTTGGCGCTCACAGCTGACGGGGGCGTGACGTTCGCCGGTTCCCACTGGTGCCGCTATCCCGGCTGCCGCGATGTAGCCGGAGATCACCCCGCCCGCTACACCGATCTCCTCCTGCCAGGCATGCCGGAGACCTCGACCGCCGCTGCGCCGACCCGTCCCGCGGCTGAGCCCGAGGAGGCGGCCTGATGGCGACGTACACCCTGCACATGAAGATCGGGGCGGACTCCGGCATCCCGCCCCTCACCGTCGAAGCCGACCAGACCGCGGACCTAGCTGCCGCCGCACACCGCCACGCCCGCGGCTACCTCGCGGCCCGCCGGGTCGACATCCACCTGGACCACGACACGCTGACGGGCGAGGTGATCAATGCCGGAGCGGTCGTCGGCTCATTCGCTCTCTACCCCACTGAAGTAGAGCCGCCGGCGGTAGAGCCCGAAGACGATATGGGCGTCCGCTACGGGTGGGCCCTCGCCGACCTCGACCAGCTCGCCCGGGCCGTCGTCTCCAACAACCGCGCGTGGTGGCCCGCCGGCGACCGCGACGACCTGTACGCCGCTGCCTGGCACGGCATCGTCGAGCACCTTTACACCGTTGACAGCGCGCCGCGGCGGACCGAACTCATGGAGGCCGGACGCCGCGCACTGGCCGACGACGTCAGGGCCAGCATGCGGCACCACGGTGCCAGGCGCGACAGCAGCAACAGCGGCCGGAACTACGCCCTGTACTGGAAATGGGCTGGGCGCGCCGTACCAAGCCCCGAAAACGCCATCGTCGAACGCCTCGCCATCGAGCAGATCCTCCCCGCCCTCACCCCCCGGCAGCTGGCCGCCGTCCAGGCCCTGGCTGCTGCAGGGGACTACGACGAGGCTGCCCGTCTTTTCGGATCTGAGAG
Source organism: Streptomyces sp. NPDC044063 (assembly GCF_056434285.1). Lineage (NCBI taxonomy): Bacteria > Bacillati > Actinomycetota > Actinomycetes > Kitasatosporales > Streptomycetaceae > Streptomyces > Streptomyces sp. NPDC044063. The sequence continues at coordinate 87,213 of NZ_JBWKFM010000007.1, forward strand.
CGGGTTGAAGTCGCAGCTGATGAAGGGGCGTCGCCGGTTTCGAGCCCTGTGGCACGAGGGGGAGACACCGTCCGGGCACTGGGGATGCGATCGCCGCGCCGGGAAAGTCCGCGGCACTGTCGGCGAAGGGTCAGCCGTCGCGCGGATCCGACGGCGGGGTCGCGACCGATCCGCAGCGTGAACGCCCAGCCCGGGTGGCGCAACTGGTAGACGCAACCGGCTTAAAACCGGCAAACGTGCGAGTTCGAATCTCGTTCCGGGCACCCAGCACCACCAGTACGTGGAAAGGCGGAGGAGTGAGCAACGAAGGATTCATCTACGTCATAGATTTCAGCAACAGCGTCGTCAAGGTCGGCCGCACAATCGAGCCGACGAACCGACTCGCCTCCCATGCGCGGGACGCAGCACGGTACGCAGTAACGGTTGACCGCACGTGGGTGTCACCAGCGCATGCCGACTTCGCCGCGAACGAGCGATCCCTTATCGCCTTCTGCGAGAAGAGGTGGCAGCGTTCCGGCGGCAACGAGTACTTCGACGGGGCATCCTTCGAGGAAGTCGTCCGCCACGCGAACACCTTGCCCTTCCGTGCACTCAGGCCGGAGGAAGAGCAGTCGCTGGACGCCGAGAAGGCCAGGCACTCCGAGGCCGCGCTCCGGTCCCTGAAGGCTCGGCTCGCGACGGTCGGCCTCAGCGCGAGCCCGTCAGGCCACCTGCACCCCGAGTTCCGCCCGAGCCAGCTCCAGCCGGTGTTCCGCATGAACTGGTACATCAAGTTCACCAGCGCTCTAGCCGAGGCCCACAAGCAGAACCCCGACCAGCCACTGAACGCCGACGACGTGGCGTACTTGGCCCGCCAGGTCTTCGCGCAGATGTCGCGCCAGGAGTACGAGGACGCGATCAACGCTCTCGTCGTCGATTACTGGACTGGGCTCCGGGAGGAAGACCACGACGACGCCCTCGGCCCTTCGCCTCACGCGATCGGCCGGGCCGCGCTGGAAGGCGATGTTCGGTGACCGCGCACCTGCGGGGCGAGGCCCGTCGTGACGTCGCGGCTCGTCTCGTGCCGCGGTACGAGGCCGGTGCCACTATCCAGGACCTCGCGGTCGAGACGCGCCGCTCGTACACACTGACGCGCGCGCTGTTGCTGGAGGCCGGCGTGACGATGCGGCCGAAGGGGCTGCCCAAGGGTGCCAAGCGTTGGAACGCGCGGTGACAGTCCAGGGGGGTGCCGAGATGGTAGCCCGTGCGGGCCTTTCGCCTCATGGCCAGGCTCCGGAGTTACACGTCCGTTGGCGGCTGCACTGCCCGTGTTTCCTCGATGGCTTCGGCGTCCGGCACCGGGACGATCGCCGCGATGCGTCGGCCTCGGCTGGTCACGTAGGTGACGCGGCCGCGGACGGCGGTCTCGTTCAGGACGTCGGACAGTGCGGCTCGCAGTTCGCGGATCCCGATCTCGGCGCTTGTGTTCGCAGGCATACGCAGATGGTAGCCAAGGTACGCGAGCGTACGCTAGTGTACACATTGAAGGTCGGGATAGCCGAATTACCGCCCTGACCTCGCCTTTTCTCCTGCGTCCCCTGCTGACACGACCGAGAAGAGCACCACATGCCCCACTTCGCCGTCGACACGAGCGCACACGCTCACCGCAAGGTCATGCGCGTCGGCAACGCCGCCTTCGGGCTGTGGACCCGGTTCGGCTCGTACGCCTGCGACTACCTGACTGACGGCGTCATCCCGGCCGAGATCGCCGCCCTGTACGGCACCGCGCCGCAGATCAAGAAGCTCGTGTCCGTCGGCATGCTTCACGCCGCGGGACACGCCTGCCGTCGTTGCGCCCAGCCGGAGCCGGGCGACTACGTCTTGCACGACTACATCGGCCCGAACTCCTCCCGTGCGGTTGTCGAGAAGCGTCGCGAGAAGGCGGCCGTGAAGAAGCGTGAGCAGAGGGCCGCGGAGGAAAACGCTCGTCGATTCGCCGATGATTCAGCGTCGAATCGAGATGGAAAAGAAGATGTTTCGCGCGCGAAAGACACCCCTGTTTTTCGAGATTCCGCAGGTCAGGCGGGTGTGTCCCCCGGGGACGAAAGTCAGACTCGCGCGCGCCCGCGCCCTAACCCTCTCCCTCCTTCTCTTCCCCTGGAAGAGAAGGAGGAGCTAGCTAGCTGCGACAGCGCGCTCCCGCACGTCGGTGACCGTCCCCGGATCCCCGACTCCTGCCGCCCCCTCGTCGAGGCCCTCACCACTGCCCGACTCGTCGTCGGCTGGGACCTGAAGCCGGCCGAGTGGTTCCTGATCGAAGCCCTCATCAAGCGATGCGGCATCCCCGTCCTCGTCAGCTCGGCCACCGCCAGCTGGCACGGCGCACGCAGCCAGCCCCGATCCGCCCGCTACTTCGTACCTGCCTGGCGCGCCCTCCCCGATGCCCCCGCCCAGCCGCAGGCCACGAACAACCTCCCGGCCGCCGTCGGCCAGGTCATCCCCTTCCAGACTCCCGGCCAGCTCGCCGGCACCGACGCCAAGGTCGCCGGCTGGCTCGCCCTCGCCGAACAAGCCGCCCAGGAGGACCAGTGACACCCGCCGAAGCCCTCCAGCTCCTCGCCCACGCCGCCGCCTTCGACAACCGGCAGCCCAGTGCTGTCGCCGGCAAAGCCTGGGCCACCGCCCTCCGCGACATCCCCCTCGACCAGGACACCCTCGACGCCGTCGCCGCCTTCTACGGCAGCACCACCCTCGACGGCGCCGCGAAGTTCGACCCGACCAAGCGCCGGTGGCTCGAGCCCCACCATGTCCGCCACCACCGCCAGCAGATCCGCAACGCCCGCCTCGCCGACGCCAACACCATGTACGACGGCATCCCGGGCGAGACCGGCGCTCAGTCGATCCAGAACATGCGCGCCCTCACCCGGGCCGCGGCCAGCGGGCAGATCCCCGCGCAGACAGCCCGGGCCGCGATCATCAAGGGCGACGCTGCGAGCGCCGAAGGCCGGGGCCGAGCGATCCTCAACGCCGTTGGCCGCGAGGCTCTCAGCCGGCGCCCCGAACTCGCCGCTCCCTGCCCGCGCTGCGGCGCCGAACCGGGAGTGTCCTGCCACAACAGCCGGACGCCTCGGATGCGCGACGCCCACCCCAGCCGCATCGAAGCCAGCCGCTTCCTCGCCTCCGGACAGTCGCTCGACGCCCGTGCGGAAGCCGAGCGTGAGCTGGAACGGCGCCGCGAAGCCTCTCGGGCCGCGCTCGCCGCCCTCCCGCCCGGCACCGTGATCCCCACCCCCGCGCCGCCCGACACCGAGGAAGCGGCCGCCTCGTGACCGCGCCCCTGACTCACCCCGAGCACGCCATCCGCTGCCCCTGGTGCCACGCCCCCGCCGGCCAACGCTGCACCAGCCCCCGCGGTCGCCCCATCCGCATCCCCAGCCACGACGCCCGCATCACCGCCTGGAACCGAAAGGCCCACTGACATGGACAACTGCGAAGACTGCCACCGCCCCAACTGCCGAAACTGCGGCACGCACTACTGCTGCGAGCCCTGCCCGTGCGAGCGCTCGCACAACTGCGCATGCGAGTGCTCCCAGCACGACCAGTGGATGACCTACGCCGACTGACACCCGCCAGCCAGGAGCCACCGCCATGACCGACCGCATCCGCCTCGACGACCTCACCGGCAGCCAGCTCGACGAGCTCTACACCCGGCTCGAAGCCCTCGAAGCCTTCACCGACGTCGCCGCCATGGAACTGAACAACTGGGGCATCGCCAGCCTCGAACTCCTCCGTCACGAACTCGCTGCCCTGACCCGACCCAACGCCTAACCGCCGCAACCGGAGGCACCCTCATGACCCACCGCACCGGCACCCTCATAGCCGCGCTCACCGCCGGCACCATGGCCGCCGCCACCCTCCACGCCACACACGCCCAGGAATGGCGCCAGACGGCCTCCTACGGGGCCGTGACCCTCCTCCTGGCCCTCCTCGTCCACCACGAGCACCACAACGCCACACAGGCCCGCACAGCCGCCCTGCGAGCCCGTCGAGCCGAACGCCTCCGACGGCCACCCGTCCAGGACGAGTTGCTGGCCGACTGGTGCTGCGACAGCTGGTTCGTCAGCCGCGGCCGGGAACACCTCGCCAACTGCCCAGCCCTCGCTGGCAGGGGGTGCGCGTGATGGACGACCTCCGACTCGCCCGCGCCAGCGCCACCAGCAGCGCCGCAGTCCTCCTCGGGTCCAGCGCCTGGCTCACCGACAGCCCGCCGCTGACCGCCGCCCTCCTCGTCGTCGCCGTCCTGCTCGCCGCGGTCGCCTACCGGGACATGCGGGCCGGCCTCCGCCAGACCGACCACAAGGAGCCCTGATGCCCATCCGCCCCGTGGAGCGTCACCGGTACCCGGCCGACTGGCCGGAGGTCAGCCGGCGCATCCGTTTCGAGCGTGCGGCCGGTCAGTGCGAGTGTCTCGGTGAGTGCGGCCGCGGTACGCACGAGGGCCGTTGCCCGAACCGGCATGGCGCACCGGCCTATGGCACCGGCTCCCTGGTGGTACTCACCACCGCGCACTTGGACCACACGCCGGAGAACTGCGCTCCCGAGAACCTGCGCGCCCTTTGCCAGGGCTGTCATCTCGCCTACGACGCCGAGCACCACCGGCAGACTGCAGCCTCCTCCCGCCGGGCTGCTGTCGAGGCAGCTGGCCAACTCGCGTTCGTCGACGAGTCGGGAAGCCGCTGATGGGTGCGGTGCTGGCCTGCGTAGCCGTGATCTGCCCCGCGACGAGCATCCTCGTCACCCCACCCGACCGCCGGCGCCTGACCGGCCGACACAAGGAGAACCGCCGATGACCGACGAGACCGTCACCGTCACTGAGACCGACCCGACCGTCACCGACCTCCGCCGCGAGCTGGAGAAAGCCCGGCTCACCTTCGTCACTGTCCAGACGCACCTGGCCGCGCACGCCGAGATGAACGCGGCCCTCCACTGCTCGACCACGGTCATGTACTCCCCGCTCCATGCCCAGGTCACGGCCGCCATCGCCAGCATCGAGCACGCCCTCACCCGCACGGAGGGAAGTCGGTGACCGATACGACCACTCCGCCGCCGAACGCCTGCCGCCACTGCGACCTCGACGCCCGCGAGCACTTCCAGCGGTGGAAGCCCCCGGTGGGCTGGCACCAGTGGACCCCGCCGACCGAGGAGCAGATCAAGGCCCGCATGCTCGCCCGCCGAACCGAGAGGACCACCCGATGACCGAGATCCGCCTCTCCTGCCTCACCCCCGACGCCGCAGCCGCGGTCGTCGAAGAGCACGCCGACTACTTCGGCGCAGGCCCCAGCAACACCGTCCGCCAGGACGGCGCCGACGTGGTCATCGACTACTTCGACAAGCGTTGGCCTCTCGACATCGCCGAGTGGGCCGCCGAGCAGGGCCATGCCTCCGACTCGTCCGCGGCCTTCGTCATCGCCCACCTCTGACCATTCGCCCGGCCGCCGTCCGCGGCCGGGCCCCACGAAGGGACCCCGATGACCGACACCCGCATCCGCACCGACCAGATTTACGTCGCGTGCCACCCCCACGCCGAGGGCCGTCGTATCCGCATCGTCCAGTACACGCCCGGCCACGCTCACGCTCTCGTCGTCGACGCGGCCACGGGGAAGCGGCGCCGCTGGCTCCTCGTCACCCAGCTCCACGCCACCGCCACCACCCAGTACGGCAAGCCCCGGCAGAACGGCTACGTCCTGGAGGCCGACCAGTGACCACCAGCCCCACCTCGTGGCCGTTCGGTCTGCACGACCCGGTCCGCGCCGTGCACTTCGCCCTTGAGCCGCACTGCCCCTACGGCATCCCCGAGCACTGCCCTCGCGAGGCCGAGGCACGCCTGGCCATCGATGCCTATCGCACTTGGCTCAGCGCCCACCCGGAGACCTCGCGATGACCGACACTGCACCGGCCGCCGTACTACGCGCCGCCGCCTTCCAGCTCCGCAACCCGTTCCATCCACCCGGGCTGACGGTTGCCATCGACCCCGAGGCCGGCCAGGCCCTCGCCGATCTCCTCGACGACCTCGCCGACGGCGACGACGAAGGGGTCGTCAACCCGTGGGCACTCGCGATCGCCCAGCAACTGCTCGGGGAGGAGGCCAGTCGCGCTCGTCACTGCGCCGACGACCTCGCCGAGGACCTCTGGAGCCACACCGCATGGCTCGTACAGCAGCGCTTCTCCACCGGCTGGGGCGCCGTCGACGGCAGCGACGATCGTGCTTCGGCGTTCGCTCGCCTTGCCAAGCTGCGGACACAGGACGCCGGTGCTCGATACCGGCTCGTGCGGCGCACCACCACGGACATTGTGGAGCCGGAGGCCGGGCATGCCTGAGCTACTCATCGCCGCCATCAGTCTCGCCGCCGGCTACACCCTCGGCCGTGTCCAGCCTTACACCCACAGCTACGCGTGGGCCTGGCGCCAGATCGGCTGCCCGAACCCATACCGACGGCCGGCTTGGTGGCTCGCACAGGGCGTGTTCGCGATCCAGATCGGTGTCGACTTCGTCCTCGACCCCCGGCACGTGATCAACGTCTGGCGTCACCGCAACGACCCGCCCCCACCGCCCATCACGCTCAAGGTGCGCGATCTCACCCAGCAGGAGGCCGTCGAAGACCGCGGGGCCGGCCGATGACAGCCTTCGAGCGCGTCTCCCTCGTGGCCGGCGCCTTCAACGCCCTGTCGATCGTCGCCCTGGCCGTAGCGGGCCAGTGCTGTCGCAGAACGGACGGCAGGCGGTGAACGGCATATCGAGCAACCCCCGGGGCGAGCACACGCGCGCCCCGGGGCGTACCTGGGAGTCCGTCGTCGTCCGCGTCGAGCAGGTCGTGGACGACGACACCCCGGACCCAGCACCCAATCGGGCCACCCGCCGCGCACTCCGTCGACTCACGCGTCGGGCGCAGCAGCCCCGAGAAGCACCCCAGACGCCTCTCTGACGGCCTAACCCGCCCTGGACGGCCGGGAGTCACTCCAACCTCCCAGGCGCCAGCGAGGCGCACAGCCAGCCACACCTCGAAGGAGGACGTCATGACCGAGCAGTCACCCGCATCACGACTCGTGCGCCACATAAGCGCCCTGCAGAGCCTCCCGCCCGCCGCCCTCGAGGACCAGAGCCGCCCTGGCTGCGAGCGTCACCCGGAGGACGCGGACGCCGCGGTCTTCTCCACGGGCAGCACCTGGCACGGATGGCGCTGCCTCGGCGGCCCCGACTGCGCCGGCGGCCACGACATCGGCTACCCCACCACCGAGGCCGCCCGCGCCGCCTACGAGCACCACGTCACCGCGCACCACCGCGCCGCCGAGCAGGCCCAGGACAGGGTCCGGACCAGTCCGGACACCCGCCTCGCCGATCCGGACACCCTCCGCCAGGAGTACTCCTCGGCCATCCGCGCCCACACCTGGTCACCCGCCCGCACCCGTGTTGAGGCCATCACGGACTCGGTCATGGACGTCCATGACCGCGCCCTGGACGCCCTGCGCACCACCCTCGCCCAACAGCAGCTGCGCCTGGCCGAGCTCGAAGCCGCCAACCACGTGCTCAGGCGCCAGCTCGAGGGCGGCGCCCGCACACCCCTTCCGCATCCCGAGACCCCGTAACCCGCCACGAAGCCACGCTCACCCACCGGAGGACGACCATGCCCACCCCGACCCGCCCGCGCCCCGGCGACCCCCTGACCGACCGCGAGATCGAGATCCTCGAGGCCGTCAGCCACGGCCACACCATCGCCTCGATCGCCGCGCGCCTGGTCCTGTCCGAAAACACGATCAAGAGCCACCTGCTCCGCATCAACCGCAAGCTCGGCGCCCGCGGCAAGACCCACGCTGTGTCGATCGGATTCCGCCGCGGACTCCTGGACACCTACACCGATCGGAACGCCGCATGACCAGCAAGGACACGAGTCCGGGCAGCATCCGGACATCGACGGACAGCCTCCGTCAGCAGTACATGGACGCCCTGGCCGCCGCCGCCCACCAATGCGATGGCGACTGCGGGCTCGATGAACGGGCCTGCTACGCCGCCCACCCCATCACCTGGTCCGGTACCGCCGGCGGACACACCCACATCGACGGCACCGTCACAGCCATCGTCGACACCCTCCTCGCCATACGCGATCACGAGATGGAGCAGCTGCGCCACGACAGCCAACGCTGGGCCGACGCCGCCGTGTCAGCCGAGCGCACCCGCAGGCGACACGCAACAGACGCCGACCAGTACGAGCAACGGCTCCGCCAGCAACTCACCGCCGCTGAGACCGAGCGCGACGCCGTATACCGCGAGCGAGCTCACCTCCTCGCGTGGCTCGCCCGTCTCCACCCATCGGTCATCACGCCAGCTGCCGACGTCGAGGAACCCGGATGGCAGCTCCTGTACCTTAACGCCGATGGCGTACAGATGTCCTGTCACGTCCACCCGCGCGATGCCAGCCTTTTCCACGACGTCGAGCACGTGACCGCCGACGATCCGCGCGCGCAGTGCATCCGCACACACGTGTACCTGCTGCCTCCCCTGAACCAGCGGTGAGTCGGCCCGGCCGGCGGCGCCCGTTATGACACAGGCACCGTCGGCCAGCCATGGGTCCCCGGTTACGCAGCCGTGACGCAGCGGCAGGCCTGCTTGTCTCCACGTGCGAGTTGCTCTCGGTTCAAGCGCACGATCGGGCCTCGATAGCGCTCTCGGAACCGGGGGCAGTGCACCACGGAGTGGTATAGATCACTGTCCTCGGTGGTGAAGTACTCGGCATACAGCGCAAGCATCGCTTCCACCAAGTCGGTCCCTGCAGATCGCGGTTCCGGCGTCAGGCACCTCATCTTGTCAAGCACGTCGAGGACCGCTGCCTTGAACTCTGCTTCAGCCCGCTCACGCCCGCCCTGGGCAGTGGCCAAATCATCAGCGACGCGCTCGCGAAGGTATTCGACCGAGTTCACTGGCAACTCCCTATCGTTCGTGCGGTGCTGGCAGTCCAGTCTCTACGGCGCACCACTACGGCCGCCACTCCTCGCGGTAGTCCGGATGATCGGCATACGGCAGGGCCAGCAGGCGCAGCGTCGCGCACGGCGCCGGCTCTGCCCAGCGGAATGTCTCCCAGTTGCCTTCCGCGTCCTCCTCGGAGGAATCCGGCTCGGCGCAGACAGTGCACCCGCCGAGCTCCTCTCCGTGCAATGCCAGGATTCGGCGCCTGGCGTCGACGTCAGCAAGCACGCGAGCCGGCTGGTGCCGGGTGATGTGCTCGGCGTTGGGTACGCCGTACCCGTCCGGCACGCGGCGGCAGTCGGCCACCGCTGATCCGTACGGTCGGCCGTCGGTCGCGTCGTTGGCGTGGACACCGGCCACGTGGTCGCGGCGGATCCACGGGCCGGCTGTGCTGCTCGCGCTATCTACTCGTCCTCGTCGAGGCGGGCGCGAATGAACGCCACCAAATCGGTGGTCATCGCGGCAGCCGTACGTACACCATCACGCTCGCGTGCTGCTGGCGACCAGCAATCCCGTAGTGCGTCTGCACCCGGTCGACGACGAGAGGAGTCTGGGAGTTGTGGAGGACGACATGCTGCCCCACCATCGGTACGGGGAGGGGGCCCTGGAACATCTCGAGGTCGACCTCCTCGCCATTGTGCTCGTACATGAACGACAGCGTCTGCCGCGTCTCGCTGTAACTCCGATTCTCGATGAACTCCTTGCTCTTGGCGATGATGTTCTCGATCTCCTGGGGCAGGTCAGCCTCAGTCGCGTCACTCACGTCATCTCTCCTTAAGAACCATGTGGGCGTCGTGGTTACTCGTCGGCCGGAGGCTTGGACCACGGGCCAGCCGGCGGACGCTCAGGCAGCTTCGCTCCGGGGCGACGCATGTACCAGCGGATGAACTCGCGGACAACGGCGGCCCGGGGGCTGCGACCGGTGGGGTGCATGGCCTTGGCGGCAGCCTCAAAGGGCCCCCACTCGGATTGCGGCACGCGCATCTGGCGCGGCTTGTCGTAGCTGGCGCCGGTCTCGTCAAGCATGCGTGAACGGTAGCGGCCTGTAGCTACGACTCGCAACATTCACCCGATCGTGTCGTAGCTACAAAAGACCCTTGTCGTGTAGCTACAACCCCCTACTGTTGTAGCTACAAAAGACGGAACGCCAGAGGGGGACTCGATGAAGCTCACCACCATCCGCCGCACGATCACCGCCGCCCGCACCGCCACCCGCGCACTCGCCTACCGCACCCTCTCCGGCCTCGTCGCCCACCTCGTCGACACCGGCCGCCTCATCCGCACTGGCGACCTCCTCGACCGCCTCGGCGCCGACCTCCCCGACGGACAGCGCTCCTGGTACGGCCGCCACGTCGCCAAGGCCTACCGCGCCCTCAACGCCGGCGCCAACGCCATCCGCGTCTGGGCGCAGCACCGCACCACCGGCCGCTGGATCCACGTCCACGTCTACACCCCCACCGACCGCGCCCTGATCGTCGCCCTCGGCACGTACAAGGCCACCCGCCACCTCACCGCGGTGGACCTCCAGCTCGCCGCCTGACAACCGCTCCGCCCGGCGGCCCCACCCGCCGGGCCCCTCAAATCACCCAGCACGGCATCGGGAGAACCAGTGATCAAGCTCCACGACCTCCAGGCCACCCTCGCGCCCACCGCGGCCGCCGTCCGCACCGCCCTCGGCCTGCCCGGTTACGGCGAACCACGCGCCGAGGAAGGCGAGACCACCACCCGCGTCCTCGTGTACTCCATCCGCGAACTCCAGGACGTCTACAACCGCGTCGGCGGCACCGTCACCGCCCAGGCCGTACTCAGCACCAACCTGCCGCTGTTCCACCGCATCACCGTCACCGCGACCCTGCCGGACGTCGGCGAGGTCACGGTGTTCACCGACCGGGCCCTCGGCGACGGCGGCTTGGACCTGCCCGTGATCCAGGCGATCTCCTCGCTCGCGGCCCTGCTGGCCTGAGCCTCTGCGCCTGGCGGCCATCTGCCGCCGGGCCCTACCCGCCCGGCAGCCAACCGGCCGCCGGGCGTCCCGGCCGCCCACCACCGGAAGGACCACCATGGAGCCGATCACCTGGCTCCGGCCCGAATACCAGGGCCGTGAAGACGAGCTCATCCACCTCTCCGCCGCGGCAGCGCTCGTCGGCGTCACCAGAAGCGCGGTCTCGAACTGGGCAAACCGCCACCCGGACTTTCCCCGCATTGTGCTCGTATCCGGCCTGGCCGGCAGGCGCACCAAGCACGTGGCGAGGGACGAATTCATCGAATTCGCCCGCAATCGGCTCAACACCCCCAGGCTGCGCCCCCAGCAGCGGGCCCCACAGCGTCCCGCGGCCACCATCGCGAACGAGCGCGTCAAACACCTGACCCGCCAGGTCGAGCGCCTGACCACATTGGAAGCCGAGCAAGCAGCAGCACTGAGGCGCACGCGCAGCGCCCTGCGGACCACCAAGGGGAAGCTGCAGGCAGCCTCGGCGCGCCTCGACGCGGAGCTCTCTGCCGCTCACCAGATCGCCGACGATCACGGCAAGGAACGAGGAGACGAGTGACCGACATCGACGACTTCAGCGACAACCACCGTCCGGACGATCAAGACCCCGAGTGGGACGACTACTACGACGAGGCGGCCGAGACCGCCAGGCCGTCGGAGCCCTGGCCCGTCGGCGGCTACTCCACCGAACCGCCCTTCTAGAGAGCGAGACACCATGTCCAAGCTGATCGGCAATGACGGCCAGGAAATCCCGATCGAGGGCACTGCCTGGGTGGACAACAACATCCCCGTGACCGTCCTGAGCATCACACCCCCGGACGAGGACTGGGACGGCGCTGTCTTCGTCCGCTATTCCTGGGGCGTCCAGGAGACGGTCAGTCCGCGCAGGCTCAGCGCGTACATCGACGAGGACTGACCTCGACGGATGCGGTCCGGACACAGATCCGGACCGCATCCGGAATCCTCCGCGCGGCATCCGTCGGCAGGGCTACGGTCGTCGAGGTGTCGCAGTGGAGGCTGAGCCTGTGCGTGTTGGGCCATGCGTAACGAAGGGGCACGGGCAGCCTCAAATGTCTCTGGTTCATGGCGAGTTAATCCGATCGGGTGAGCTTCGCCATTCCTCTTACTGCTTCCTAATTTAGGAAGTTACCTTGATGGTGTGAGGCCAGGGGAACAGCCCCAGGCCCCGCCGGAAGGACCCGGTCATGGACACCAGCACCGCCGCCGCCGAAGCCCGCGTCACCATCGCCACCATCCGCACCTGGTGCCGCCGCGGCGTCATCGCCGCCACCAAGGCCGCCGGCCGCTGGACCATCGACGCGACCTCCCTGGCCCGCCGCATCGCCATCGCCGCCATGCGCACCGCCCGCAAGGCCACCAAGGTCATCTTCAGCGTCGAGACGATGACCGCGATCGGCGGCAACCGCTGGCAGCGCAACGGCATGGACCGGGTCTACATCAACGACTGGGCCCGCTTCGCCGGCCTTGACCTCAGCTACTACGGGACCGGGAACATCTCCAGCGCCTCCTACCGGGGCGAGCACATCTCCAACTCGCAGGGCTCCAAGCTTCTCGGCTCGATCGACAAGGTCTGGTTCGACACGGCCACCGGCAAGCTGCACTGCCGCCTCGGCTACAGCGAGTCCCGCGTCGCCACCCCGCAGGAGGTCTGGGGCCACATCGTCGCCGGCATCCGCACCGCCATCGCCGCCCTCTGAGAAGGTGCGCCCTCGCACAGTGGAAGCCCCGGTTGCCGCACTGCTGTTCACCGTCCTGCACCGCCTGGCCCCTACACCGGAGAAATCTCATGCGAAGGCCTAGCATGCTCCAGCCCCGGAAGCCCACGGCACGCTGCCCCCACCGCTACTGCTGGCACGCCCACTGGTGCCTGGCCCTCGTGATCTTTGCCATGGCTGTCCGATTGACTGCAAGCAGCCTGACGTACATCGGGATCTCGTGGCTCACCGGTGTCCTGATTGCGAGCGTGCTCAGGGCGATCCTCGGCAAGTCCTACGACGACCTCTTCAGGACAGGCCTGGGGAGCGCGAGCCTGTCTGATCGACCGGTGGGCTATGTCCACCGCGGTTGGGCAAACCTCGCCTTCGCCCTTGACTGTCTAATGGTTGGCGGGCTAGGAGCAACCTGCGTGAGCGACTTCAGCCACGGCCACATCGGCTACTCCGAAACCCTCCCCGGACCGTCGCTCTGGGTTTCCACTGCTCTCACCATCGGATTCCTGCTGCTCTGGGTAGCCGCACACAAGTGGGCAGCCAAGCCCCCTGCCATCCAGCTGAACACGTCAACGGCCAGTACCCCGGCGAACTGACCAGCCTACGCCGGTCTATTCCGCCTATACACACCTCAAGGAGAAGTCATGACCCGCACTGCCACCGTCCGCATCATCTCCTGCACCAGCCCTACCGAGCTCTACCAGCACTACCACGGCCAGTCCGAGCCCCAGCCCGCCTACATCGAACTCGACCTCCGCGAGAGCACCCTGCTGGCCGACTACAACAGCGAGGTCGGCAACGCGGTCCCGGCCGCCGTGCACCACGGCTTTGAGCGCCGCTACCGCATCCCCCTCCTGACCGCCGAGGCCGCCAACCGCACCATGACGGAACTCCTGCCGCTCGCCGAGCGCATCCTCGCCGACTGGGAGATGGTGTGGGACGGCAACAACCACAAGGCCGCGCTCGGCCCCGACGCCCGTGAGGCAGAGGACGCCATCGAGGAGAAGCTCGGCCTCCACCTCGGCTACGGCGACATCGACGAGGACACCCAGGGCTTCGCCCTGGACGACCTGATCGACGTGTACGACATCGACAGCGCCACCAACGGCAACGAGGCCACCGACTACGACATCACGCCCGAGACCACCGACGAGCAGCTGAACGAAATCGAAGCGGAGATCCTCGCGGATCTGGCCGACACCAGCGAGAGCGGCATCGTGGTCTGCTCCGGCCTGGGCGCCTACCTCCGTGAGCTTCGCGACAACGCCGACCAGGACTGACTCCTGGCACAGACGGGCTCTCCCCCCACGAGCAGGGGAGAGCCCTTTTCCCGGCCCGCCCGGAATACGGGCCGGAAAGGCATGGAAGGAACCCAGACCATGAATCACGCTAGCGGAACGTCAGAACTCCCGGCTGGCGAAGCGATGAACCCAGCCGAGCTCAAGGTCGCCCGCGAATTCCTTGGCCTCACCGGTGACTGGCTCGCCAACCACCTCGGCGTCTCCCCCCGGACTGTCCGCCACTGGGAGCAGGGGAGGTACGCCGTCCCTGACGACAAGCGCCTGGAGATCGAGGACCTCGAGACGCGTACCGTCGAAATCATTGGCGGGATCATCGAGAAGCTGGCGGACATGTCAGATCCGGTGCTGATCACCTACCGGGACGACGACGAGTACCACACCGCCCATCCGGAAGACCCGTTCCCCGCCTCATGGCATCGCGCGGTCGTGGCCCGCGTCGCCCAGGACGTCCCTGCCGTGCGTATCGCCTACGCGCCGCCAGGGCCGGAGCGGGGTTCTGCCACGCAGCCTGTGGGCGCTGTCCTGCAGGCCTGAGCACAACGCGCCACCGCACGGCCTCCGTGGCCGTGCCGCGCCCGGAATACCCATCTTCATGCGCGTGGGGCGATCGTCGATCGCCGCCACGCCTCCTTCAGGGGGGACAAGAATCGTGAGGGGTAAGGAAGCCGCGAAGGCCTCTCAGCGCCGCGAATCCGCTGCGCAGAAGAAGGTCGAGAAGCTGCGAGCGGAGCTCGCAGACCTGAAGTCTCAGCATGCCCAGGAGACGGCCAGGTTGAAGAGCGAGGTTAGCCAGCTCAGGCTCGAAGCGGCCCGGACGGCCAGCGATCTGGCTGGGCAGGCTGTGGCCGACTTGGCAGAGGAGGCGGCCACCGCTCGCCAGGAACGCGACGCGGCGCTGAAGGAGATGAAGGAGCTGCGCCGGCGCACGGACGCATTCGTCTTCAATGCCTGCCGCTACATCTCCATGACCAAGGGGGTCCTGCCCTTGACTGCGGCCGCCTACGTGATCACGTGGATGACCGACGAGGACTTTGCCGGAGCTGCAGACGTGGAGAGGCTGCTGGCCCGCTTGGACGTGCCCGAGGATGGCTGGTTGGCTCAGATCCTCAAGAGCAACCGGGGCCCCCTGCGGTTGGCCGCCAACCGCCCGGGTGCGCCTAACCTGATCTCGGCGTTCTGCCTGGACCACGCGGAAGAGTTGGGCCACTCCAATATCCACCCCAGCTATCAGCCACAGTGGTACGACGCGGAGAAGCCCAAGGCCAAGACCCGCCATGTCACCAGGGGCGTGCGCCGATGAGGAGCATCGAGGCCACAGCGCCACACCCGGGGGAGAACCACGCGCCTGGTGTATCGATGGTGCGCCAGCTGCGTCCCTACCAGGCCGAGGCTGTGGAGGCGATCGGCTCCGGCCTGGCCGACGGGGGCCGCGGCCAGTTGCATGCAGCCTGCGGGTCCGGAAAGACCTTCATCTCCATTGCCGCGGCTTCCCGCTTGGTGCCCGGCGATGGGCTGCTGGTCGTGCTCGCCCCATCGCTGGCCCTGATCGCCCAGACGATCAAAGAGTGGCGGGCCGCCTCACGCGTTGACGCCGTCCTGGCCGTGTGCAGCGACGACACCGTCACCGACGCCCCCGCCCACCTGTCCGACATCCCCGCACACGTCACCACGGACGAGCAGGAGATCAACGCATGGCTGGGCACAGCCCGCGGCCGGCGGCTGGTGGTCGCCACCTACCTCTCCGCGCACCTGCTGGCCGAGGTGCTGCGCAGCACGGACATCACGGCGGACCTTGCCGTGCACGACGAAGCGCATCACCTTGCGGGCCGGTCCGACTTCACTACCCGACGCATCCTGGACGCCGGCTTCTTTCCGGCCCGGCGCCGGCTGTTCATGACGGCCACTCCACGGATCGACGACGTCCGCGCGGAGACCAGCAACGCATTGTCGATGGACGACCAGGACGTCTTCGGCCCCGTCCTGTACAACTACCCATGGGCACGGGCCATCAGTGAGGGCCACCTCGACGACTACCGCGTCGTCATCGCCGGCGTCACCGAGCCGGAGATCCTCAGCCTCCTGCAGGACGACCAGCACCACTACGTCGATGCCCCCGGTACTGCGGACCTGCGCACGATGGCCGCCCAAAGCGTCCTGGCCAAGGCCGCCCGCCGGTACGGGCTGCGCCGCGTCATCGCCTTCTGCCCCCGACTGGACGCCGCAGCTGAGTTCACCCGCACCCTGCCCTCCACCCTTCGCCGAATCCCTGCCGAGCAGCAGCCTGCCGGATCCGTGCACACCGAACGGATCACCGGTGACCACAACCACACCCAGCGCGAGGAGATCCTCCACACACTGCGCGAACCTCCGGGAGCCTGGACCGTGCTGGCCAACGTGCGGTGCCTGTCCGAGGGCGTGGACGTACCCAGCGTCGACGCCGTGCTCTTCACCCACCCCAAGCAATCCCAGGTCGACATCGTCCAAGCCGTCGGCCGGGCCCTGCGCCGCTCCGGCGACCACAAGACCGCCACAGTGATCGTCCCCATCATCGTCCCCGACTCCACCGAGGACATCGGCGATCTAGACCCGGGAGAGTTCCGCACCCTATGGCAAGTTGTGCGCGCCCTGCGCGTTCACGACGAATCCCTGGGCATCGAGCTCGACATCCAGCGCAGCCACGACTCCACAGACAACCCTCAACTGCCCGCACGGATCACCATCCAGCTGCCTCCCGGAACCAGCGACAGCATGCTGGACCAGCTCACCGCCCTCACCGTCCGCCAGACCACCTCCGCTTGGTGGGCCGGCTACGGCCACGCCCGCGACTATCACACCGAGCACGGCGACCTCCAGGTCCCCTCCAACCACACCACCAACGGCGGCTTCCATCTGGGGCGATGGATCCAAAATGCCCGCCAGCACCACCGCAAGGGGTGGCTACGCCCCGACCGGGTCGGCGCCCTCGAGAAGATCGACATGATCTGGAACACCACCGGCCTCCCCTGGCGCAGGTTCCTGGAAGAACTGAAGGCATTCCACGAGCAGTTCGGCCACGCACTCGTCCCCCAGACCTACACCTCACCCTCCGGCTACCCCCTGGGCAGCAAGATCAACTCCACCCGCACCCACCGCGAACGCACCCCCGACTATGTCCTGCAAGCCCTCGACGACCTCGGCATGGTCTGGAATACCCGCGACCTGCGCTGGCAACAGCTGTTCACCGCCTGCCAGCAGTACTCCGCCGACCACGGCCACCTCAACGTCCCCGCCGCCTACGTCACCCCCGCCGGCTACACCCTCGGCAAACGCATCAAGCGCCTGCGTAGGCTCGCAGCCGAAGGACGCCTTGACCCAGCCGAGCGCCTCTCGCTGGAGGAACTTGGCCTGGAGTTCGAGCCAGATAAGGCCTGGGTGAAATTCCTGGCCGCCTGCGACCGATACATTGCGGCCCACGGCACCCTGGCAACCGTGGAAAAGAAGTACGTCGACGACCACGGATATGCCCTCGGCTCCCGCATCTCCTACCACCGCAATCTCTACAACGGCACCAAGGCCAATTCCCACCCCCTCCCCGCCCAGCGCCGGGAGGAACTCGACAAACGCGGCATGGTCTGGCGCATCGCCCCCTTGCGCGACCTGCACCCCGACGAGCACCAGATCCTCGAGGGCCTTAGTGGAACCGAACTCGCCACCGCCATCATTCGTCTCGTTGATCAGGGAGTCACACGGAAGAGCATCGCCGCCGCCGTGGGCTATCACGCCTCCTACCTGACTTCCAAAATCGAACACTTCAAAGAAACCGGCACCTGGACCACCCGCGGAACCACACGAGCGAGTAAGGGAACGCCTCGCGGGAAAGACTGAGTGCACAACGAAGCACTGCGGCACGCCCTCCGGCTGGCGTACGGGAGGACGCTGCTTTCGATGCCGGCACGCCCACAACGAAGAGAGCAACCGGTACCGCGGCCTTCGACTCGACGAGCGGCAGACCGTACTCATGGCGCTGCGCGAGGGGGAAGAGCGTTGAGGAGGCTGCTGCCGAGGCAGGCGTCACCCAGATGGTGCGGTCCGGACTCGGATCCGGACCGCATCCGCGGTGCGCTGGAGGGACTCACGGGGCCACAACCACCAGGCCCGTACCGGAGGACTAGGAAGGACGAGCTCCACGAGGCGCGCGAGCACCACATCCAGTAGGTCCAGGTGGATCTAGATGTTGCGGGTCATGACGTTGTTGACGCCGATGGTCATCGGATCTCGTTGTCGGGATGCTGCGCGTCGTAAGCCTGGCGGGCTTGGGCGATGGTGTCTCGGTGCTCGAGTGACCAGTCGGCCAGTGCCTTGACGAGGTGGGTCAGGCTTGCGCCGGTCTCGGTGAGTCGGTAGTCGACCTGGGCAGGCACGGTTGGGTAGACGGTCCGAATTACCAGCCCGTCGCGTTCCAGCCGGCGCACGGTCAGCGTCAGCATCCGCTGGGAGATTCCATCGATGGCGCGCTGGAGTTGCCGGAAGCGCCGCGCCCCGTTCGCAAGCTCGACGATCACGAGGACCGACCACTTGTCGCCCACGCGGTCGAGAACGTCGCGGATTCCGCAGTCGGGGTGGTCCGGTTGCCCGCACGGTTCCAGCCCTGCGGGGCCAGCGGTTACATCGGTGTGCGTCACTGACATGAAACTGCCTCCTTGTGGGCCGACCGCGGTCGGTTCAGGATCGCCGTAGTTACTGAAGAGAACCACGGTAGGAGATTGAACGGCAATGATCATGGTGACCGGCGCGAACGGACAGCTTGCCTCCCTCACGCTCCAGGAGTTGGCCGGCCGGAAGGTGCCCGCTCTGGGTGGCAGCCGAACACCCGCCGACGGGCAGCGCCGACTGGACTTCGACGACTCCACCAGCCTGGACCTCGCCGGTGTCTCGACGCTGGTCTTGGTCTCGGCCGGGTATGCGGAGGACGACCAGGTCATCGCTCGTCACCGGGCCCTTCTTGACGCTGCGGTCCGGGACGGCGTCGCGCACGTGATCTACACCAGCCTGACCGGCGCCGGGGATCATCTCGGGTTCGCGCTCGCCCACCGCGCCACTGAGGACCTGGTCAAGGCCAGCGGTCTCGGGTGGACGATCTTGCGCAATGGTCTCTACGCCGAGCTCTTCGGAGCGCTGTTGACGTGGACACCCGATGGCCTGGAGTCAGCTTTTGGCGATGGCGCTCTCTCTGCGGTGGCTCGGGCGGACCTGGCCGCAGCCGCAGCCATCGTTGCCAGCCACCCGACCGCGCACGTCGACAAGACCTACGACCTGGTCGGCGACCCGATCACCGCCGGCGACGTCGCCGAACGTCTCGACGTCGCCCACCGAGCGATCGGGCTCAGCGAGTACCGCGCCCGGCTCCTCGCGGACGACGCACTGCTGCCGTTCCAGCCGCCGATGCTCGCCTCGATCGCCACCAGCGTCCGCCATAGGTTCCTCAGCAACTCCAGCCCCGACCTTGTGGGACTGCTCGACCGACCGCTCACCGATGCGCTGGCCGTTGCGGTGGACACCGCGGCTGCGATGCGCCCCGGCGCACGCTGACGCGGATGGTTCATCGCAACGCGCCGCTGTCCCTCGAAGGTCGTCGGCGGCTGGTCGAACGCTGCCTTACCCGTCCCATCGCGCATGTGGCCGCTGAGATGGGCATCTCTCGTGCGTGCGCATCGAAGTGGGTCAACCGCTACCGCCAGGATGGGGAGCTCGGCCTCCTGGATCGTTCCTCGGCCCCTCACCGCCAACCGACAGCAGTCTCTGCGGACGCCGTGGCACGGATCGAGGACCTACGTCGCACGCAGAAGTGGCCCGCCTCCCGGATCGCCTTCGAACTCCGAGACGAGGGCATCAAGGTCAGCTGTCGCACGGTCTCTCGTCACCTTCTCGCCCTCGGGCTGAACCGCCGCAAGTTCATCGACCCGAACGGCTCCTCAAACCGCGAACCACGCAAGATCATCGCTCGGCGGCCCGGCCACATGGTCCACATCGACGTGAAGAAGGTCGGCCGCATCCCCGACGGCGGCGGCTGGCGAGTCCACGGCCGAGGAACAGACCAGGCCAAGGCAGCCGAACGTTCCAAGAGGAGGACGAAGCGGGGCGGCTACGTCTACCTGCACTCCGCGGTCGACGGTTACTCCCGACTCGCCTACACCGAGGCGTTGCCTAACGAGAAAGCAGTTACTGCGATCGCGTTCATGCACCGCGCCCGTGCATGGTTCGTGGCCCACGGCATCACCCGCATCGAGCGGATCGTCACCGACAACGGAGCCTGCTACCGCGCCGAAGCCTTCCCACGGGCGCTGCTCGGCTCGCGTCACCAGCGGATCACGCCTTACACGCCGCGCCACAACGGGAAGGTGGAGCGCTACAACCGGATCATCTCCGAGGAGTTCCTGTACGCCCGCACCTGGACATCAGAAGACCAACGCCGCGAGGCTCTCGGCGTCTGGAACATCCACTACAACTACCACCGGCCCCACACCTCCATCGGGAACCAGCCCCCGGCGGCTCGACTACGAGACGGCGTAACCAACGTCCTGACCTCGTACATCTAGAGCCGATGGGCAACCAATCGATACGATCCACCCCACCGGGATGCAACCCACCGCCTTCATAGTGGAGTAGCCATGGCAACCATGTTGCGCCGACAAGAAGTTGACGTGGACGTCGACTTCAACGGATTCGGGCTGCAAGACACCGACGACTCAGCTGTGCCCGACCCTTACCCCGACGGGCGTGAACCGGGTGGCCCGTTCCTCTCCGCCTACGAAGGTCGGATCGACATCGAGAGCGCCGGCCACACGCACACCGCCACCTTGACCGTCGAAGTCTGGGACGCCAACCCGCCCCAGGACAGAAGGACAGCGTGGGAGGTGCAAGGCGAGACTGAGTTCCGGTCACCGTCCGGAGAACTGGAGATCCGTGCGGTAGCGGGAGCACAAGAGGACTACGTGGAACTAGGGATCCCCAACCGCCTGTGGAGAGTGCGCCTGTTTTGCGCCGGGCGTGAGGAGGTAGCCGGCCTCGCCCAGCACGGAGTCCCGCAAGGCACGGAACGCTACCTGGCGCAATTCTGGCCAGCACCCAATAGCGGGGAGTAGCTCTAACGCCCCTCCCCGCCGCGCGACTACTGGATCGAGACCAGGAACCCGTCGTCCGGGCCATCGATCAGGCGATTCTTCGTCAGGAAGCCTGCCAGGATCGTGCCACCGGCTCCGTTATCCGCCTTCGTCAAGGGCCTTGCAGAGAAATTGTCCGCAGGGGCTGACTGGTCATACTGCTTCTGAGCGGAACCCTCGTAGGTTGTGGCGAACGGGAACTCGTCACACTCCCGCTTGCGGTTGGGATTCTGGGGATCCTCCGGGTAGTTCTTTCCCCAGTTCTGCTCACATACTTTGATGGCCGCAGACCGGTTGTCCTTGCGCCGTTGCCCATCGTGGTAAAGCCGGTGCAGCGGCTTCTTCGGGTCCCGGCCAGGGATGTCTCGATGCGCGTTCTTCGGGCGAATATCAGGAGTGTTGTTGTAGGCGTCTCGGATGTGCTCAGCCACTTCCTTCTCTGCAGCCCCCTGCTTCGAGCTGTACGGCAGCGTGACGACGTTACTGAAAACTGCGCCGCCCTTCTTGGTCACATACTTGGCCGTGTCCCACCGCGGGGCGAGGAAGAAGAGTTTTCCGCCCATGTCGCCGGACATGCCCCACCCAGGCGGAGGGGTGATACTGATCCGGGGTTCGTAGACCGCAAAGACGAGGTCATCCTTTTTGGACCGGTCCCCCTGCCCTGACGCGAAGGTCACTGAATGAGTGAAGGAGGAGGAAGCTCCTTGCCGGGCGATCGCGTCGAAGCTTCGAGCCCCGGGGACACTGCCGCCCTGGGTGTACTTCGCAGCGGCTGGCCACTTCTGGGGGACCGCCATGCTCGGCTTGATGGTCAGCCCGTTGGTGGCATTCCTGCCAGTCTTGGCAAAGTTGGAGAAGTAGGTCTGCGCCTTCATCTCTCTGCTGCCCTTGGCAATGGTTCCGATCGTACGGACGTCGAATGCGCTCTCGCCTACAGGCTTCCGGTTCTGTGTCCAGAACTGGATGAACGAAGCGCCGGTGCAGACGGCGAAACGAGACTTGATGAACAGCTTGTTCTTAGTCCCAAGCCCCTTCTTGCATTCGTCGAACGTCATCTCGTGCGACGGCTCCGGATATGAGGCGCTGGCCGCCGCCAAATCAGAGTCCTCGGAGACGTCATCGGCTGGATTTTCCGCCGTGTCTGCCGGCGTCGACTCCGAGGAGTTGACGTCCTCCTGTGCCGGGTCTGCTGCTGCCCCCGGATCGTAAGTAGCGGCTGGCCCGACCGTCCCGGTGGCGGCTTCGCTCTCGGCGTGCAGGCTGTGAGCGCTTTCCTTGAAGGCGCTGAACGAGCGCTCCGACTGGAGTTCCTCCAGGGAGGGAATGGGGGCGCCAGCCGGAAGGATGAATGTTTCTATGCCGAGCTCGCTGTCTGCCGCATCGTTTGCCGTCGCCGATGATGCCGTGGGCACCAGGAAGGCGACAGCAGTCGCCAAGGCCAGCGAGCGTAACCTCCGGCGGGTACGAGCAGGGTGTGGTCTTGCCACGTCGGTCCTCTCAATGGGTTTGCCTCTGGCGCGCAGCCCGCGCGTCAGCGCCTCAACTCAACCGTCGGGTTGACTCTCCCGCGACCGGACGTCGAACACGTGACTCATTCCTGAGTCCTGAATGGCCGATATCGCGCACCGTGGACCACTTCAGTGCCATTTTCTTCACTAGCGGAAACACGTCGGGCCCCGTCTCGCTCACCAGAGGTGGGACCCCTCACCTATGGAGGACGTCGACGACCCCGTAGGCCGTACCGAGGGTCTCCGCCCCGACCGTCACCCGTTGGCCGCCCGATGGCGACGGCGGGTGGACCACTATCCGACCAGGCCCGGAGACACATCCGGCCTGCGCTCGGACCTGCCCGAACGCATCCGGGGAGGTCGACAGCTTCCACACGCCAGATCTCGGCACGACTCTTGACCTTGAGCGCTCAGCAGGCGGATCGTCGTCACCCACACCCCACCGCACACCTGGGGCACCATGACAAGCAACGAACCGGGCATTGAGATCTGCAGTGCCATTCTCGCTAACGGCAATCGATTCGCCGTTGCCGTCACCACCGACGTTGGCATCCACACGCTGACCGAAGAAGAGTTCATAGCCCAATACGGACCGGACCGCATGCTGGCCCTGATCCGACCGGCCCAGATCTCCCCAGGCGTAGAAGAGGAAGCCCGGGACACGGAACCAACAACCATCCAGCCAGCTAGCCCGACGTAGTGCATCACCGCACTGGCTACCTCTCGGCAGGCAGCCGGCGGGCGAACCGGGCGGCCAGCTCGTCAGTCAGCTCCGCCGCAGGGCCGCCACCTGCGGCCAGGGCCTGCAGCAGCGCCACCACGGCCCGCGCCTCGCCGAGCGTCATCAGCGGCTGCCGCTCGTCCTGGTCCTCGATCAGCGCCCACAAGCGTGCGACCTCGTCCATGCCACGATCAGCAGAGGATGGGGCAGGCAAGGCACTTGTCGGTGTCTCCTGGGCGCGTGCCTCGGCATCCGGCGCATCGAGGAGGTAGTCGATCCCCTTGAGGGCGTACCAGGTGTCAAGCTCCTCCGGGCTGAGAGACCACGCGGCGGCGCGGGCACGGAGCTCGTCGTAGGTCAGCCGGCACTCGTCGAGCAGCCGCTGACGCTGCACCTCCAGCTCTCCACGTGTCATACGAACCAGCGAAGCCATAGCGTCCTCACCCCGAGAAGCGAAACGACCGCCGCCCTCTTGCCCTGGCCCGGTTTGGTAGCCCTCGGCCAGCACAAGGACGGCGGTCAGTGCTGCAAGGCGACCGCGCTTACGACCCGCTCGAGCACGCGTGGACCATACCGCCTCTGATGAGGCCGCAGCGCGTGCTCGATGGAGTTCACCCCGTCCACGTAACAGGCTTCGAACGTGAGCCCCCATGCTGGAGACCAGTGCGGGGGCTCACGCTGTCCTACTGCGCCGTCTGCCCGCTGCCGGCGCACGTGGACCTGTCATCAGGCCCCTGATGCATCGCCACCGGCGACCCCGGCTCGGCGCCCACAATCTGCCCACACACAGGGCACGTACCCTCACACCGCCCCGGATCGAACCGCTGACCTCGCACGCAGACCTCCTTCATCGGACGCCACACATTGCACACCGATGGTGAGGCCAGCGTGAGATCGTTCGCTAGACCGCCTCAGGCAGGTCGTAGCTCCGCCCAGGCTGGCGTCCGGACTGAAGGGCGTGCTCGAAGATGCAGAAGATCCGCGACCCGTTGTGGAAGTTCACGCCGAAGCCCGGGTGCATACTGGGCGCCTCCCCGTCCGAGTAGCCGTAGGCGCTGGCGATCTCGAGGGACCCCGAGTTGTGCAGCGCGGCTACGAAGTACAGCTCGGCCTCGCGGACATCGATCTTCCCGCCCTTGATGATCTCGGGCCACGGCGCCTCGGCCGGCGCGTCGCCCTCGACGGGGGCCTCCGCGACGGGGTTGCCATCCTTGTCCTCGAAACGCTCACCGGGGGCCCGGCTGTACGTGATGCCGGCCCAGATCTGCGCACCGGTCGTGAACTCCACCTTCAGGCCGAAGGGGCGTTTCGTGCCTTCGGTCCACGGCTCGACAGTCCGGACGTCCGGGGCCTGAGCGAGCGTCTTGACGGCGAACTCCTGGAAGCGTGCGGGTCGCATTTGTGATCATTCCTTCCATCGCGGCCGACCCAGTCTAGGGACGATCGCGGTCCGATTCCTCTTGGATCACCGCATCGCGAGCCACTCCGTCGCCACGCCTCGCCTGGGCAGCCCGACGCCCCTTGAGGTCCGTGCGATGCCCCTGTCGCGACTTCCGGTTGCGGAAGTACGGCTCCAGCACGCGCCAGTCGAAGAGCCGCATGCGGCCCACCTTCGGCGCCTGGTCCAAAGGAACCGGCCAGTCGGGGTCTGTCTCGGCAAGCTGCCGGATCCGCTGGACGGTGAGCCGCGCCAGCTTGGCCCGCTCCAGCCGATCAGGCATCTCCGGGAACGTGACCATGTCGGGCCCTCCTCTGGCGTGCGCTTCCTCTCCCTGGGGGGAGTTGGGCATGCCCCCATCCTCTCAACTTCCTTGTTTTAAAACAAGGAAGTAGCTACTCTCGAACCAGCACCAACAGAACGGCCCCGGCCGGCGCTCGCAACGCCGTGTGGCCGGGGCCAGTCACCCACCTGCGTAACCAGGAGGAATGACCATGCCGAACTCTAACGGCGACAGCCGCGGTGAGCACGCCCGCGCGCAGAGCACCGGGGGCAGCGTCTTCAACGAGCCGGCCGACGCCAAGCGCTGTCGGGCGGACTACGAGAAGGGGAAGGGCGCCCGAAAGGCCGAGGTGGACCGGCAGCGGATCGCCCGCAGCAAGCGCGCCGGCCGGTGACCGTGATCTGGGCCGTCTTCGACCAGGGCGGTCAGGCGCTGGCCCGGTTCGATGACGACTGCGGACGTCTCGACCCGGCCGTTCTCGCCGTCCAGGCCCTCCACACCACGTACCGCGGCGTACCCGGTGTCTTCGCCGACGAGCTGTGCCTGCGTCACGAGGAGCCCGCGTTCACCTGCCGCCGCTGCGCCCAGCAGGTGGACTGCCCCGACTGCGACTGGCCCCGAACGGCCTGCCCGCAGCACCGCTGACCCACAGACCGCCGGGCCCGCGCCTTCCTCTTCCGCGGGCCCGGCCCGCCTCCGCCAGGAGCAGCAGGTGAACTTCAAGCCACGCTTCACGGTCCGCGTCGTCTGGTGGGCCAGTCTTGCCCTGATCGGTGGTGCAGCTGCCGGCATGACCGGCTGGTCCCTGTACAAGGTCGCCGACCACTACAAGGTGCCCGACTTCCTGGCTATCGGTACAGCCGCCGTCTTTGACGGCGCGGCTATGGCTTGCCTCTTCCTCGCCGGGCAAGCCACCCGCGAGCGCCGCTCCGCTCTGGGCCCGCACTGCGCCACCCTCGGGCTGGCCGCCGTCTCCGTCTACCTCAACCGCTTCCACGCCAACCTGATCCACGGAGGCCTCGGCGCCTTCCTCCTCTTCGCCGCCCCTACCATCGCGCTTCTTCTTGTCGCGGGCCTGTCATGGTCCGCCACCCGCGCGCGCCTCCGGGCCGAGGACGGCGAAACGCCGGCCACCTTGCCGCGCCTTGGCGTCTGGGGCTGGCTGTTCGCCCGAGAGCAGGCATGGGATCGAACGAAGCGGCACGTGATGGCACACGTCGTCAGTCCCAGCAGCACTCTGCCGAAATCCGAGCAACCTCGGCCGGAGCGCACCTACACCGCGACGGAGAGACTGCGGGAGCGGTTCTCGGCAATGGACCCCGCTGAGGCCATCGAGATCGCACACGAATCGCAGCCCGATCTGAAGCCAGCCGAACTCGCCGCGCTGCTCGTCCACTACGGCGTGATCGTTGACGCCGTCCAGGTCACCCTCGTCCTCCGCGGCGAGACCCGTCACGCCGCCACACTGCACCGAGCTGATACGCCTCGCGCTGCGGATGTCGTGCAGCATGATGCGCCGCAGGTCGGAGCCCTGCCGCCGGTCTCAAAGACCAAGGCGATCCTCGATGCCGCATCGGCCCTCGGCCCTGATGCGAAAGCCAGCGACATCGCCCACCGAGCTCAGCTCATCGCCCGTATCCCGGTCGACACGCCGTACGTCCGCACGGTCCTGTCGCGGGCGCGGAAAGCGGAGCAGCTCCGCACCGGAGCTGCGCAGGGCGTGGCGCAGCGAACGCGCCAGCTGGAGATCGACGGCGTCGGCAAGGGCGGAGGCGGCTACGCATGACGCTCTTCGCCTGGCTCTGCCCCCTCCAGGCCGCGCTCGCTGCGGCCGGCCTCATCACCTACTGCCGCCGGGGTCCCGGCCATCACGTCCTGCCTGCCCTCATCGCCGTCACGGTCGTCTCCGTGGCCGCCCTCTCTCACCTCGAGGACACCATGTTGTTCTGCGCGCTGATTTGCGTCAGCGGTTTCTGCGCCTACTTCGCTGTCGACCGCCGATTCCACTGGGCCATCCGCCTGCTCGCCGCCGCGGCCGCTGTCGTGGCGCTGTGCCTGAGCTACGGCCGGTCGTAGCCATGCCCAAGCCCATCACCCCGACCCGCATCATCCCGGCCGACCAGGCCATCCCCGCCGCGCCCCCGCTGCCCCCGGCACCGCCCGGTGCGGTGGACTTGCCGCCCTGGCGCGAGCCTGCACCACTGCCTCCACCGCCGCCTCCGCCACCGCCGTTCGTGCCGCCCCCCACGACGGTGCCGTGGCCACCGCCCCCGCCGCCAGCCGGACCGCTCGAGGTACGCGTCGTCGTCGACCTGGCCCCTGCTCAGCCCCAGCCAGAGGACCGGCGCGACTTCAGCTGGTTCTGGAACTGGATGCGCCCCTGGCGCACCGCCACCGCCACTATCGCCGTCCTCTTCCCGGTCCCTGCCTACGGCCACAGCCTCACCAGCGCCTGGGCCGCCACACTCCACGACGCCCGCACCGACAACCTGTCCACCGCCTACATCCTCGCCATCGCGGCCTCGGGCAGCGCCCTTTTCGTCGACCACTTCCGATCGGCCTGGTGGACCCGCGCCCTCCTCATCGTCACCACCATCGGGGGCACCGGAGCCCTCGGCTGGTACGACCCCGTCACCTTGCTCACTGGAGTCCGCCCGTGAACATCGCGCTGAGCCTCGGGGGCGTCGCCCTGGCCTTCGGCATCCTGTACCTGAACCTGAGGACCTGGTCGAAGTCCAACCGCGACTTCAAAGCAATCGCGCCCTACGCCAGCGGCAGCCTCCTCGGCGCGCTGTCCACCGTCTGCGCCGGCGGAGCCCTCGGCTGGGGCGCCATGGGAGCTGGAGCCCTCCTGTCCAAGGGCGGCGACAAATCCGTTCACACCGTGGTCGGCACCAGCACAGCACCGGTGGCAACCGCGATGGACGGCACCCTCAGCA
Source organism: Streptomyces sp. NPDC044063 (assembly GCF_056434285.1). Classification (NCBI taxonomy): domain Bacteria; kingdom Bacillati; phylum Actinomycetota; class Actinomycetes; order Kitasatosporales; family Streptomycetaceae; genus Streptomyces; species Streptomyces sp. NPDC044063. The sequence continues at coordinate 115,260 of NZ_JBWKFM010000007.1, forward strand.
ACGAGGGGGGAGTGATCGTCTTCCTGCTTGCCCTCGCCGTAGCAGCCTTCTACAAGGCCTCCGGCAAGAAGGACCGGCACCGCATCGTCGGCGGCTTCCTCACCTTCGCGGTCCTCGGCATCCTGCCAGCCGTGTCCGCGGTGCTCGCCTACCTTGTCACGGGCATCAACTGGGCAGGGGAGTCGGGCCTGAACCTGCTGAACAGCGGGACGGGCCTGCTGTGAACCTGCCTCCGTACATCCCGTACATTGGCCACCGATTCGCCTCCGGCTCCGTCGTGCTCGGCACGCGTATCTGGAGCTGGGCTTGCGACTGGTGCGCCAGCAGCTACCGTGACGACCTCACTGGCCTCAAGGCCGCGCTCGGCCCCATCACCCGCGGGCTCGCCCTGCTCGGCGCCGGATGGGGCTGCGTGCTCGCGGTGGCAGCCGCTCCCGACACCATGTTCGTGATCCTTTTCGCATGGGGGATCGGCGCATGGAAGGCGGCCCCGCCAACAGACGGCGAGGGCATCGCGGAACCGGGTGAGCCCGACTCGGCCGCCGGTTTGCGAGCCCCCGAACCCGCCCTTCCCCTGGAGGAGTTCTGCGGCCTCGTCCGGCAGCTCGCCCAGGGCGGCGCCGGCGCCCACCTCTCCACTCTCGCCGAGCACCTCACCGGCGATCCCAAGGGCACCTCCACCATCCGGGCCCTGTGCGCCGAGTATGGGGTACCGGTATCGCCGTCCGTCCGGCACGCCGGCCGCGTGTCCACCGGGGTCAAGGTTGCCGACCTTCCTCCCCTCTCTTCGCTCACCCCCGAGGGCCCGGACGTAGCCGTAGTTGTCGCAGGTCAGGACACAGCTACAGACCCGACTACAGCTACACCTACACCCCTCGTGGAGGAGCACTGCGGCGGTGCGCTCAAGATCGTCCGCGCGTCCCAGCCCCTCCACACCGCCTGACGATACGACTGGAGATCACCGTGACCACCACCATCACCCTCGACCAGATCACCACCACCGGTGGCGCCGTGATCCTGCTGGTGCGCATCACCGAGCAGATCGACGACGAGACCGACGTCCACCACGGCTGGGAGTGCGCCGGGTGCCAGCAGAGCGCCCAAGTGGCCCGCCGCGCCACGGCCGAGGAGGAGCAGGCCGCGGCACGCCGGGACGCTGAGGGCCATGGTGCGGCATGCAACAGCCGCAACCACACCTCCAAGACGATCCAAAGTTGAAATTCCTCTCACGCACCTACTGACACACGGGACGCTTGGGTCTACCTTGATCTCACTCGGTTCAAGGGGGCCACACCGCTATCCCAAGGGCGGTTGTCGCTGCTGGTCAGCCCCCCTGTGCCAACAGCGTTCCGGGGCCGAGTCAGTGCCTCCCGAAGGGCCCTTCGGGAGGCACTTCAACGTTTACGCTTCCTCGTTCTGCGAGGCCATGGCGCGCGGTCACGCGAGGCTGGAGTTCAGCGAGGAGCAGCAGCCCATTAGTCCGCTGATCACCACAGTCGACCTGCTGGTCACCAGCCTTCGATAGCGATCAAATAGGCTCATATTCACACAATTGACCCGCGCTGACAGCCAGTCGCGTCAGGCTGAAGGTCATGGTCGATGAGCTGGCGCGGGACAGCAGCGCCCTACGGAAGGCGTTCAACGCCGGCACTTGGGAGCCGACACCTGAGGAAGCCTGCTGGGCCGAGGACATCGCACGCGGTCGCTGGACGTCTGAGGGGCTCAGGTCGGGCATCCGGCAGGCGACCGTGATCGACAGCCCGGTCATCGGTCTGCTTGACCGCGCGGTCCGTGTCCTCGAGGCGCCGGCTCTTGCTGGGACGGAGGCGGCGGCGTTCGCGCTCCTTGAGCTGCGGGTGCTGGTTGACGCTATTGCGCCGGCCCCATGAACTGTCATGGGGCCGGCGCTTGCCCTGCGTGAAATCGCAACGTTCAGGCGCCCGGGCCTGTGGCCTGCGCCAGGAGGTCAGTGTTCGCCTTCACGTCGTGTCCGAGCGTCATCGCTTGGCGGGGGAGCTCGCCGAGGAGTTCGAGCAGGAGCTCGGTGCCCGGCAGGTCGGCCGGGAGAAGGCCGAAGACGTCGGGGTAGCGGTCTTCGGTCCCGGCGGTGAAGAAGTCGCTGGCTGCCACGGTGCGGCCCTCGTCGAGGAGGGCGGGTTCAGCTCCCGGAACGATCTGGGGGAGGAGGATGTGGGCGGCCTGTCCTTCAGTGGCCAGGGTCAAGCCGAGCCAGGTGGAGAGCTGGTCGGGGAAGAACTGGGGCTTGAGTTCCTTGCCGCTCTCCTTCCACAAGGGGGTGCGGCTGCCGGCGTGAAGGGCGTCGGTCACTTTCTGGTGCTGGGTGGGGTGAAGTTGTTCGCCGCTCTGGACGCGTTCGCGGACCTGGTCGTACCAGTCGAGGGCGTCCAGGAGGCCAAGGCCGATGGCAGCGGCGGAGGGCCAGGGCAGGACCTGTAGCCGGTCCCCGTCGGGGCGGATGAAGACGCGGTCGTTCGCGAGCAGCTGCCAGCCGGCACGGGCCAGGAGGAGGGCGGTGGTGGTCTTCCCGGCGCCCTTGTCGCCCAGGGTCAGCATGGTCTGCCCGTCGCAGACGACGGCGGAGGCGTGCAGGATCGACCAGCCGTCAGCCAGCAGCTGGCCGCGGACCACCTCGCGGGCGAGGCGGGCGGCGGCCAAGGCGACGGGGACGTCCTCGCAGCCGTAGATGCACAAGGGGCCGCCGGGTTCAGCCCTGTAGACGAGTTTGTCCGCGGGCTGGGAGGCGAGCACGGTGCCGTCGTCGTTCCGGCCCACGTGCATGGTCGAGTTCGCGTAGAGGGCCTCCTCGTGGGAGTGGTCGGCCACGTACTGGGCGATCTCGGTGACACGGTCGACGTTGACGTCGGCGATCACCGCCGTGTCGGCGTCCGGGGTGGTGCTGGTGGCGTTCCACCAGGGGCCGAAGTACCGGCGGGCCCATTCGGTGACCACCGGCGTGTTGCTGGTGACGGTGGCGGCCTGGGTGGCCGTGGCGATGCGGGTGGCGGTCCTGGTCACTGCGGTCTTCTCCTCCGATGAAGGGTGTGCGGGAACGTGCAGGCGGGCCAGCGGTTCGTAGACGTCGCGAAGCTTGGCGGCCGCAGCCGCCAGTTGGCGGGCCTCGACGGGATTGCGCCGGGGGAGGCACACGCTCGGGGTTCCGGCGGTGAAGCGCAACGGGATTCCCATCCACTGCATCTCGTGGTTGACGGAGAGTTCCACCACTCGGTCGTCCAGGCCCAGGCCCGCGCGGAGGGCGGCGATGACGGCGCCGGCGGGGCCGCAGCGGGTTCGGCCCAGCCCTGTGTTGATCCTGGCCGGGCGGTCGGCCAGCTCGCGGCGGACCTGCCCGACCGGCACCTCGACCGGGCGGCCGTTCACACAGGTGGCCGACGCGCACACCACTGCCTGGTCACCATGCTCGCCGAGCACATGGCCCTCCACCTCGGCGGCAGGCACGCCCAGGAGGTGGGCGAGAGTAAGGCGGTACCGGGCGGTGTCAGTGTTCGAGCCGACACCATAGACGCGCGGGCAGCCCGAGACCTCGGCGAACAGCCGGGTCATGACATCGACCGGATTGGTCACCATGACCACCAGCCCCTGGTAGTAGGTCAGCGCTCGGGCCAAGGCGGCGATGACGGGGGCGTTCGCATTCAGTCCGGCCATCCGCACGTTCGTGCGGTGGGTGTTGACGAACTCTGCCCGGGGACAGACCACCACCGCCTCGCAAGAGGTCAGCTCACCCGCATTGGCGGCGTGCACTGCCCGGACGGGGGAACCGATTACCTGGCACATGTCCTCCAGGTCGGTCACCAGGGCCCGCGCGGAGTTCCCGGTGCGAGAGACGACGTGGACGGACTCGCACCAGCCGCCGGCCGCCAGCAGCATGGTCACGCTCTGGCCGACGGCACCAGCGCCGATCACCCCGATCGCACCGATCTTCGCCGCCGTCACCGGTTCGCCGCCTTCACGACGTCGGCCAGCGCGAGCCGCCACACCGCCCGCGGGTCCGTCCCGGCGACCAGACCGGCGGTCGTCGCATCCAGCAGGCCGCACACCGTCTCCGCCCGGCCCGTGAGCTTTCCGGCGTGTTCAGGCAGGGGCAGGTCGGGCGGGCAGGTCAGGTAGGTGCTGAGGATGTTGGTGGTGTCCATCAGCCACAGCACCACCAGGTGCCGCAGCCACTCGACTCGCTCGTCCGGGGCGAGGTCAGCGGTGAGGGCGTCGGCGAACTCCTCGATCCCGATCGCCGTCGCGTCGGCCGTCACCAGGTCCGGGGCGGAGGCGACCAGGTTCAGTACGGTCCGGGAGATCAGCTTGGCGGCATCGGTCTGTGGCCGTCCCCGGCCCAGGCCGGGGTCGAGGAAGACCGGCCGCCCGTCGGCGCCGTCGGGGAAGACGACGTGGTCGGGCTTGAGGTCACCGTAGATCACCGGCCGGTGCCCGGCCGCCGGAGCGGGCCGCAGCCGCCTCAGCCGCAGGACCACCGTGCCCAGCGCCTCCCCTACCTGCCCGGCTTTTCGCAGGTAGGTGGGGCCGCTGATGCCGTTGAACTTCCGGTCGAAGGTCGAGCCGATCCCCCGCTCGGTGATGGCCGCCTCGTCGACGGCCCGGGCGACGGCGGGCTGCTGGAGCCCCGCCAGCTCGACCACCGCCCGGGTCATCAGCTCGCCGGTCTGGTGCGGGTCCTTGGCCAGCAGGTCGGCCAGCGTCGGCCCCGTCACCGGCTCGGTGAACAGCACCCCGCCCTGGAGACCTGCCACCGGGCAGGCCCGGGCTCCGGCCTCCTGGAGGATGGCCAGGCCCCTGGCCTCCCGCTCCAGCAGGGCCCCGGGTGAGCCCTGGTAGGCGGCCTGGGCCGCGCGGACCTGGGCCCAGTCCCCGGCCGTGCCCCGCAGCACCGAGACCAGCGACAGGCCCAGCAGCGACACCTTCGCGTACAACGGGCGGCTATCCACGGTCAGGCGGCGGACGTAGGCGGTGACGCTCGGCGTGTGCTGGCCCAGCCGCACGCTGCCGCCCGGCCACAGCTCGGCGGCGGCCTGCCTGATCTTCTCGTCCGCGTAGACAAAGACCTCGGCGGCGGCGATGGCGCTCGAACCGGCGGCCATCACCAGCCCCCCGTCGCCGTCGTCACCGCGTCCGGCAGGGACAGGGCGGCCGGGGCCTGCCCGGGGCGGTCAAGGTCGTGGTGGACGGCGGCCGCCAGACTACTGGCCGCGGCGATGGTGCCCAGGGCCCAGCACCAGCCGAGCACGGGCCCCAGCCAGCCACCGCGGGCCGTCCTGCCGCCGGTCGTACGGCACGTGTACGTCACCGTCGTCTCCTTCTCGTCCCAGAGAGGTGGAGGCAGCAGGCCGCCGACGTGGCGAGGAAACAGTGATCGGGCGCCGAGGGCCCGCTGCCGTTTCATCCGCCCACGCGGGTCGGGCGGTGGTCTTCAGTGAAGGGCCGTACGGACAGGGCAGGGAGGGGCCAGGATGTAGGGCAGCTGTAGGCCCGTGTAGGCCAGGAGGCGACGGCATCGTGCCGACCAAACAGGAGCTCGCCCAGCTAATCCGACGCGCGTGCGAGAAACGTGGCTGGGGCCCCACCAAGCTCGCCCGGGAAGTCAGCATCGCCGCCGGGCGGCCCCCAGACACCCTTGAGCGCCAGTACGCCCGCCGGTGGCTGAAGGGCGAGCGGGCTCCGACGCACTGGCTCCCGTACGTCGTCCAGGTCCTCGACTTGGACTTAGAGACCTCCGAACAGACGCGAACCGCCAGGTTCGCGACAGCGGCCACCGATACCGTGGCATCAGTCATCCAGCTGGGGAGGCGAGACGTGCACCGCCGGAACTTCCTAGGCGCCACGAGCGGTTACGCCCTGAGCGCCCTCGCGCTGCCCGACCTCGACAGCATCACCCGCCGCACCAAGACCGCCTCAGCCGGAGCAGTCCGCGTCGGCGCTGGCGAGGTCGCTGCCGTCAAGCAGATGGTCAAGGCCCTCGGTGACGCCGCCGCCGAGCTTGGGGGCGGGCACGCCCGTCATCTGGCCGTGCGCTACCTCACCGACGACGTCGCCCCATGGTTGAACGGTAAGTACACCGAGGCAGCCGGCCGCGAGCTGTTCGCCGCTACCTCCCAGCTCGTCCACCTCGCTGGCTGGATGGCCCAGGACGAAGGCAACGATCCCGAACACCAGGGCCGGGCCCAGCAGTACTATGCGCACGCCTATCGCCTCGCCGCCGAAGCCCGCGACCCTGAACTGTCCGCCACCGCCCTGCGCGGCCTCGCTGTGCAGGCCATCGACCTAGGCTTCCGGGCCGAAGCCGTCCAGCTCGGCGAAGCCTGCGTCCACTACGGCAAGGATCTCGACAACGCCCGCGCGGTGGCCTACTACGAGGCCACCTTGGCCAACGCTGCGGCCCAGGACGACGACCGCCGGACGGCCACCCGCCACCTCGGCCTATCCGAGATCGCCATCGGCCGCTCTTCCGCCACAGCAGGCGAGTCCTGGGCCGCCCACTACTCGCCCGGCCGGTGGGCCCACGAGTCCGGCATGATCCTCACCCGCCTCGGCGACCTCGACGCTGCCGAAGAACACCTTCGCCTTGCCCTCGACATCCACGGCCTAGACCGCCGCCGCACCCGCGCCATTGTCCTGGCCGACCTCGGCGGAGTACGTCTCCGCCAAGGCGACCTCGATGGCGCCCTCGCTACCTGGAACGACTTCGTCGACTGCGCGGCCGGCATCCGCTCTATCAAAGTCCACACGGCGGCCGATGACATGCGCACCCGGCTCAACCGGTTCCGTGGCACGCCCGAAGCGGATGAGCTACGGCAGAAGGCTGTCACGCTCGTCTCGTGACCAAGTTCCGGTCAAACGCGTTTGATCCGCGCTTCTTGCACAATGAGTTCACGACCCTCACGCACCCCGGGAGGCCATACGTGCCTGTCCTCACCCCGTGCCCTGGAACCCACAACAACGCCTGGCGCCACGCCGAAGGCGCGCGAGAAGCCGCCGGCGTCGACCACGAACTTCAGCCGACCTGGGGCGCTCCCACGCACTGCGCCCGATGCGCCGACCGCGCCCGCATCGAACTACTCGACCTCCCCGAACTCCTCGCCGCCGTCTGGCTGGAGGCGATCCACGGCAGCCGAGGGCCGAAGACGGGCACAATCGGCCGCTCACCCGCGACGCCACGGTGGCCCGGGGAGCCCTCCCGGATCCTCACCGATCACATCGTCGGCGGCCTGCTCACCCTGGAAGACGACATCCGCTCGCTCCGGCACCTCCGCGACCGCCGAACCGGCGTCGCGGAAGGTGCTGCTGCCACCGCTTCCGTGCGCTTCATCGCCACCCACCTGGACTGGGCCCTGACCGAACACCCCGCCGCTGGCGAGGTCCACGACCGCCTGTCGGCCAACCCCGCGGCTCAAATCCACGCGTGGTACCGAGCAGCCGTGCGATTCACGGCACGGGACGCCCTGGTTGAGCGGTACGCGGCACCGTGCCCCCGGTGTGATCTGCTCGGCCTGTACCGCACGGACGGCGACAGCTACATCGAATGCCGCAACCTCGCCTGCGGCATGCTGTTGACCCGTGCTGAGTACGACGCGCACGCCGCTAGCTGGTGGCCGCCCAAGCTGCTTGACCGTTCAATTGCGTCACGCGTAACGTGATCCGCAGGCACCCGTGTGCCTACTCGACCATCAGCCCCGGACCTTTGTCCGGGGCTTTCGCGTTCGAGGGAGGATCCCATGGCGGAACTGATCGGCGACCTGCAGAACACACTGTGGACGACAGCCCAGGCCGCGGAAGCCGCCGGTGTGAAGACGGGCGTGATCCGCACCTGGGTCTACCGAGGGCACCTCGCCCGGGCGAACTCCCCCCGTTGCCGCGTACCGAAATACAGAGCCATCGATGTGGTCCTGGCCGAGAAGGCCACCCGCGAGCGGGCACGGCGCACCTACCGGGCAGCCTGACCACTCCCAGGGGGTGAGAACGTGGCCGGTCTCCCGGCACGCTGGACCGCATCCGCCCAGACCGGATCCCAGTGGGCGGCCACCCTCCGGCTCCTGAACGACGATGGCACGCCGATGAACATCGTCACCAAGACGTTCGAGTTCGTAATCCGCCCGAGTACGGCCGACTCCGCTTCGCCTCCACTGGTCAGTGTGACCACCACCAGCAGCCCCCAGGGCTACATCACGGTCACCACCGCCACAGCCACCCTCCAGGTCGTGCTCAGCCCGGCCGCCACAACCCTGCTCGGCACGGGGGCGCGGGCCTACGCCCTGTGGATGAACCCGGGCCTGCCCGACCAGGAGTGCCTGGCCGAGGGGACTTTCAACAGCCGCGCTGTTGCCGCGGCCTAGCCCGAGGGAGGGACCACGTGGCCGTTGTGATCGTCTCCTCCGCCGGTACGTCCGGCCCGCGCGGCAACAGCGTCCTCAGCGGCACCGGTGCGCCGGCTGCATCCGTTGGTGTTGATGGGGATTGGTACATCGACCGCACCACCCCGCAGGCTCTGACCATCTACGGGCCCAAGACGGCGGGCGCGTGGGGTATCGGCCAGCCCTTCGGAGGTGTGGCCTCGGTCAACGGCCACACCGGTGTTGTTGTGCTGACGGCTGCTGACGTCTCCGCTCTGGCGGTGGCCTCGAACCTGTCCGACCTCGCCAGCGCCTCCACCGCCCGGTCCAACCTGGGGCTGGGTAATGCTGCGACCCGCTCCGTAGGCACGACCGGCGGGACCGTGGCGGATGGCGGCGACGCGCGCTTCACGGACGCCCGCACCCCCACCGGATCCGCATCCGGCGACCTGTCCGGAACGTATCCGGCCCCCGCCGTGGCCCGAGTAAATGGGGTTGCCGTTTCCGGCACGCCAGCCGCCGGGTACGTTCCGACCGCCACGGGGGCCAGCGCCGCGACTTGGCAGGCCCTGCCCGCGGCATCGACATTCTCAAGCGGGCTGGTCCAGCTCGACGGCACCGCCTCCGACATCCAGCCCCTGGGCACCCAGGCCGCCGGGGCCACCGGGCAGGCGGCTGATGCCGGGCACGTGCACTCCATGCCGCGCCTCGATCAGGTGGCTGCACCGACCGCCGCGGTGAGCGCCGGCGGGCAGAAGATCACCAACCTGGCCAGTGGCACCGCCTCGTCCGACGCGGCCGCCGTAGGGCAGGTCGTTCTCCTGGCGGGTTCGAATCAGCAGGTCAGTGGCCTGGTGTGGTTCACCGACACCATCCCTCTCGGCCCTGGCATCACGCCCGTGTTCGATAACCAGCTCATTCACCTGCGATTCGCCCTCGACACCTTTCTCACCAAGGCGGGTGGCACCTTGTCCGGTGCACTGACCGTCACCAACCAGAGCGAACCGGCCACACCGGCCGGCGGTGGCGTCCTGTGGGTGCAAAGCGGCGCCCTGAAGTACAAGGGCTCCAGCGGCACCGTCACCACCCTCGCCCCGGCCTGACCACCACACCTCGACAAGTAGGAGGCGAAACCCCCGTGGCCCACGACGCTCCGCCCCCCGCCCCGGCTCCGGTGCCTGCTCCCGTTGTCGGCCCGGTGTGCGGGCTGTGCGGGCAGCGGGCCGTTGTCAGCTGGCAACGCCGCCTCACGCAGAACGAGTTTGCTGAGCACCTGGCGTGGGAGCAGGGCCGCCGAGACCGGATACGGGACCTTGCTGACCCTCAGCAGCCCCCACCGGAGTTCGGGCCCCTGCCGGTGCCGGGCGAGTGCACGACGTCCGTCTTCGCCTGCGCCGGGCACGCGATCGGCCTGGAGGCGGCTGCACGTGTCCACCAGAACACCTGCAGCGCTCCCGCCGCGGCCGACCTGCCCGGCTGCGATTGCACCCCCGAACCACCGCCCCCGGCCGACGCCGAAGTCCACCCCTCCAGCGGCGCGCAGCTGCTGCCCCATGAGTGGAGGTGAGGCATGAGCGCTCTACCGCCCCCGCCGGAGCGACAGTGCACCGCTCACCGAAGCAGCGACGGCGAACGCTGCAAGAACTGGGCTTTGCGGGACATGAAGGTCTGCCGCTACCACGGCGGCGCGAATGGCCGGTCGAAGGCGGCCGCCGCACGGCGCCGGGCCGAAGCCGCCGTCGACACCCAGGCCCGCAGGACCCTGGCCGCGCTCGGCGCCGAGCCCGTTGACAACCCCCTGGTGGCGCTCTCGCAGCTGGCAGGCGAGGTGAACGCCTTCAAAAACGCGCTCGCCGAGCGCGTCAACGAGCTCACCAGCATCCGCTACAAGACCGATCACGGAGAGCAGATCCGGGCCGAGGTCACCCTCTACGAGCGGGCCATGGACCGGGCCGCCAGCGTCCTCGGGACGATCGCCCGCCTCAACATCGACGAACGTCTCGCCGCGATCAGCGAGCGGCAGGCTGAGGCTGTCATCCGGGCCATCGACGCCGCTCTCGCTCACGCCGGAGTGACGGGGCCGCTGGCCACCGAGGCGAAGCAGATCGCGGCCCGCCGACTGCGCGCCGTCAGCTGACCCCACAGACTCGTCACGGTCACAGGGGAGGTGGGCAGGCCCATGGATGCTCTGCTCCTCGCCGCTGAACGCCTGGAAGCGCCGCCCCAGGATGTCTTCGCCGCATTGGAGTACGTCCCCACGGCCAAGCAGCGCGCGTTCCACGAGGCGACCGAGTTCGACGTCCTCTACGGCGGCGCTGCCGGCGGGGGCAAGACCCGCGCGCTCCTCATGGACGCGCTCCGCGACTGCGTCACCTACCCGGGGCTGCGAGTCGGGGCGTTCCGGCGGACGTACGGGGAACTGAAGGAGTCGCTGATCGCCGAGCTTGCGCAGATCGGGTTCGCGCGCGCGATCGGCGCCTCATGGAACGGCACCGAGTACGAGCTGAGGTTCCCAAACGGGTCGTTGCTGATGTTTCGGTACGCCGAGACCATCGCTGATGCCACCCGCCGTCAGGGCGGCCAGTACCAAAAGCTGCTGTTTGACGAGCGGACTCTGACCCCGCCCGACGTGTGCAGCTTCCTGGAGAGCCGGCTGCGCTCGGGACGCCGGGAGGTCCCTGTCCTGGGGATCCGCTCCGGTACCAACCCCGGCGGCGCCGGCCACGGCGCCGTCAAGGCCCGCTATATCCAGCCCACGAACTACGGCCAGAAGGTCGTCACCGACGCACGAGACCGCACCGTTCGGTTCATCCCGAGCAAGCTCGCCGACAATCCCCACGTCAACCCCGAGTACGCCAAGGACCTCCAGGGCCTGACCGGCAAGCTGCGCTCTGCCTTCCTCGACGGAGACTGGGACGTCTTCGCCGGCCAGATGTTCCCTGAGGTCAAGCGGGAGCGCCACGTCGTCGGGCCCATGCCGCTGCCGGCGTCCTGGAAGCGGTACAACGGCCTCGACTGGGGCTACTCCGCCCCCTGGGCAGTGCTGTGGGCCGCGGTCGACGAGGACGGCCGGGTCTGGGTCTACCGCGAGATCTACCGGCGCGGTGTGGGCGAGGCGGAGCAGGCCCAGCAGATCCTGGCCGCCGAGGATGATGGCGAGCAGGTGGCCGTGCGGTACGCCGATGACGCGATGTGGGCCACCCGCGGCGACGCCAAACCGATCGCGGGGATCTACGCGGAGAACGGCGTTCACCTCACGCCGGCCGGGAAGGGCTCGGGGTCGCGGGTCACCGGCTGGCAGCGCGTGCGCAGCTACCTCGGTGAAGGCCCCGCTTGCCCCCACCACAGGGCCCTGGGCTGGAGCACCTGCCCCATGCTCCACATGTTCTCCACGGTCAGTGAGCTGTACCGGGAGCTGACCGACCTGCCGCACGCGACCAAGGGCGACCCGGAGGACGCGGACACAGCAGCCGATGACCACGCGGCCGACGCCCTGCGCTACCTCCTGACCAACCTCGGCTCCGGTCCGCAGTTCCTCGTCCTCGACGAGGACGCCTCTGTCGCCACGGACGAGGTGCTGAAGCCGCTGGGGACGACGATGGCCTACCGGCCCGACGAGACGGTCGATGCCGGTGCGTGGTGGCTGGACGACGATGGAGCGCCGCGCGCAGGAGGGACGGTGGAGTCCCCGTGAGCCTGCGGACGTGGTGGCAGAGCCTGACCGGCGCCGGCCTCGAGGTACTGGAGAGCGCACCGGCCAAGCTCCCGGAGCGGGCCGGGTTCGAGTTCGGGATCGGTCCGGGTGGTCTGACCGAGACCAACCAGGGCATCGGTGTGGCCACCCGGACGGACCGCCGTTCCACCCTCAACCAGCTCTATGACGCCTACCTCGCCTGCCCGTGGGCCTGGGCCAGCGTGAACTCCATCGCCCGGACCATCACCGCCGGCGGCCTGGTCACCGACTGGGACAACGACAACGGCGACGGCGACGGCGACGTGGAGCAGCCGGACAAGCCGGCCGAGGTGCTGCTGTTGGAGCGGATGCTCGCGTACTGCAACCCGCGGGAGAACATTCGTCAGATCCTGCGCGGCGCGATCACGGACCTGCTCGTGTTTGGCGACGCGTTCATCGAGGTGGTGTGGCTCGGTAACCAGCCGGTCGCGTTGTACTCGCTGGATTGCCCGAGCATGCTGCCGATCGTCGACGAGCACGGCACGGTCACCGGCTACGTCCAGCTCACCGAGCTCGGGCAGCGCGCCGTCTTCGAGCCGCGCGAGGTCATCCACATCTCGTTGGACTCCCCGCGCTCGGGCGTCTTTGGTGTCTCGCCCACTCAGGCCGCGCTTCTGCCGATCACCGCGTGGCTGTTCGCCGCTGCCACGAGCAAGGAGATCTTCCGCAAGGGCGCGCCGCCACAGATCCACGTGGACTTCCCGGCCAGTGCCTCGGCGGCGGAGATCAACCGGTGGAACGCTCAGTACCAGCAGCGCAATATCGGGCCTCGCAACATCGGCACGCCGATCTCCACCAAGGGCGGGGCGCAGATCCAGGAGCTGGCGCAGTCCCGCACGATGGACTACCTGCAGTACCTGGACCAGAAGCGGGACGAGGTCATCGCCGCCTATGGGGTCCCTCCTGCGAAAGTCGGGATCATTGAGTCCGGCAACTTGGGTGGCGGCACCGGTGAATCGCAGGACCGTACATTCATGGTCAACACCTGCCAGCCGTTGGCTGAACTCGTGCTGGAAGCCTTCAACTTCCACCTCGCGCGCGTGGGCTTCGGTGTCGAGGGCTGGCGGTTGAAGTTCCGGGACGTAGACATGCGGGACTCCAAGACCGTCGAGGAGATCCGCGACATGCGGCTCCGCAACGGGGCGTGGAGCCTGGATCGCTACCGGGCCGATATCGGCGAACCGCCTGTCGACGGGGGTGACCAGCCGGTCCTGGTGGATCGCACCAACCTGGTGCGGTGGGCCGACATGGACGCGGCGTCGAAGGCGTGGATCGCGAACAAGCTCCGCGGCACGGCACTGGTTCCCGGTGCGCCCGAACAGGGCGAGCCGATCGCGGTGGAGAAGCCGGGAAGCGGTCCGGACACGACGGATAGCAGGTCAGGGCGCGTGTCCGGCCTTGACCGTCCTGAGTTGTCCGGTCGATCCGGACCGGCGGATGGGAGCGTGCCCGGGGAGTCCATCCGGGCGTCCTACCGGGTGAGGCTGCGTGAGGCGCTGGCCCGGCTACCAGACGTTGGGGACGACCTTGCGGCCTGAGGCGGCCGGGCGGCACCCGGTCGAGCGCGTGGCTCGAGAGGCGTTCGCTGCGGGCTGGGCCCTGTCCGGTGGCCCGATGACCGCGCGGGTCTGCGCGGCCTGCACGGCGGCGGTCCACACGGCCATCGAGCACGCCGACGACCCGCGCATCCTGGAGGTCACGGTCGACCTCGGCCGGCTGGAGGGCATGTGGGCCCTGCTGTTCAGCCGCCGCGAAGCGCAGCAGAGTGCACACACCCAGGCCGTCTCTGCTGCGTGGCGTTCGCTTGTCGACCGGGGCGACGTCGCTGCGGCGGTGGATGCCGTCCGGCGCATCGCCGGGCTGGGAGAGTCCCGGCGCCCGCTGAGCGCCCTGGCCGCCGGCGCCCTAGCCACTGCCCTCGCGCTGCTGCGGGCGCTGGCCGACCGGACCGGCTGGACAGCACTGCGCACCACGTTGCGGAACGCCATCGCGGCCGGCCGGGCGGAAGGCATGGTCAACGCCGTCGCCATCGCCGCCGAGCGCCTCGGCGCCGCAGGTATCCGCCTCGACTGGAACATCGCCTTTCAGCACGCCTACCAGTCCCTGGAACGGCTTGAGGAACTGTGGGCCGGTGCGGATGGCTGGCTGGCCCGCATGGTCGACGGCACGGCCGATGATCTCGGCCGGATGCTCGCCAGGGCCGCCGAGGAGGGTGCCTCTCGCGAGGAGATGATCGACGCGGCCATGGACCTGCTGACCGGCGAAGAGATCGACTCGGTGGCCTTCGCCATCGACTGGGCCATGACTACGGCCGCGGACGAAGGCGCGCTCGCGCTCTACCAGTCCGAGGGCGTGCAGCGGATGGACGTCATCACGGCCGGCGACGGCCGGGTGTGTGAGACCTGTATCGACTACGAGGCAGGCAGCCCCTGGACAACGCTCGACGTACCGCGGCTGCCGACCCATCCGTTGTGCCGCTGCTGCTACGCCGCAGACGTCAGCCTCAGCCACTTCGAGTCGTGGTTCGCCTGATCCGAAAGGAGGCCCGCGTGGCCACCCGCATTGGCACCGTCACCGGGATCGCCCTGGTCCCCGGGGTCTCCCGCAACGGCCGCCTGTACACAGCCGAGGTCATTGGCCGCGCTGTGGCCCGCGCCCAGGCCCGCATCGACGAGGGCACCCAGCCGCTGACCATGCTCACGCACCACGCGGCAGACGACGACTCCACCCACATCGTCGGCCGCCTCACAAGCCTCACCCAGGCCGAGGACGGCACCGCCCATTACACCGCCGACCTCGCCGACACCGACCACGCCCGGGCGATCGCCGCCTTGGTTGACAGCACCGGGGGGCCGCCGTTTCTGGCCGGGGTCAGCATCCGCGGCGCCTGGGTCGGCAAGGTCCGCCGCCAGTCAGGCCCCGATGGCGTCCCGGTGGAGACCGCGGACGATCTGGAGATCGACGGCCTCGACTTCACCCGCAAGCCGGGCGTGCCCGGAGCGCGAGTGGACAGCTTCACCCCCGCTGCGCCGGAGGCGCCGGCGGAGAGCGCGCCCGGCAGGGTGCTCATCACCGAGTCAGTGCTGGAGGCGCTGGTGGACACGACCGTCACGGAAGCCGACACCGCGCCGGCCCAGACCCCTGTCCCGGGCGGCGGCCCGTATGCCGACCCGGGGTACCAGGCGGACAAGAAGAAGCGGTATCCCATCGACACCAAGGCGCGCGCCAAGGCCGCGTGGTCGTACATCAACCAGGCCGACAATGCCCGCGCCTACTCGGCCGCGCAGCTCAAGCGCATCAAGCAGCGCATCACCAAGGCCCTCAAAGGCTTCGGAGTCACCGTCGCCACCCAGGAGGGATGGCTGATCGACCCGATCGGCCAGGTCAGCGAAGCCGTCGCCGAGGGCCTGGGATATGACGCGGATCCCGCGCACG
This sequence comes from Streptomyces sp. NPDC044063, assembly GCF_056434285.1. Taxonomy (NCBI): domain Bacteria; kingdom Bacillati; phylum Actinomycetota; class Actinomycetes; order Kitasatosporales; family Streptomycetaceae; genus Streptomyces; species Streptomyces sp. NPDC044063. The sequence goes on from NZ_JBWKFM010000007.1 coordinate 130,803, forward strand.
CCGGGTCGATGTGCATCAGCCTCACCAACGGCCCCACCACGGTGACCGTCTCCTCCTACTGCATCGACCCGCACGACCTGGACGCCATCGGCCGCGCGGCCATGGCCGGCGCCTGCCATGCCCTGGCGGGACTCGACCCGGACATGGACGCCGACATCGACATTTCCGGCGCCCCGGCCGAGGACACCGACGGCGAACTCGAAGACGTCGACGACGACGCCATGGAGAGCGCCCTCACCCCCCAGACATCGGCACCGGAGACGCCGGCCGCCGACCCCACCCTGGAGAAGGAGACCGCCATGGCGGAGTCCACCAGCCCGGCGGCCGAGGCCCCGGGCACCACCGACGGCATCGACGCCCTCGGAGCGAAGATTGACAAGCTGAACGACGCTCTCGCCGCGTTCGTCACCGCCATGACCCCGCCGCAGCCTGCCACGCAGGAGTCCGCGCCCGCCCAGCCGGTGGCCGAGACAGTTCCCGCCGCGGCGGAGGTCACCGAGACCGAGGAGCAGCGCATCACCCGCCTGGTCTCCGAGGGCATCGCCCAGGCCCTTCCGCGCGCGGTCCAGGAGCACGTCGAGGCCACCGGAGGTCCGGCCCGTAAGGGGCTGGTCGTCCCGGTGAGTGAGTCCTCCGTCCCGGCCGCGTCCGGGCTGCCGGACGGTGCGCCGGCCAAGCCTCTGCACGAGTACACCCAGGAGGAGTGGCGGCAGTTCATCGCTCCGCTCACCGTCGGCGCGGTCCTCGGCGCCCGCGGCGCAGAGCAGCCCGAGTAGTCACCTACGAAGCCTCCTTCTTTGACCGCCAGCGCGCCTGTGTGCTGGTGCCGCCCGGCAGCGATGGTCACCCGCCCCGCCCATGTCCGTGGCGCGGGGCTTCGCCGTATCTACCTGCCGGAAAGGCACTGTCATGACCAGCCAGAATGAACTGCGCGAGGCGCTGACGGCGGCCGGCGCGGCCGCGCTCGTCCCCAAGATCATTGACCCGATGCTGCTGGAGTACCAGCGGCGCTACTCCCCGCTCGTGCGGGCGATCCCGAGCCGCAAGTGGGACAGCACGGTCTACTACTTCAACCAGCGCACCGCTCGCGGGCAGGGCGGATTCGTCACCGACGGCGGCGCCCGCCCGGTGAGCAACTCCACCTACGTCCAGAACTCCTTCACCATCCGCAACCTCCAGGCGGTCGGCGCCGTCACCGGCTACTCCCAGGCCGTGACCCGCCAGCTCATCGGGGACCTGCGCGCCCAGGAGATCGAGGGATCGATCCAGGGCCTGTACTGGGACATCGAGAACGCCGTCCTGTGGGGCAACAGTGGATCCACGCAGTACGGCGGGTACCCGCAGTTCGATGGCCTGGACTCCCTCGCCAGTACCTTCTCCGGCACGTCTCAGAACGCCATCGACTTCAACGCCGCGCTGTCGCTGGGCGCGCTCGACCAGCTCATCGACATGGTCGAGCAGCAGTCCGCCATGGCCGTGCAGGACTCCAGCTGGATGTTCGTGATGTCGCCGACCGCCGCCTCACGCGTCGCGCAGCTGCTGACCGCTCAGCAGCGTTTCGTCGACCGCGTGGAGATCGCCAGCGGCCTCAACGTCCTCACCTACCGCGACGTCCCGCTGGTGAAGACAAGCTTCCTGTCCGCGCGGGCGTTCAGCATGGGCACCGTCACCACCGCCACCTCCACCAGCGGCGGCTCCCTGGCCGCGGCGACGTACTACTACCGGATCGTGCCGGTCATCGCCCGCCAGGGCGAGGTCCTGCCCTCGGCCGAGGTCTCCCAGGCCACCACCGGCGCCACCTCCACCGTCACACTCAGCTTCAGCACCCCGACCGGCCTCGACGGCGCGCAGCCCAACCTCTACAAGGTTTTCCGCTCCGTCTCCACCGGCACGGAAACCCTGCTGGGCTACGTGGATGCCACCGTGGGCGTCGGGGCCGACGGGGTCACCCCGATCCTGACCACGAGCATCGTCGACGACGGCGTAACCCTGACCCCGAAGAACGGCAGCACGGTTCCCGCGACCAACCCAGCCGCCTACGTGGGCACCAACAGCTCCATGAAGCCGCAGTCCACGGGCCAGGAGAACGTGTACCTGATGTCCCGCAACCAGGACTTCGTGGTCCGCCCCTACGTGCGCGAGCTCACCCCGCTGGACGTCTACCCGACCACCAGCGGCCCCGACCAGCTCCCCTTCGCGATCGTCTCGGACACCACCCTCGCGGTTCGGGGCCCGAAGTACCTGGGGCGGCTGGCCCGGGTCACCAACACCCTCGCCAGCTGACCGCCCCCGGGCGCTGCGGCACATACCTCCCCCTGGTGTGCCGCAGTGCCCCTTCTGCGAAAGGAGCGAACCTGATGCCGCTCATCCGTAAGGAGCGCGCCGGCAGCGACTCCCATGGCCATACCTGGCCAGAAGATGGGGCCGTCGTCGACGTCGAGGACCCCGGCCAGGCCGCTGCGCTCCTCGCGATCCCCGACGGTGGGTTCAGCGAGGTCACCCCCAACGCGCGGCGATCCGGCAGCACGCCGGGGCCCGACAGCCGGACACCGTCGGAGTTCGGCGAGGTCGACCCGCGAGCCGACGAGCTGGAAGCGCCCAAGAGCGCCGGCCGTCGCGGCCGCCGACCTGCTGTTCAGGAGTAGTCCATGGCTGCGGACTCCCCGGCGCCGCTCGCGACCTCGGTGGACCTGGCATCCGGGCAGTTCGCCGATCTCGTCCGGGACTACGCGCCCGACGCCCTCGGCCAGCTCATGATCGAGGCCACCCGCCAGTGCGAGGGCATCACCGGACGCCGCCTGGCCCCCTTCACGGGCGTGCCGGAGTCGCACAGGGCCCAGGGCATCGACCCCGACGAGTACACCGAGGCCGCCGGGCTGCCCATGGACATCCAGGGCACGCTCGGCCGTTCCTATGCCGATGCCCTCGGCTCCGGGGATCAGGTCCGGCACGTCTGGCTGAACGAATTCGCCCCCCGCTACCCCGAGATGTGGACCTACGCCAACCTCCACGTCACGATCCTCCGCTCCTACGGCGGGTCGCAGACCGTCAGCGCGGCCTCACTGATCGGCGCCGAGGCCGACTCGGGCCACGTCTGGTTCAGCCTGGGGACGTTCCTGCCCATCGGTTCCCTCATCCGCATCACCTACGACGGTGGATACGCCACCGTCCCTGCTGACCTGGGCCGCGCCTGCAAGCTCCTCGCCGCCAGCCTGGTCCTGGGCGAAATCGATCCGGCCGGCACCCAGTTCGGCCACGACCGGGGCGTCCTGACCTCCCAGGCCGAGGCGATCCTGTGCAACTACCAGCGCACGTGAACACGGCGGAGGTGATCGGGTGAGCAGCTCCGACGCGGCAGCCAGGGAAGCGGCCTGGCTGACCGCATACGACCCCGCCGACGGCCTCCCTGCGCTGCACACGTCGTTCGGCGGCCCCTTCGACATCGTCCAGGCCTACCTTCCGCGCACCCCCGCGCAGCGCCGCACCCAGCTGTACGTGCTGCGCCGCCAGCTGCGCGAGGAACGCACCGCCCACGTGCGCCGCATGGCCAGGCATCTGTTCGAGCTGCGCATCGTCTGGCCGTCCTCATCGCCCACCGGTAGCAGCGAGGAGGTGCAGCAGGCCCTCGATGACGCCGTGGAGATGGTGCTGCAGCGCATCGGCGGCCTGATGCTCGACAAGACGCACGGCGGCCGGTTCCTGTCCGTGGCTGAGAACCCGCCCGAAGTCACGGTCGACTTCGCCGATCCCGAGCCGAGTCTGCGTGACCGCGCCGACCTTCGGTGCACGGTCACCTACTGGGCGGACGACGCCGAGATCAACGGCTGACGCCCCGCCCGGCCCCCTTTCAGCCCCCGTGCCTGCCTGGCCCGGGGGCTTTCCCATGACCCCGTTCCCGGGAGAGCCCTGTGCGCCAGCGCAACGACACCACCACGGCGTGGGACTTCGCCGCGACCGACGACTCCGGGCCGCGCACAGTGGCCCCCGGTGAAACAACGGACCACCCGGTCCTCCTCGATGGCTGGAGTCCCGCCGACGAACCGACGGCCACGGCCGATGAGGCCAGTGACCCCCCGCCCAAGACGCGGGCCAGGAAGAACACGGACACGGACGAGAGCAAGGGAGGTGAGCCGCGGTGACGCTCCTCTCTCGGCTCGGATGGGTCGGCATCGCCAAGGAATCTGTCCAGGGCACGTTCCTTGCCCCGACGTTCTACCTGCCGGTCACCAAGAGCGACTTCAACATCGAATACACCCAGCTCAAGGACGAGTCGTACCGGGCCAACGACACCAACCTCCAGGGCCTGTACCAGGGCGTCGGTCAAACCAGCGGATCCCTGGAGCTCGCCGCATACCCCGACGTCCTGGGCTACTTCCTGCGGGTCATCGGCCCTGACACCGTCACCGCCGGCGTCTCGACGACCCTGTCCTCGTCGACCACCATCGGGGCTACGTCCATCTCGACCGCGGCCTCGATTCCGGCCGGCTCCACCATCGCGATCGACACCTCCACGAATCTGGAGTATGCGATCACCGGGACGCCGTCCGGTTCGGGCCCGTACACGATCCCCATCAGTTCCCCGTCCGGCGGTCTGACCAAGGCGCACTCCTCGAGCGTGACGGTTGTCTCGCAGACGACGCACACGTTCAAGCAGTCCACGTCCGTCGCCAAGCCGACGTACTCGCTGGTGGATCACAACGTATTCGAGGCGTGGGGCTACCCGGGCTGCATGATCTCCGAGGTCGGATTCAAGATCGACCCGAAGGGCACGGCCACCATCGACACCAAGGTGACCGGCTGGATCGGAGCAGTCCAGACCGGTCTGTCCGCGCCGACCTTCACCAGCGTGCAGCCGATGCTCGGCTGGCAGTGGGCCATGACCAATGCCGGCGCTTCCTCGACCCGGGGCCTGTCCTACGACCTGACCCTCAAGCGCGACGTCGACGCCATCCACGCCTCCAACGGCACTCAGCAGCCGCGGGAGGTCTTCTCCGGGGTCCTGGACGCCGACATCAAGTACAAGGCGATCTACGAGTCGGATACCGACTACAACCAGTACCTGCAGGCGCTCCAGACCAGCCCCACCACAGCGGTACTGACCCAGCCCGTCACGGCCGGCGGGGCGTCGCTGACGCTGACCACCACCCAGCCCGGATGGTCCAAGGGCGGCTACGACAAGGGCGGCAACTACGTCACCGCCGACTTCGAGATCTCCGGCATCTACAACTCCACCGACGCCGGCGCCATCCAGGCCGTGCTGAAGAACTGGGTCACGGCCGCCTACTGACTCCTCGGCCGTGCCGCGCGTGAGGGCGTCGCGGCACGGCCGAGGACACCCCTACGCCCTCAACGCCCTCACCTTCAAGGAGCAAGCCTGTGTCTGGCTACACGAACCCTTTCGTTCTGCTGCAGTTCCCCGACCTTGGTGACGAGGTCTCGGTGCTGATGCGCAATCCGCAGCTGCTGCCGCCCAGGGACATCACCCCGGAGGACGTCCCGGTCGACGCCAACGGCCAACCGATCGACCCACAGGCCGCCCAGGAGGCCATGTACCGCGTGTTCGCGCGGGTGATCGTGGCGTGGAAGGTCTACGACCCCAACGGCGTGGCACCGCCCGAGGTCGGGCCGGAGGCCGACCCCGTCGCGCTCTACGAGCAGCTGCGGGAGGGTGGCGGGCAGCCGCGGCTGGGGGACATCACGCCGGAGAACATCGCCAAGCTTCCGCTGCGGATCACGAATCGGATCATGGAGGAGATCAGCCGCGTCGCGGACCCTCAGTAGGCCCCGGCTCCCCGTACTACGAAGACGTCCTCGTCCCCATCGAATCGATCATCCAGGGGACGTGGGCGTCGCAGGAGACGCCGGCCGAGTGGGCCGACTACGTGCTGATGCGCCGCATGCACTGGTCTTGGGATCAGCTTCAGGCCACGCCCGTGTACGTGCGCCGCTACTGCCTGGACATCCTCGGGATGCTCGCCGAGCACGAGCAGCGCGAGCAGGAACGCGAACAACGGCGCGCCGAGCGGGAGTCGCGAATGGGGTGATCACGTGGAGCTGCGCCCCGGGCTGTTCGGCCGCCTCTTCACGGAGATCACCCGTGAGGGGCAGCTCAAGACTCGTCGCGTCCTGACGCAATTGTCCCTGGCCATCGAGCGCCAGGCCAAAATCAACGCCTCAGTTGGCGGCCATCAGCGGGGCACACCGACTCCGGCACGGCCCGGCACCGGGCCGTCGGTGATCTCCGGGACGCTGCGCCGCTCGATCACCCACACCCCTGTACTGCCGACCGGCACCGGTTGGGAGACCAAGGTGGGCACGGGCGTGGGGTTCACCCCACCGTACGGGCGCACACCGTCCAGCCGGTACGGGCTGTACCTGGAGACCGGCTTGAAGAACGGTGCGGTCTACCCCTTCCTTCGGCCTGCCTACCGGTTCGGCGTCACCACGGTCGCGCCACAGCTCTATCAGAGCGCCTTCCGGACCGGCTGGCCGCGCCTGTGATCAACGGAAGCCGTTGCACGAAGAGGCTGGCGGGTGCTGCAGCGCGGCCATGTAGCCCATCGCCTGGTAGCGGTTGGGCTGGTGCTGCGAGGTGTGGACACGCTCGATGATCTGCTTGAGCGCGTCGCCTCGCTCGGTGCACACCGTGGACAGGTAGGCGGCCTTGCGCTGATAGTCCTCGACGGGCGGAAGACCCTCGTGGTGGATACCGAGGTCCTCCGCTCGCAGCTGCCCCCCGAGTGCCTTCGTGCCGACTGCCTCGTCGTCAGTCGGCGCTGGCCCGGTCGTGGCGGCGGTGGCCTTGGGCGCCGGCGGTTGAGCGGCGCAGCCGCATAGCAGGCCCGCCACGATCACAGCCGTTGCGACGGCCTCTGTCGCTCTCGTCATGCCGCCTCACCGTAGCGGCCCCGCATCGTGCTGTGAGGGGGTTTGCTGTGGCCGAGGTCGCCGATCTCTTTGTACGCCTACGGGCCGAGACCGCCCCCTTCACCCGGGGGATGACCCAGGCTGCCCAGACCGGGGAGTCGTTCACCGCCAGGATGGGCGGCCTCGGGGGCATGCTGACGAAGGTCGGCAAGGCCACCACGGCTGTGGGGATCGGCTTCGTCGCCTACGGGGTCAAGGCAGCCGGTGACTTCCAGCAGCAGATGAACCTCCTGGTCACCGCATGCGGTGAGTCGGAGCGCAACCTGAAGCTGGTCTCGGACGGCGTCATGTCGCTGGCGCGGTCGACCGGCACGTCCACGGGCCAGCTGGCCGAGGGCATGTACCAGGTCGAGAAGGCCGGCTACCGTGGGGCGGATGGTCTGAAGGTCCTCCGGGCCGCCGCTCAGGGTGCCCGGGAGGAGGGTGCGGAGCTTAAGGACGTCACGAACGCGATGACCAGCGTCATGGCGTCGTACCACCTCCAGGCTTCGGACTCGGTGCGCGTGATGAACGCCATCAAGACCGCGGCCGGCGAGGGCAAAATGACGATGCAGGAATTCTCTGCATCATTGGCGACTGTCATCCCTATTGCATCCGCGAACAAGGTCAGTTTCGCGGAGGTGGGTGGTGCGATTGCCACGCTGACGCAGCATGGTACGAGCGCACGTGAGGCAACGCAGGAACTCGCCTCCACGATCCGCAGCCTGGCTGCGCCGAACAACGTGGCCGTCCAGGAAATGCAGCGCCTGGGTCTGTCCTCGACGGACGTGTCCACCAAGCTTGGTAAGCGTGGCTTGACGGGCACTTTGGATCTCCTGTCGCAGACGGTCCTGTCGAAGATGGGGCGGTCAGGCACCGTCCTGCTCGACGTGTTCAACCAGACCAAGCAGGCCGCGGCCAACGCTGACAAGATGGTCCAGAGCATGCCGCCGAGCCTGCAGAAGCTCGCGCTGGCGTACTCCAAGGGCACCATCTCGCTCGGTGACTGGCGTAAGGAGCTCAAGGGTCTCCCGCCAGAGCAGGCAAACCTGCTGTCGCAATACGCGACCCTGCAGAACAAGACCAACGGCTTCTCCGCGGAGCTGAAGAAGGGCGGGCCAGCGGCCCAGACGTATACCGAGGCCATCAAGAAGATGACCGGCGGTGCGATCGGGCTGAACACTACGTTGCAGCTGACGGGCGAGAACACTGAGGGTTTCAGGGACCGTGTCGCCAAAGTCGGCAAGTCTATGAACCATGCTGGGAAGGACGTCGAGGGCTGGGAGATCACCCAGCGGTCCTTCAACGTGCAGATGGGCCGTTTGAAGGAAACCGTCACCACGGCGGCCATCACGATCGGCGCCAAGCTGATTCCTGTCATCTTGTCGGTCATCGGGTTCTTCGAGCAGCACAAGGCCGCCACCTACGCTCTGGCGACGGTGATCGGCGTTGTTCTGACAGGGTCCGTGCTGAAGTTCATCGGCGGCGCCATCAAGCCTTTCGTCAGTGCCGTCGGAGGGATCGGCAAAGCAATCGGGAAGGTGCGCTGGGACCGAGTCGCTTCCGGGGCTTCGTCTGCGTTCGACACTGCACGGCTGCGGGCGATGTACGCGTGGGACGGAATCCGCGCTGGGGCGGGGAAGGCCAGCAGTGCCGTGGCGTCCTTCGGCCGTAAGGTCGGCGAAATCTCTGCCCGGGGCGGGAGAGCAGCGTGGTCCGGCCTCATCAACGGTGCCAAAAGCGTCGGGTTGGCTTTGAAGACTGCTGGTCTCGCAGCAGTCGACTTCGGTAAGAAGATGCTCATCGCGGCGGCAAACGGGCTGCGCGCGGCGGCAGCATGGGCGCTGAATCGCATCCGGCTCCTGGCTCAGGCTGCAGCCGAGAGGTCAGCCGCTGCCGCTCAGTGGTTGCTCAACATCGCAATGAGCGACAACCCCGTCATGCTCATCGTGCTGGGGATCACCGCGCTGATTGCGGCGCTGGTGTACGCCTATTTCCACTTCGCGACGTTCCGCAACGCCGTACAAGCGGTCTTCAAAGCCGTCATGGCAGCGGTGTCCTTTGTGATCAGCTTTGTCCGGGCGCACTGGCAACTCCTGCTGATCGTCCTGCTTGGCCCCCTCGGCTTGGCTGTTGTCGGAGTTGTCACCTACTGGAACCAGATCAAGGCGGCCATCAGCGCCGCAGTGTCCTTTGTGATCAACTTCGTCAAGAGCCACTGGCTGCTGCTGGTGACCCTGCTGACCGGCCCCATCGGCCTCGCCGTGGGCCTGATCATCAAGCACTGGGGGCAGATCACCGCCGGCTTCTCCGCGGCCTACCGCGCGACCGTCGCCGTCGGGCGATCCCTCGTCTCGTGGGTCTCCGGGCTGCCCGGACGCATCCTGAGCATGCTCGCCTCCCTCGCTGGCCAGCTGTCCTCACTGGCCAGCAGCGCCTGGAACCGCTTCTACGCGGCCTCCCGCAGCGTGGCGGCCAGCGTGCTGGGATGGATGCGCGGCCTGCCCAGCCAACTGCGCAGCGCCCTTGGCTACCTCGGATCCCTCCTCTACAGCTCCGGGCAGGCCCTGCTCAGAGGGCTGATCAGTGGCATCCAGTCCATGGCCGGCTCAGTGCGCAGCTCCGTGAGCAGTGTGCTGTCCTCGGCCCGGAACCTGCTCCCTTTCAGCCCAGCCAAGGAGGGCCCCTTCTCCGGGCGGGGCTGGACGCTGTACTCAGGCCAGGCCCTCATGCAGGGCCTGGCCCAGGGCATCAGCACCGATGCGCCAGCCGTGGTCGGGCGGATGCGCGGCGTTGCGGCGGCGACGGCCAGTGCCTTCGCCTCAGAGCTGGGGATCGCCTCCCCCTCGAGGACGTTCAAGGCACTCGGAGCGTGGGTGCTCCACGGCCTGGTGGACGGGCTCACCGGCTCCACCGCCCGCGTGCGGTCCGCCTCCCAGCGCCTCGCGCGCGACCTGTACGTGTCCTTCGGTTCCTCCCACAAGGCGCTGCAGCGCACCGTGGCCCACGACAACGCCCTGCTGATGTTGCTGGCCCGGCAGCGAGACAGTGTCGCCTCCCGGTTGAAGGACGCGCAAAAGAAGGTCTCCGACCTGTGGAAGGACTGGACGAAGGCCAGGGACGAAGCGTCCAAGGCCATCATGCAGAACGCGACCATCGTCGCTTCCGCGCCGGCCGACGGTGGCACGCTCTCCAGTTTCGATGTCGTCCAGCGCATGCGTGATCAGGTTCAGCGCACCCTGGAGTTCGCCGGCCACCTTCAGCAGCTGCGCGCCAAGGGCTTGCGCTCGGATCTGGTGCAGCAAATCGCGAACGCCGGCGTAGACCAGGGAGGCGCTACCGCGCAGGCCCTGGCCTCGGCGACACGGGGGCAGATCGCGGAGATGAACCAGCTCCAGCGCGGCATGCAGTCCGCTGCTGATGCCACCGGTGCGGCGGTGGCCGACAGCATGTACGGGGCGGGGATCAAGTCGGCGGAGGGGCTGGTGAAGGGCCTGGAGTCGCAGCAGAAGAAGATCGAGGCCCAGATGCTGAAGATCGCCAAGTCCATGCAGTCGGCGATCAAGAAGGCTCTCGGTATCCGCTCCCCGAGCCAGGTCTTCGCCGAGCTCGGACAGTACGTCCCGCAAGGCCTGGCCAAGGGCATCGAGGGAGCGGTCCATCACGCAACGCGGGCCGCGACCAACCTCGCCGGAGCCGTAGTCGGAGCGGGCGCGGTCGGCGCGCCGGGCCTTGCGCTCGCCGGAGCGGGTGGCGGCCAGAGCGTGGTGATCCACCAGCACGTGCACCTCACCGTCGAGGGCCACGTGCTGACCGAGCGGAAATTGCGGGACGTGGTGCAGGAGCAGATGCTCCAGCTCGGCACCCGCAACTCCCAGACCTGGCAGCCCTACAAGCGTTGACCACCGAACCCGAGCGCCACCGGGCGCCTCGCCACTGTCAGGGAGGTGCCCGGTGCCCAACCCGAAGATCGCCACCCTCGTCGACGCCTTCACCAGCACCGCGATCGACACGAGCGTGTGGTCCAACATCACCGGTGGCGGGGTGGCGGTCCTCGACACCGTCTACGACCTGATCACCCTCGCCCAACCCACCACCAGCGGGGTGACGAACACCTTCGGCTCCAACACCCTCTACGACGCCACCACCAGCAGCATCTACGCCCAGATCGGCGCCGTTCCCAACGGTTCGGGCAACACCAAGACCGCCTTCGTGCTGAAGGTGGATGCCAACAACTCCGTCGCCCTGCGGGTGGAGGCTGGCGTCTTCAAGTTCACTCTCCAGACCGCAGGGACCACCGCCACCACGACCCTGCTCACCTACGACGGGCACGCACACCGGTGGTGGCGGCTACGGGAGGCCGCCGGCACCTGGTACGCCGACGCATCCCCCGACGGCGTCACCTGGTCCCAGCTGACCTCGAGCACCTATAGCTGGGCGGCGACCGCGATGACGTTCGCCTTCCAGACCTCGGCCGGCGCCACCGAGACCGCCGGGCTCGTCGCTACCCTCCAGCACGTCAACACCCGCCTCGGTGGCGTCGCGAACCCGAACTGGCCGCTGGCCGAGCACGGGTGGGGCGCACGGTGGAACGCCAACGGCGGCGACGTGCCACTGGACCGCTACACCGACATGAGCAGCCGCACCCGCGGCCGCGTCTCTGTGAGCCGTGGTCGCCAGTACGAGCTCGACCAGATGCGGGCGGCGGAGGCCTCCGTCACTTTGGCCAACACCGCCGGCGACCTCGACCCCACCAACAGCGCCGGCCCCTTCTATGGGCACCTCCAGCCGTACCAGCCCTACCGCATCCGGGCCCAGTGGCCGCCCACCCGGAACCTTCTCTCTCAGTTCCAGGCCACCGGCGGCGACGTCGGCGGCGTGCCCCTGGGAGTCATCGACCAGGGCAACAACGGCCCCGCCACGTTCTCCGCCACCGACCCCTTGGCGTCGACGGTCACCTCCAGCAGCGCCTGGCAGGGCAGCACCGTCATCCAGTGCTCCGTCCCCTCAGGCACCGCTGCCGCCACGGGGACCACCACGCCGGGTCTGATCTGCTGGACCCCGCAGCCCAACGGCGAGCCTGGCGCGACCTACACCCTGCAGATGCGGGTGCGGAACGTCACCGCCAGCACCAGCCTGCAGATCGCGCCGTTCATCTACAGCATCACCGCCGGTCTGGTCGGCACGGCGAACGTCGGCAGCACGGCCACCCTCACCGGGTCCACGACGGCCGCCTGGACCACCGTGACCGTCACCGCGACGCTGGGCGCGGATGCCGCCTACTCGGTCTACGGGATCCGGGTTGCGGCAACCGCGGCAGCGACGTGCTCGATCCAGGTGGATGGCTGGCAGGTAGAGCGCGGCTCAACGGCCTCGGCGTGGACCGTTCCGGGCACCTGGTACCCGGTGTACGGGGGCTTCGCCGAGCGGTACGCGCCCCAGTGGACCATGTCCGGCACCTATGGAACCGTCACGGCGACGTGCGTGGACGCCATGGCGCTGCTGTCCCAGCAGCAGCTGGACGACGCACTCACCATGGAGATCAACTCCCACTCGCCCCGGTTCCTGTACACGATGCAGGACCCCCAGGGCTCCCAGCAGGCCACAGACCAGACCGGCACCAACCCGCCCGCACCGCTGACCACCAGCAAATACGGGCCCGGGTCCTTCGTCTTCGGCACCCAGATCACCGCCGCCAACCCCACCACCGGCATCTACACGGGATCCACCAACACCGTCGCCACGATCAGCAACCCTAACCCCGGGCAGAACGCCTTCGGCGCCTCCACTTACCTCGCCCTGAACAAGGCTGGCATCCGCGGCCCGGCCAACGCCGCCGGAGAATGGACACGCATGGCGGCCTGGCGCTACACAGCCGGCTCCAACCCCGCCAACGGCGCCTTCTTCTGGTCCAGCATGGACAGCCAGCGCGGCGCCGGCTTTCCCGGAGGCTCCGTCCTGTACTGGCTGATCAACACCAGTGGCCAATTCGTCTTCGGTATCAACGGCCCCGCCAGCGCCGGCGCCTACGTCGCCTACACGCCCGGCCCCACCACCGCAGCTGACGGAAATTGGCACCTGGCCATCGTCAGCTACAGCCACGCCAACGCCACGCTCACGGTCCATCTGGACGGCGTCAATACGACCTGGACCAGCATCCCCACCAGCCAGGAGCCCACGGGCCTGGTCAGCGACAACTTCGGCGCCTACGTCGACGTCCCCGGAGGTGGCTACTCCACCGACAATTTCAAAGGCGACGTGTCCTTCTGCGCCGAATTCCCCTCGGCCCTGTCCACGACGGACATGAACAACCTCTACAACGCGTGGAAATCCTGCTTCACAGGAGACACCACCGACCAGCGCTACGCACGCATCCTGAAGTGGTCCGGCTACATCGGGCCCTCCAGCATCCAGACCGGCCTGACCACCTCCATGGGCCCGGCCAGCGTCGGCGGCCAGGACGCGGTCAGCGCCCTCGAGGCCGTGGTGCAGACCGAGGCAGGGCAGCACTACGTCGACCGCTCCGGGGTCGTGGTCTTCAAGGCCCGCAGCGCCCGCTACAACGCCACCACCCCGCTCTACACCTTCGGGGAAAACACCGCGACTGGCGAGTACCCGTATGAGGACTGCGTCCTCGACTACGACTCCACACGCCTGGCCAACCAGGTGACCGTCACCCAGACCAGCACGGGGCAAAACTTCTACGCCCAGGACACGACCTCGATCACCGACTACTTCCCGCGCACCCAGAGCCGGTCGATCAATTCCTCGGTCGCTCTGGAATGCCAGGACGCGGCCGGCTATCTCCTCTCCCGCTATAAGCAGCCCTTGACCCGGGTCGCCTCGCTGAAACTGCACCCGTCAGCGAACCCCGTCCTGTGGCCGGTCTGCTTGTCCCTCGAGCTGGGAACCCGGATCCGCGTCATGCGGCGCCCTCCCAGCCCCGCGCCAGCCATCACCATCGACTGCTTCGTGGAGAACATGGCCTGGGATCAGGACGACAACGGCGACGCCTGGCTCACCCTCCAGTGCAGCCCCGCCGACGTGACCCCCTACGCCGCCTTCGCCAGCTGGCACACCACCCTCAAAACCACCGTCGGCTCCGGCGTCACCTCCATCACCGTCAACGCCTCGGCCGACACCACCAACCCCCTGGCCGCCCAGCTGGCCGCGGGCCAGCAGATCGTCCTCGGGCAGAACACCGCCAACCAGGAGACCGTCACCGTCTCCTCCGTCGGCGCGACCTCTCCCGGCTGGACCCAGGCCACCATCACCCTGACCGCGGCCACCACCAAGGCCCACGCAGCCGGCGACGTCATCTGCGAGCCCCTGCCCACCGGTGTCACCGACCCCACCACCTGGGACCCCGTCACCACCTTCGACTCCAGCGCATTCGCCTACTGACCGCCAACCCCCGCGCCCTACGCCCTCCCGGAGGTGAGGCATGGCACGCACCGTGCCAACCGCAGCCAGCGTCGTCCCCGGCCAGTTCATCACCGGCGCCCTGTGGAACGCCCAGGTCAAGGCCCTCAACGACTACACCACCGCGCCGCCGGTCTTCTCGGCCTACCAGACCACCGCCCAGTCGATCTCCAATGCCACCTTCACCTCGTTCACCCTGGACACCGAGGTCGTCGACTCCGACGGCGGGCACTCCACCGTCACCAACACCAGCCGCTACACCGCGACCGTCCCCGGCACCTACCTCGTCGTCGGCACCGCCGGCTGGAATAGCAACGCCACCGGCTACCGGCGCTGCCGCATCACCCTCAACGGCAGCGCCGTACCCGGCGCCGCGGTCGGCGCCGACGCCACGAACTCCGTGCTGTGCGGACAGTGCGTCTCGACGATCGTCGTGATGAACGGCACCACCGACTACGTCGAGGTCCAGGGACAGCAGTCCTCCGGCGGAGCCCTGGCCGCCTACAACGCCGACTTCGCGCCCAGCATGCGCGTGTACTGGCTCAGCCGCTGACGAAGGAGCGCACCCCTATGGGCATCTACGGCCAGGACTGGGCCTCCTACCAGCCATCGCAACCCGACACGACCGACCTTGCCTTCGCCTTCCTCAAGATCACCGAGGGGCTCGGGTACACCAACCCCAAATGGGTCGCCCAGCGCGATCACGCCAAGAACCATGGGCTGGTCTGGGGCGGCTACCACTACCCCCACATGGCCAACGACCCCCACGCGGAGGCCGACTTCTTCCTCGCCCAGGTCAACTGGGAGCCGGGGGACATCGTCGTCCTGGACTGGGAGGGCTACGACGACGCCAACCGCAGCGTCCCGAGGTCCGTCCAGGCGGCGTACAAGGAGACATGGCTCCGCTACGTCAAGGAGCGCCTGCCGCACAACCCCGTCGGGATGTACTGCAACACGGACTACTGGCGCAACGTCGACACCACCGGATACCGCGGCGATTTCCTCTGGATCGCCACCGCTGGCCGCGCCGCAGGCGACCCAGGCATCCAGGGTGACTGGCTCTTCCACCAGTACAGCGATGACGGAGTCGACCGCGACTACTGCCACCTCCGCGACATCGGCGAACTCCGTTCCTGGGCGCTCTCCTTCCAGCCCACGCCGGACCCCACACCCGTTCCCCAGGAGGACGACATGCCCCAATGGATCACCGGCCAGATCACGCCCGGCGCCCAGCCCACCGTGGTCCTCGTCCCGGCCGGAACCGCCTGGGCCGGCTACCCGCGCCGACGCCTGCACCTCGGTATGGACCAGATCGCCGCCACGCCCCCCACCGGCACGGTCCGCGTCGCGATCCACAACGGCACCTCCTGGCGCATCCAGGACGTCCCCCTCGCCTCGGGGAAGGGGACCGTCGACGTGGCGCTCCAGCCGGGCGACCAGAAGGTCAGCCTCCAGTCCGCCGCCCCGGGCATCGCCTACGCCATCGAAACCTGGTAGCCCCTGCCTCACCGCGGCGTGAACCATCGCGGCAAACACCGTCCACCCCGGCACCTGTGCCGTGCGGCCTTCACTTTGGAAGTGACCCTATGAACACCTCCGCCTTCTGGATCGCAACCTTCGAGCGCATGATCCGCACCTGCGCCCAGACGCTCCTCGGCATCCTCGGCGCCAACGCCACTGGCGTCCTCGACGCCGACTGGGGCGGAGCGCTCTCAGCCGCCGGCCTCGCCACCGTCCTCGCGCTCCTGACCGCGATCGCCAGCTCCGGCGGTACGCCCGGCCCCGGTCTCACCGAGACGGTGGCACGCCGTTGACCATCCCCGACCAGGCCGGGGTCGTCGTCGAGCTGGAACGACTACGAGGAGCCGTGGACACCGGTTTTGCCACCCTCAATGGCCGTTTAGACGTCGCACTCCAGCGCACCACGACCGTGGAGTCGGACATCGCCGACCTCGAGCGTCGCATCACTGCCCTTGAGCGGGGCCGCTGGCCCCTGCCGTCGCTCGCTGCCGTCGTCGCTCTGGTCGGCCTCCTGGTGAGCATCTACGGGACACTCGCCCGCTGACCCACCCCGACTTCCTTGGCCCGGTGCCCGCCACGTTGGCGGGCACCGGGCTCTTTCGTCATCCCCAGCCGGAAGGTGTCACGCGGGCACCTGCGGTTGAACATCGTCTGCCACCCATCCGGGCGAGCAGTGATGCACGACCCGCCAGCCGCCTTCAGCCTGAACTCATGCCCCGGTCTCTCTGGAAAGGCGCGATCGGCTTCGGGCTGGTTTCCGTACCAGTACAGATCGTGCCCGCCATCGAGGAGCACGATGTCGTGCTCCATGAGGTTCACGACGAGGATCAAGGACGTATCCGTCGGCATCGGGTGTGCGATGTCTGCGGGGAGACAGTGCCCTATGAGCACGTGGCCAAGGGCGTCGAGCACGACGGCCAGGAAGTGGTGCTCACCAGCGACCTCATGGACCAGCTGCCGCTGCCCACGAAAAAGCTGATCGACGTGCTGGCCTTCATCGATGCGTCCGAGATCGATCCCATTCAGCTGGATAAGGCGTACTACCTGGCCCCGGAGGGCGCGGCGGCGAACAAGCCTTACATCCTGCTGCGGGAGACGCTCAAGCAGACCGACCGCGTGGCCGTCACCAAGATCGCCCTACGGACGAAGGAATCCCTGGCGCTGCTACGGGTCCACGAGGACCTGATGGTCGTCCACACCATGCTCTGGCCCGACGAGGTCCGGGATGCCGCTGGCCTCGCGCCGCCGGCCTCGGTCACGGTGCGGCCGCAGGAGGTGGAGATGGCCGCGAGCCTCATGGAGAAGATGTCCGCGGACTTCGACCTCAAGGCCCTGGAGGACGAGTACCAGCTGGCGCTGCGCGAGCTCGTCGCCACCAAGGCAGGGGCCCAGCCTGCACGCAAGCCGGCCAGGACGACGGCTGCGCCGTCCAACGTTGTCGACCTCATGGCCGCCCTGCAGGCCTCCATCGACGAGGCCGCGGAAGGTGGGGGTGGCGCGAAGGGCTCCGGAGGGCGGAAGCCGTCGAAGAAGGCCCCGGCGAAGACGGCAAAGGCTGCCGCCAAGAAGACGGCCAGCCGGTCACCGAAGAAAGGGGAACGTGCGAAGAAGTGGACCGGGTAGGCGTCCACCCCGGCGGCTGATCGTGTGGTTCGGGGGCCGGAGCCCGTGTCGCAGTGGCTCTTGCTGGGGTTTGGTAGCTGGGGAGGGGAACGGTCGATCGGGGCGGTTAAGCGGCAGGCGAGCGCCTGCGCAACGACCGGCGGACGAACGCCAGAGCGCGGGGAGGACCTCTCTAATCGAACAGAGGTACGATCGACCTTGCGATGACCAATCTCGATTTCGACTACCCGCAAGATCTCCGCGAAGCGCAGCTCGCGCTGCACCAAACCCACGCGGAGCTCGCCGCCCTGCTCAAGACCCTCCCGTGGTCCGTGGAACCCCACGAGGGGTGGGAGCGGCCGGCCGACCACTGGCATCCGACCCGGCGCCCGGCTACCGAAGGATGGACCCAGGACGATATGGACGCCGTCGAGGCCCTACGGGCTAAGGCCGTGGACCTCTCCATCCAGGTCGGCGACCACCCGTTCTGGGCGACCGTGGAACGCGACAAGGTCGTCAAGGCCAGGATGGGCCTCAAGCGCATCCACGAGAAGGCCACCAAGAGCTCCACCGCGCAATAGCCATGGCCCCCGATACCGCCGAGCTAGCGCTCGCGAAAGATGCGCCCCACCCCCAGGTGTGGGTGGAGCTCGTCGACGGTGAGTCCGTCGCCGCGGAGCTCCTGGCCTGGATCCAGCAGCGCTCCGGCGAATGGTGGGGCGAGCTGCGAATCAATCTCTGGGCCGAGCTCCGGCTACCCGGCGGCAAGATCGCTCCCGAACCACAAGCGGTCACCTTCCGGGCGCCAGCCAGCCTCATCAGCAAGATCGAGGAGACGGACTACTCAAGCGTCCCCCACCGCCGGGCAGCGCCTGCGTCGCGCGACAAGCTCGCGGAAGAGTTCCCTGGCCACTGGAGCCTCCGGAAACTTCCCTCGCCCCCCGGCATGAGAATCCAGGTCCTCCACTACGAGGGCTGCTTTCTCACTGACTGCGAGGCCACGCTCACCCTCGATGAGGCGCGCCGCGCCCTCTTCGAAGGGGCCCAGCCGTGCATGTGCGGCTCCGACCGGCTCCAGGAGATGCCGCCTCCAAGCCCGTAACCCTGCCGTTCCGGGCCAGAGCACCACGGGCGGCCAGCGGGGCGCTGAACCGTACACGTAGCACCCGTGGGCACTTCAGCAGGGCGCTTTCACTGATCCTCTTCTGCTGCTTCAGCCAGATCGCTAGCCTCGCAGCAGGCTCGTATTTGGAGGCGCCGCGCTACGTGATCGTCCTGCCGCTTCAGCTGAGGATGCTGCACGTGTTCTCGCAGTAGTCGCCGGGCACCCGGTGGAGTACGCCGGGGTGGCGATGCTGCTCCTGGCTGGCCTCCGGCCAGGTGAGGTAGCCGTGCTCCGGCCGGAGGACTATCAGGACCGGGACGGCCAGCCGGTTCTCGCCGTGGGTGGATTCACGCATCCCCGGACGGTCGCCATCGGGCCTACTGTGGCCCGGGCCCTGGACGCTGTTGTCGAGTCGCGAGACGAGGCCAGTTCGTTCCTGCTGCCTGGGCTCTCCGACGTTCGTCTCATTCAACTGGTGCGTGCCGTAGCCAACGAGGCTGGTGTGAATGTTGACGTTCATCAACTGCGCGGCGCGGCGCTGAAGGCGGTACTAGATGACGGTACGCCTATGACTCACGTGGAGGCGTACTTCGGGATCCCCAAAGGTCTCCGTCTCAAGGATCTAGTGGGCCCTCAGGTGGGCTACGACGTGGCCATCGCACGAGTGCTTGACGACGTGTTCACTCGCGCCGGTGTCACTGGTGCCAGCTAGCCTGGAGTGATCCATCCGAGCCGCGTGGCTGCTGCTCGCGCCGTGGTCCAATCAGCTCTTGCGAGCAATCCACGAGGGGCCGGACCACATCGCAATCTTTCGCAATCTTCCTGCGCAGCTGCGAGTCACAGATGATTATGAGGGCTCTGATCGAGAGCGCAGAGAGGAAGCCCTCATGGCCCTGGAGTTCATCGGCACGACGTCCAAAGACGGTGACTGCCCGACCCTCTACCGGGACACCGAGACCGGCAACTACGTCGTTCAAGGAGACCGCCTCACCAACCCCGAGCATCTCGCGCAGTTGCGCGACGTGAAGGACTCCGAGACGTTCGTGATCGTCCCGGCCGCGCTGCTCACGCGCTTCGCGCCCAAGGAGTAGACGGCGTGCCCAACCTGATCAGCGGACCGGGCATCACCGAGTTCTTCCGTGACGGTTTCCAGCACACGGCGTGGCGTTGGGAGACACGACGGGCGTACGGAGTGGCCCACGAAACCGAGGACTTCCAGCGGTTCCTGCGCGGCGAGCCACCGGTACCAGGGCCAGCGAGACCGTGGCTGGTCACCATGGCCTTGTTGACGCAGGAGGGGAAGCGCGTCGAGCGCGTCCGCGTCATCGACGAGCCAGCCACGGACTATCAGCGGTGGCTCTTGGAGGATGTGGCGGACAGCGTGGCCGCCGGTGAGGACATTCGGTATCTGCCCCGCACTGAGGCTGACCGGCTCGACGTACCGATGCGCGACTTCTGGCTGTTCGACTCGCGGACGATCGGGTTTTTCCACTTCGACGGGGATCGTTCCCTCGGCATGGAACTGTCTGATGACCCGGCCGCCGTGCTCCAGGGGTGCCAGATCCGTGATGCTGCATGGCATTACGCACGCCCTGCGCGTGAGGTGACCGGGCCGGTACGTTCTTCCATGTGAGCACCGACTTTCAGCAGGCCCGAGTGACCCTCGGTGCGCGCATGCGGGAACTGCGCACCGAGGCAGGTCTGAATGGCAAGCAGGTCGCCGACGCACTGGACTGGGCGCCTTCGAAGGTCTCCCGTCTGGAGAACGGTAAGCAGACCCCCACGTCCGCTGACCTCGAAGCGTGGGCCATGGCTTGTGGACAGCCTGAGACGGCCGGGGAGCTGAAGGGGCGGCTTCGAGGCCTGGAAACGCGCTACCGGACGTGGCGGAGGCAACTGGCTGGCGGACACCGGCCGCGCCAGGAGGCCGGGATCGAGCAGGCCCGGCGGACCAGCACGACACGCTCCTTTGAGTCCGGCATCGTGCCCGGCATCCTCCAGACCGCGGACTACGCCCGGCACGTGCTCACCCGGTACGGTCAGCTGCGGAGCACACCCCGGGACATCGAACCCGCGGTGAACGCCAGGATGCAGCGCCAAGCCGCACTGTACGAGGCAGGCAAGCGCTTCGACCTCGTGGTGTGGGAAGCGGCCCTGTACGTCCTCCTCTGCCCTCGTGAGGTGATGGCCGCCCAGCTCGACCGGCTGATCTCCATCGCCGGTCTGAGTAACGTCACCCTCGGCATCATCCCGCTCGGCGCCCAGGTGAACATCGCCCCCGGAGACGGCTTCTCCATCTACGACGAGCGTCTGGTGATCTCCGAGACGTGGACCGTGGAGATGTGGCTCGACGATCCGGACGAGATCACCATGTTCCTGAAGATATGGGAGACCCTGCGCGAAGCCGCCGTCTACGAGCACCAGGCGCACCGCCTCCTCGCCCGCGCGCGGGCAGCCCTCGACCTGGGTTAGCAATCTCGCGGAAGCCAAACCGCACGCTGCGCAATACCGCGCAATCGCAGCACGACAGCGCAAGCATTGCTCGTACGGTCCGGTCATGAGAACGACGGTCGCCTCCCGAGCCCGCCGTGCCCGTCCGCCATGGCTCCCCCCTGAGAGGGTTATCGACGCCGTGGCTGCCGGCCGCTGGTGGGACGCCATCGCCATTGACGGGCCCCTCGCCTATGCCGCCGCCACGCACCTCAAGCAGACCGACGACGGGCGAGGGCCGATCATCTGCGACCCTCTGGGCCCGCAACCCCGTCTGTACTTCCTTGTTCCCGTCGGCACCGCCGACCAGTGGAGCGAGCCGGACACGATCATCTTCGGCAAGGGCTGTTACGTCGGCGTCAACGGCACCCTCGACGCGGATGCGGTCGGGCTTCACTGGATCATTCCGCCCCTGCACCCTCTCCCCGGGCCCCTGGTGTCCCCTCGCCAACTGCGCGCAGCGCTGGCAGCCGCGAGGGCCGAGCCGTGACCCACCCCGGTACCCGGTGGCTCGCCCGCTGCGCGGCCAACCCCTCCGCCATACGCCGCGCGTGGGCGCATGACAAGTTTCCGCCGCTCTCTTCCCTTGCCTGGTCCGTCGTCGAGGCCCCCCTGCCGCGCTCCATTGAGGCCATGGAAACGCTCAGCCGGGCCAGCAGGCTCGGGCCGGTCCTGGCCCACTACGAGGCGTCGATCGCCTGGTGGCTGGTATCCCACGACGCCCAGGAGCAGCTGGCCGACTTGCCCATGCTGAATGTGAAGCCGGCCGGGTGGTCGCTGCGATGCCCGCCAGTGACCCGGTACTTCGCGGGCCGCGGCTGGCTGGAACAGCCGGACGGCACTGGAAAGCTCACTGACGCCACCGATCTGGGTGCCGCTTTCAGCCGAGGCGGTCGGAGCCCCCTGGAGGGATACAGATGACCAGCCCGCCTGTCCGCAAGCCCGACCGGCCCTCCGAAGCAGCGCAGTGGCTGCTGTGCCGGGAGGCGAGTCCGTGGCGGGCTCGGGAGATGTGGGAGTGGGGGCGGCTGGCCGGGATCCGGGTCGGCCGGCATTTCGACGTCGTGCATGTTCCGGCGGCGCTCGTCGGCGGAACGATGCCGGATCTGGGGGCGGTGCGGGAGTGCTTCCGCTCGTTCGGGATCTTCAACTCGGTGATCTTCTCGCACCGCCCTGAGCGGTACAGCGTGCTGGTGCCACCCGGCACTTACCGGCAATGGACCGTCACAGGGACCCAATGCCTTGGCGCTGATCCCTACCCCAGCTACCTGTCCGTTCCCCGCCCCGCGGGGCGAACCGTAGACACCTGCTGGCTCCTGCCCGCTCCTCACGGGTCGGACATGCTCTGCGACCCTGCCGCCCTCCGATCCCTCCTTGAGAAGGAAGCACCCAGTGACCTTCACCCCCAATGAACGCAGGCTGCACCCATCCAGAGAGTGGCTCGCTGAGGCCAGCGCGTTCCACCGGGCCGCCCGGTGGCTTGCCTCGCAGCAGCCTGACCCCGCGCTGGCCTGTGAGCGCTGGTCGCGCAGCGAGTCGGCGCCGATCCGTCTGGGCAGGGGATTCGACGCGATCAGGCTGCCAGCCGATGCGGTCGCCCGCGGCGACATCATCGAGCTCGTCCTGGCCGACCACGGCATCACCAGCGCCGTCATCGCCGACAGCGCCGGCCGCTGGCTGTACGCCCTTGTCCCGCCGGGCACCGCCGCGCGATGGACGGTACCGGGGTCCGCAGCACTGGGGAACGGCTACTGCCTGGGCATGCCCCCTCCGCTTGAAGCACCCGAGCGCGGCACGTACTGGGCCGTGCAGCCCCCGCACGACGACTCCATGCTCTGCGACCCCGCCACTGTCCAGTCTCTGCTGCTGAAGGAAGCCGCCCAATGACCTCTACGCCAGACGAACTGGCCATCATCCGGCGTCGGCTCGCCATCGGTGCCGAGGACCAGGGCCTCGCCGAGCGCAGGTGGGCCGGCGGCCTCACTGTGTCGATGGTCGCTGGCCGGCCGTGGGATGTCGTACACGTCCCCTTTGACGTCGCTCTCCGCGCCGTAAGAATCATGGAGGCGCACAACCAGCTCCCCGGCCCGCGGATCCAGCACCGCCAGCTTGGCACGTGGTGGCTCATCCACAACGCCAACACGTTCTTCATCAGGCCAGTGCCCCATGCGCGCTGCTGCCGCCGCGGCGACAGGATCACAGCGCCCCCTCCCGGGCAGAACGTGGGCGGCTACCGCTGGGTCCTCCCAGCCGAGCGCCAGCCGGGCCCGGGCCCGTACACCCTCACCGACCCGGTTCACCTGAAGGAGGCGCTGGCCGTCGTGGCATCTGGGGCGGCACCCCCGAAGTGGAGTCCAGCCCCCGAGCGCCCCCGGTGCGCGCTGTGCAAGACGGCAGCGGTCGTACTGGTCCCGATCGCCTCGGTCCACAGCGAGGGCCAGCCCAGCCACATCGTCGTGTGTCACCGGTGCCGGACGGAGCGTCGCTTCCTCTCCCTCGAGGAGCAGGAGGCCGCGGCACCGGCCGAGCGGTTGTGGCAGGAGAGGGGCAACGAGTAGCGCCCTCCCCGTCCGGTTGCAGATAGGGCCAGTTTCAAGTAATTGGCCATGGCGCCACCTGCGACACCCACCTACGCTCCCCATGCGGTCGAGAGAGGACGCCCAAGGTCCGGTTCGCCGCTTGCCAGTCCGAGCCAGCAAATTCGGGAGCAGTTCCTGGGCGAGATTGTGGTTGAAGCGGGCATGCCCGACAACGGTTGGACACCCAGTCCAGTAGCGGACTAATAGGCGCCTAACGGTGCGGACTGGTAGTGAGTTCGGCCCCGGCTGGTCGTCCTTCGTGGGCGGCAGCGGCTGGGGCCTCCTCGGATGTACTGCAAGTCACTCGCAATCTCATTGGTGCAGCGGAGCCCTAGCCGTCAGAGTCACGCCATCACGATCAAAGGGGGGACCCGTTGCCCGAGCAAGCATCCGGCCAGACTGCGTGGGGTCTCACCCCTGAACAGGCCACCCGGCTGAGCTTTGCAGCGCGAGACCTTCAAGAGGCACGCAAGGCGGACCTGGCGACGATCGACGCCCCTAGCCTCATTCTCCTCGTGGAGCGCCTACGCGGCGCTCTTAACGATATGGTCAAGTTGCTTCTGGAACTGGCCAATGGGCAGACAGCGCTGCCCGTGAGCGAAGACGCGACCGTCGCCGATCCCTAGCCTTGGACTGCGGTTGGTTCGCCTAGAACCGGTCCACCCGCCACGCGCGGCTCAAAAGTTGTCGGATGAGATGGCTAGGAGGCCCGGCTCGCCGGGTTCTTGAGGACGCCCGCGCGGCGGATCTGGCTGCGATCGATGCGCCTGCGCCCATGCTTCTCGTAGAGCATTTGCGTGGATCGCTAGACGAGACGGCCCGCCTCGTTGGTGAGTCAATTTACAGCCACTTCAGCCTTGACCAGCGTCAACTCCCGAGAGTGACCATTACCCGTTAGCAGGGTTCTTACCCACGGACAGCATCGTTCTCCTGGCCCTCCACGGCGAGCGCGGCCGCTTCGGCGGCCGGCTCAGGCTGGGCATCCCCCGTCACCCGGAGGAATGGCCCGAGGTCGGTGAGCAGCTCGCCGAGACCCTCGTCATCGGCTGCGCCAAGCGAGGGCCCCGGCCCGACGGCATCGTCGTGTTCCTCTGCCAGGACCCGGCGCCGGGCGAGACCGGGGCCGACGTGAGGGACCGCCTCCGTCCGCTCGCCCAGAGCCTGCGCCTCGCCTGCGGCGGGCTCGACGTGCCCGTGTACGAGGCGCTGTGCCTGTCCGACGGGCGGTTCTGGTCCTACTGCTGCCCCGACGAGCGCTGCTGCCCGCCCGAGGGCACGCCCATGGTCCTTCCGGGTACCTCCGTGATGGCCGCGGCCGCCGCCTACGCCGGCATCCGGGTGCGCGGGACCCTGCGCGAGATGGAGGCACGGCTCGCGCCGCTCACCGGCGCCCCGGCCACCGAGCAGCTGACCGCCCTCGACGCGGCCGCAGCCGACCTCGTCCCCCGGATCCTGAGCGGCACGAGCGCCGAGACCGTGTGCCGCGAGACGCTGGACCTGGCGGGCCTGGTGGTGGAGCGCTTCCACGCCGTGCCGCCGGCGGCCGACCCGCGGGAGGCCGACGCCCGCGACGACGCCCTGCTCGCCTGCGACGAGGCGGCGGCCATCGTCGTCGGGCTCCAGGACCGCGTCACCCGCGACCGGGCGGCGGAATGGATGGAGGGACCGCGTGCCGCCGCCATCCTGCGTGTCTGGCGCGCCCTCGCCCGGCGCTGCGTGCCGCCCTACACCGAGCACGCCGCCGCGCCGCTCACCCTCGCCGGCTGGGTGGCGTGGTCGACGGGGGACCAGCCCGAGGCCCGCGTCGCCCTGAGTCAGGCCCTCACAGCCGACCCCGAATACCTCTTCGCCCAGCTTCTCCACCGCGCCTGCAACGACGGCATGGACCCCGAGCCCCTGCGCCGCTGCCTGCGCGGCGAGCGCCGCGGACGCGAGGAGGCCGTGGGGACCGACGGCGGTACGGCCTCCGCGGCGGCCGGCGGGGAGTGCGGGCCCGAGGCCGCCGCCCAGGCCGGTGCCGGGGCGGGCCGTGCCGCGGTCCCCGCGCCGGAGAGCACGCCCCGGGGCGCGGGCGGACCGTCGAGGCCGGGCGGTCCGAGCGCGCCCGCCGGAGCGAAGGGGCCCACGGGGAAGACGCGTACGCGCCGCCGCGCCGGGCAGCGGGGCGTGCGGGGTCGGCAGTGAGCCGTCACGCCCCCGGCCGCCGTGACCTCGCCCCGCCCGGCCGCGTTCACCTGAGTGGCCCTCACTCGTCGACGGCCGTCCAGGTCCGTGCAGCCCCAGGGAGCAGACAGGTGCGAGGCATCGCCCCCAGCGGCCCGCCGCTCAGCCGCCCCGTCCCCCCGCAGCGCACCGCCGGTGCCCGCGCCCAGGGACCCCGCCCCGTGCACGACGCGCTGATCTGCGTCGCCCTGCCCGCCCTGGCGATCTCCGGTGAGCAGGGACAGCTCACCGGGGCCGGGCTGGACGGTTTCTACCGCGGCGGGCGGCGCCTGCTGGCCCGCTGCCGGGTCCGGGTGAGCGGCGTCGAGCCGGTCCCGGTGCAGGGCAGGATGCTCGCGGCCGACCGGGCCCGCTTCGTCGGCACGGTGCGGACACCCGCCGACGCCGGCCCTGACCCGGCCGTCACCGTCGAGCGGCTGCGCGAGGCCGAGGGCGTCGAGCGCATCACGGTGCGCAGCGCGGCCCCCGGGGAGCTCCGGCTGGTCCTCGAGGTGTCCCTGGGCACCGACCTCGCCGAGCTGGGCGCGGTCGCCGCGGGCCTGGCCGGACCGGAGATCCCGGCCGCCGTGCACGGCTCCGGGCTGCGCTGGTCGGCGCCCGGCCTGCGGGCCGTGGTCGCCGCGGAGCCGCCGCCGGGCGATGTCGTGGCCTCGGCCGGACTGCTGAGCTGGGAGATATCACTGCCCCCCGGCGGCACCCGGAGCGTCGAGCTGCGGGTCCGGGCCGAGCTGCCCGGCAGGCCCCGCACCCCCGAGCCCGCGGGGCGCGGCGGCGCCGCGCCGCCCTGGGGCGAGGCGGCGGCGGACGGCGACGACCCCCGCGTCGGCGCCCTGCTGACGGCCAGCCTGGCGGACCTGCGGGCGCTGCTCGTGCGCGACCCGGCCCACCCCGGCGAGGTCCATCTCGCCGGGGGCGTCCCCTGGCGCTGCGGGCACCTCGCGCCCGCCGAGGCCCTGTGGGCCGCCAGGATGACCCTGCCCCTGGGCACCCGGCTGGCCGCCGGGACGCTGCGCGCCCTGGCGCGGACGCAGATGCCCGGCCCCGGCCCCGACCGGGGCCTCGTCCCCGGCGCGCTGCGCCACTCCGGAGCCCATCTGCCGCCCGGGTGCACGGGCGTGGAGGCGACCCTGCTGTTTCCCGCGGTGCTGGCCGAGGCCCGGCGCTGGGGCCTGCCGGAGCAGGAGGTCCTGTCGCTGCTGCCCGCCGCCGAGCGGTGCCTGGACTGGCTGCGGGCGGCGGCGGGTGACGGCGCGTACGTCGCCGACCCCGCCCCCGCCGGCCCCTACCGCTGCGAGGTCCAGGCGCACGCGCACCGGGCCGCCGTGCTGGGCGCCGACCTCCTCGAGGCCTTCGGCCGCCCCGGGGCCGAGGGGCTGCGGGAGTGGGCGGGCGAGCTGAGGCGCCGATTCCGGGAGGACTTCTGGACCGAGGACCTGGGCGGGGGACGCCCCCTCGCGGCCCTCGCCCCCGACGGCCGGCGGACGGCGCACCTGGGCTCCGCCGCCGCGCACCTGCTGGACACCGGGCTCCTCGGAGGCGGCGGCCACGCGCCGGGGCTGCTCGACGCGGTCCGCGCCGAGCAGCTCGCCCGGCTGTTCGGCGGCCCCGCCCTCGACTCCGGCTGGGGCCTGCGCAGCCTGGGGGCGAAGGAGCCCGGCCACAATCCGTTCGGCCACCGCGGCGGCGCCGTCCGCGTGCACGAGACGGCCGTCGCGGTGGCCGGTCTCCTCACCGCCGGCTACGAGAACGAGGCCGCGGGGCTGCTGCGCGGCACGCTCGACGCCGCCGAGACCTTCGGGTACCGGCTTCCGGAGATGTACGCGGGGGAGCAGCGCACGGCCGGCGGCGCTCCGCTCCCGCATCCCGCGGCCTGCCGCCCGGCGGCGGTCGCGGCCGCGGGCGCGGTCCTGCTGCTGACCGCCCTCGCGGGGATACGCCCCGACGTGCCCGCCGGGAGCGTGACCGTCCGGCCCCCGCGCACCGCCCCGCTGGGCGAGCTGCGGCTGACCGGCCTGCGGGTGGCCGACCAGCCGTTCGCGGTGCGCGTCAGCAGGCTCGGGCTGGGCATGGTCGAGGAGGCCGCCGACGGTCTGCAGCTGGGGGTGTGAGCGGCGCGGGCGGCCCGTCGTCCGGCGTACCACCGCCCGCCGGACCGCCGGACGAGCGGTGCTCGGACCTCGGAAGAGCACCTGTTTATCGTCAGGAAGACGACTATGATCGCTTCATGCCCTACGACCCGTCGGCCTTCCCGCCCTTCGCTGTCACCGTCGACCTGGTCGTGCTCACCGTGCGGCGCCACGCGCTGTGCGCGCTGGCCGTCCGGCGCGGCGAGCCGCCGTACCAGGGCCGCTGGGCGCTGCCCGGCGGGTTCGTGCGGGGCGACGAGGATCTGGCGACGGCGGCGGCCCGCGAGCTCGCCGAGGAGACGGGCCTGCAGGCCCACGACCCGGTTGGGCCGGTGGTCGCGGGCGGGGCGCACCTGGAGCAGCTCGCCACGTACGGCGATCCCCGGCGCGACCCCCGGATGCGGGTGGTCAGCGTCGCCCACCTCGCGCTGGCGCCCGACCTGCCCGCGCCGCGCCCCGGCGGCGACGCGCGCAGCGTGCGCTGGGCGCCCGTGGAGGACCTGCTGGACCAGGAGGGCGGTTTCGGCCGGGACGGCGAGCAGGAGGCCCCGCTCGCCTTCGACCACGCCCGGATCCTCGCGGACGGCGTCGAACGCGCCCGCTCCAAGATCGAGTACTCCTCCCTGGCGACGGCCTTCTGTCCCCCGGAGTTCACCGTGGGCGAGCTGCGCCGGGTCTACGAGGCGGTGTGGGGCGTGGCCCTGGATCCCCGGAACTTCCACCGCAAGGTCACCGGCACGCCCGGCTTCCTGGTCCCCACGGGCGGGACCACGACACGCCAGGGCGGCCGCCCCGCCCAGCTCTTCCGGGCCGGCGGTGCCACCCTCCTCAACCCGCCCATGCTGCGCCCGGAGGCCTAGCCGGGGCCGAGGCAGGTCCACCCGTGTGCCCGATGGGACACGCGTGAGGGAAGCGCCCTACGTTGCGTAGCAAATAGGACATATCGGGTTACGGTGCTGCGGTACGGTCCCGCCGTCCCGCGAGTGAAGCCCATGATCCAGGCCATCGGACTCACCAGCGTCCCCCGCCGCAACCAGCCCCCCTCCGTCGACGACCTCACCTTCGAGGCCCGCCCGGGCCGCGTCACCGCCCTCCTCGGCGCCCCCGGAGCCGGCAAGACCGCCGCCCTCCGGCTGATGCTGCGGCTCGACCCCGGGCGCGGCGTCACCCTCTTCCGCGGCCGCCCCCTCGACCGGATCCCCCATCCCACGCGCGAGATCGGCGTGCTCCTCGGCGACGTCCCCGGGCACCCCGCGCGCAGCGCCCGGGGCCACCTGCGCATGCTCAGCGCCGCCGCCGGGGTCCCCGCCGAGCGCGCCGACGAGGTCCTCGACGTCGTCGGCCTCAGCGGCCTCGCCGACCAGCGCCTCGGCGACTTCTCCCTGGGCATGGACCGCCGGCTCGGCCTGGCCGCCGCCCTTCTCGGCGATCCCCACACGCTCGTGCTCGACGAGCCCGCCCGCGACCTGTCGCCCCGGGAGACGGCCTGGCTGCACGGCCTGCTGCGCGGCTACGCGTCCCAGGGCGGCGCCGTCCTCGTCACCTCCGGCGACCCGGTCGAGGCGGCCCGCCTCGCCGACCAGGTCGTCACCATCGACCACGGCCGTCTGGTCGCCGATCAGGAGGCCGCCGTGTTCGCCGGTTCGCGGCTGCGCCCCCGCGTCGCCGTGCAGTCGCCCCTCGCTAGCCGCCTCGCCCATGTCCTGGCCGCCGAGGCCGACACGACCCGGGAGGCGACGGACGCGCCCCCCGTGGAGGTGGTGCACGAGGGCGGCAGCCGGATCTGCGTCTACGGCAGCAGCTGCGCCGCGGTCGGCGAGACCGCGTACCGCCACGGCATCCTGGTCCACCGCCTCGTGGAGGAGGTCGCCGACACCGGGCCGGTCGCCCCCCTCCAGCGCGCGGACGGCCGGCGCGAGGATCCGGCCGGCGACACCGCCGGCGCCGACGACGCCGCGGACGACACCGCCGGGGTGCCCCGGGCCCGCCCGCAGCCCCCGCTCCCGGCCCCCGGCCCCGCCTGGCCCCTGCGCTACGAGCTGCGCCGCGCCACGGGCGTGCGCACCGGCTGGACCGTGTCCGTGCTGGCCGTCGCAGCCTCCCTGCTCGCCTCCGTGGTCCTCGCCCGCACCGGCGCCCCGCCCGCGCTGCGGCTGCTCACCGGCTGGCCCGCGTGGCTGCCGCTGCCGCCGGCCGCCTTCGGCGCGGGACTCCTCGGGGCGCTCGCCTTCGGCCAGGAATACCGCTATCCGGCGCTCGCCCCGGACCAGGGCACCGTGCCCCGCAGGCTGAGCCTGCTCGGTGCCAAGCTCGTCGTCACCGCGGTCGGGGCGCTGTTCCTGGCCCTCGCGGCCGTCATCCTCGACACGACCGCGCTCCGGCTGCTCTTCGGCGGGTCCGCCACGGCCCTGGCCGGTGGCTGGACCGCGACGCTCGCGGGCTGGACGGTGCTCACGGTGGGGTGCGCCTGGGCGGGGCTGCTCGCCGCGGGGCTGTTCCGGTCGACCGCGCTGGGGCTCGTCGCGGTGCTGGCCGTACCGACGGTGGTGGTGCCCGTCCTCGGCGGTGTGCTCTCCCGGCCCGCCGCCCGGTCGCTGATCGGGTTGCCGGAGCGGCTGCGGTCGGCCGCGGTGGTGCAGTGGCCGTCAGGGCTGGACCAAGGGGTCTCCACGGCGCTGCGGCTGATGTCCCAGCCGATCGGCTGGGCGCTGGCCCTGTGCCTGGCCGGGCTGCTGGGGGCGTACGTCCTGACGGTGTTCCGCGGCCGTGCGAGGTGAGGGGTGTGCTATTGCGCCACGCCGGACGCGAGGGAACGCAGAGTGACAATCAGTCCGGGGAGGCCCCGGGAAAGAACCCATTGTCCTTACGCTCCGCAGTCGCCCACCCTTGTGACGTGCCCCGTTCTGTCCGTTTGGGCGTCAATTGTAAGGTAATGGGCGATCACCCTTTCGTGTGCTTTTCACCAAAGACCTCAAGGGGTCCGGACGCGTCGCCGACAAAGGAAGCGTGAGTACCCTTGCGCACACCATGATGACCGCGGCTCGTCCCGCCGACTCCGGCCTCGCCGGTCCGGGCGAGCTAGACCGCTACTCCTACGCGGAGGCCTCCGGGGCCGACCGCGGCGCCGTACCCTCCTGGGACGGCGACGCGGAGCTGAGCCGTGCCGGCCGCCGTGCCGCCGGCAGCCGGGGCCGAGGGCTGCACGGCCAGCTCGTCCAGCAGCTGGGCCAGATGATCGTCTCCGGTGACCTGGGCGCCGACCGCCCGCTGGTCCCCGAGGAGATCGGGCAGCGCTTCGAGGTCTCCCGCACCGTCGTCCGTGAATCCCTGCGCGTCCTCGAGGCCAAGGGCCTGGTCAGCGCCCGCCCCAACGTCGGCACCCGGGTCCGGCCGGTGAGCGACTGGAATCTCCTCGACCCCGACATCATCGAGTGGCGGGCCTTCGGCCCCCAGCGCGAGGACCAGCGCCGCGAGCTCTGCGAGCTCCGCTGGACCATCGAGCCGCTGGCCGCCCGGCTCGCCGCCGGTCACGGCCGCGAGGACATCCAGCAGCGCCTGGCCGACATGGCCGAGATCATGGGTCACGCCCTCGCTCAGGGGGACTCCCTCACCTTCGCCCGCGCCGACGCCGAGTTCCACTCCCTGCTGCTGCAGGTCGCGGGCAACCGCATGCTGGAGCACCTGTCCGGCATCGTCTCCGCCGCCCTCCACGTCTCCGGGGCCTCGGCGGGTGGCTGCGACCGTCCGACCGAGGCGGGCGTCGGTCAGCACCTGCGTATCGTCGACGCCGTCGGGGCCGGTGACGGCGCCGGGGCCGAGGCGGCCATGCGGCAGCTGCTCATCGCCCACCCCGAGGTCGAGCGCGTGGTGCCCGCTCCGCGCGAGCACTGAGCGCGGGCGGACCCCCGGGACGGGGGCGGTGCGTGCGGGGCCGCTCGCCCGGCCCGCGCGTACGGCCGTACGCGCGGGCCGGACGGGCCGTTCCGCACGACCGCGCGGAACGGCCGCGCGAAAAGGTCGTACGGAACGGCCGCTCCGGCGGCCCTTCCGGTGATCTGTCCATTTCAGAGGCTTTCACTCCGTTATGGGGTGTGACTCGGGCCACGGGGATTGGGCGTAACGCTCCTTGAGGCAGCGCGATGACTAAAGAGGTGGTAGCCGCGGAGGGAATACGGGCCTCGTCCGAGACGCTGTGTTGCTCTGCACTACCGCCCGCGCCGTCGGTTCATCCATTGCCGGCGGTCGTCGGAGCCGGTCGCCCGTACACGGGGCCGGATCCGGAAGCCGTTTCCATCGTTCCGAGAGGTTGTTCGTGTCGGCCAGCACATCCCGTACGCTCCCGCCGGAGATCGCCGAATCCGAGTCTCTGATGGCGCTCATCGAGCAGGGAAAGGCCGAGGGGCAGATCGCCGGCGACGACGTGCGTCGGGCCTTCGAGGCTGACCAGATTCCGCCAACCCAGTGGAAGAACGTTCTGCGCAGCCTCAACCAGGTCCTCGACGAGGAGGGTGTGACGCTGATGGTCAGTGCCGCAGAGGCGCCCAAGCGCACCCGCAAGAGCGTCGCAGCGAAGAGCCCGGCGAAGCGCACCGCCACCAAGGCCGTCTCCTCCAAGACGGTCACGGCGCGGCAGACGTCTTCCTCGGCGTCCACGGCGTCCTCGGCCTCGGCCCAGGGCGTGTACGACGGCGAGGCGGACGAGGCCGTGGCGCCCGCCAAGAAGGCCGCGGCCAAGAAGACCACGGCCAAGAAGACGGTGGCCAAGAAGACCACCGCCAAGAAGACGGCGGCGAAGAAGACCGCCTCGAAGAAGGACGCCGACGAGCTCCTCGACGACGAGCTCCTCGACGAGACCCCCGCTCCCGGCAAGGGCGACGAAGAGGACGAGAGCGGCGAGACCAAGGGCTTCGTCCTGTCCGATGAGGACGAGGACGACGCTCCCGCGCAGCAGGTCGCGGTGGCCGGTGCCACCGCCGACCCGGTCAAGGACTACCTGAAGCAGATCGGCAAGGTCCCCCTGCTCAACGCCGAGCAGGAGGTCGAGCTCGCCAAGCGCATCGAGGCCGGTCTGTTCGCCGAGGACAAGCTGGCGAACTCCGACAAGCTCGCCCCGAAGCTCAAGCGCGAGCTGGAGATCATCGCCGAGGACGGCCGGCGCGCCAAGAACCACCTCCTGGAGGCCAACCTCCGTCTGGTGGTCTCCCTGGCCAAGCGCTACACCGGTCGCGGCATGCTCTTCCTGGACCTCATCCAGGAGGGCAACCTCGGTCTGATCCGCGCCGTGGAGAAGTTCGACTACACCAAGGGCTACAAGTTCTCCACGTACGCGACCTGGTGGATCCGCCAGGCGATCACGCGCGCGATGGCCGACCAGGCCCGCACCATCCGTATCCCGGTGCACATGGTCGAGGTCATCAACAAGCTCGCGCGCGTCCAGCGCCAGATGCTCCAGGACCTGGGCCGCGAGCCCACCCCGGAGGAGCTGGCCAAGGAGCTCGACATGACCCCGGAGAAGGTCATCGAGGTCCAGAAGTACGGCCGCGAGCCGATCTCGCTCCACACCCCGCTGGGCGAGGACGGCGACAGCGAGTTCGGTGACCTCATCGAGGACTCCGAGGCGGTCGTCCCGGCCGACGCGGTCAGCTTCACGCTCCTGCAGGAGCAGCTGCACTCCGTCCTGGACACGCTGAGCGAGCGCGAGGCCGGCGTCGTCTCGATGCGCTTCGGCCTCACCGACGGCCAGCCGAAGACCCTCGACGAGATCGGCAAGGTCTACGGCGTGACGCGTGAGCGCATCCGCCAGATCGAGTCCAAGACGATGTCCAAGCTGCGTCACCCGTCGCGCTCGCAGGTCCTGCGCGACTACCTGGACTGATCCATCCGGATGGATTCGTCGCGGTAGGGCCCGGTTCCTCGTTGGAGGAGCCGGGCCCCGCTGTTTTCCGGATGCGCGCACGCGCGCCCGGGGTGACGCTGGGTAGGCACAGAACTCCGTTCCGTCGGGAGACCGTATGCGCGTCCTGAGGTACCTGCTCGTCGGAACGGTCGTGCTGCTGCTGGCGGCGCCGTCTCCGGTACGGGCCGGGGACCGCAAGGTCGTCGGGGGAGTGGCCGTGAAGGTGACCGATGTGCCCTGGATGGTGGCCGTGGCGAGCCGGGAGCGCTTCGGCGACGTACGGTCCGGCCAGTTCTGCGGCGGGGTCGTGGTGGGGCGCAGGACGATCGTCACGGCCGCCCACTGCCTCAGCCGGGAGGTCCTCGGCGTGGATCCGGCGGAGGCCAGGGACCTGCGGGTGATCGCCGGGCGCGCCGACATGCGCGGCGGCGGGGGCGCGGAGGTGCCGATCCAGGCCACGTGGGTCAATCCGGAGTTCAACATGGAGACCAACGCCGGCGATGTGGCGGTTCTCACTCTGGCGGAGCAACTGCCCGGAAGTCGTCCGCTGGGGATGGCCCCGCAGGGCGATCCCGCCTATGAGCCGGGCACGGCCGCGGGGGTCTACGGCTGGGGTGACACGACCGGAACCGGCCGTTACGCGGAGACGCTCCGGGCGGCGCGGGTGCTCGTGCTGGACGACGCCCTGTGCCGGAAGGCGTATCCCGGCGGCCCCGAGGGCACGTACAGCCCGGCCACGATGCTCTGTGCCGGACTCCCCAAGGGGGGCCGGGACGGGTGCCAGGGGGACAGCGGAGGTCCGCTGGTGGCCAGGGGACGGCTGGTGGGGCTGGTGTCCTGGGGGAGCGGCTGCGCCCAGGCGGGCCATCCAGGGGTCTATACGCGCATCTCGGCGGTGATGGGGCTGGTCCGGGCCCACAGTGCCGAGCCCCTGCCGGAACACGCTCCTCCGGCGAAACCACCGCCTCCGGCGGCACCGGCCGCCCCGCCGCCGTCACAGCACGCTCCCGCGCCGACACCGGCGCCGCGGCCGGGCCGGGTGTCGCCATGAGCCGGGGCCCGAGGAGCCCGGGTGTCGCCGTGAGGAGACGAGAACGGGCGGCCTCCCCCGCTGGGGGAGCCGCCCGCGGCTGTCCCGCCGATGGCAGGACCTCGCTCGTCGTGGGTCGCGATGTGTCGGCGTTCGGCCGAGGACTCAGCGGTCCTCGTCGGACGCGGACGCCGGGACGGCGGTGAGCCGCTCCGTCTCGTCCTGTATCTCCGCGGCGATCTTCTTGAGTTCCGGCTCGAACTTACGACCGTGGTGGGCGCAGAAGAGCAGTTCGCCGCCGCTCATGAGAACGACGCGCAGGTAAGCCTGAGCGCCGCACCGGTCGCAGCGGTCTGCGGCCGTCAGCGGGCTCGCGGGGGTCAGAACAGTAGTCAACGTCGCCTCTTCTCTAGCTCGACGAGCTGTCGTACCAGGGTCAACATCCAACCAGGCCGAAAACGTTCCCGCTCGTGGCTTTTCCTCGAAACTTCTCTTTCGAGTCAGCCGGATCTTGACGTTTGGCGGCGAATGAGCCGTATTGCGTGGGCTTACGGTTTCACGTCGCTGGGGGCTGTCGTCCTCCCGGCTGGCTTGCCGGGTTGTTCTTGAGGACGTGCCCGGAGCCTAAATGGTTCATGCCTCGAAGGGAACGTGATGTGCATGTCACTCCATCGAGGTATCGAACATCTGATCGATGCTCGATTAGCATGGTTGTTCTCAAGGGTGGCGGCACAAAGGCTCTACCAGGCCTCGGTACCCTCTGAACGGCGAACGAGCCACCCATGTGCCCCCACACGGGCCAGACAGAAATTCAGCGAGGAGCGAACCGCGTGACCGCCGAGACGTCCGTGCCGTCCACTGCGTTGCTGACCGGGGCAGACCGGGACGGATCCAACTACACCGCGCGGCACCTGCTCGTCCTCGAGGGTCTCGAAGCCGTCCGCAAACGACCGGGCATGTACATCGGCTCGACCGACAGCCGCGGTCTCATGCACTGCCTCTGGGAGATCATCGACAACTCCGTCGACGAGGCCCTGGGCGGCTACTGCGACCGCATCGAGGTGATCCTCCACGACGACGGGTCCGTGGAGGTCCGGGACAACGGCCGCGGCATCCCCGTGGACGTGGAGCCCAAGACGGGCCTCTCGGGCGTCGAGGTCGTGATGACCAAGCTGCACGCGGGCGGCAAGTTCGGTGGCGGCTCGTACGCCGCCTCGGGCGGTCTGCACGGCGTCGGCGCCTCCGTCGTCAACGCCCTCTCGGCCCGCCTGGACGTCGAGGTCGACCGCAACAGCCGCACCCACGCGATCAGCTTCCGCCGGGGCGTCCCGGGCATCTTCACCGAGCCCGGCCCCGACGCGCCCTTCGACCCCGCGAACGGCCTGCTCAAGGGCAAGAAGGTGGCCAAGGCCCGTACCGGCACCCGCGTCCGCTACTGGGCGGACCGCCAGATCTTCCTCAAGGACGCCAAGCTCTCGCTGGAGACCCTCTACGGACGGGCCCGGCAGACCGCGTTCCTGGTGCCCGGCCTGACGATCGTCGTCCGGGACGAGCGGGGTATCGACGGCGGCGAGGCCACCGAGGAGACCTTCCACTACGACGGCGGCATCAGCGAGTTCTGCGAGTACCTCGCCCAGGACAAGGCCGTCTGCGACATCCTCCGGCTGTCCGGGCAGGGCACCTTCAAGGAGACCGTGCCGGTCCTCGACGACCGCGGCCACATGACGCCCACCGAGGTCACCCGCGAGCTCGGCGTGGACGTCGCGCTGCGCTGGGGCACCGGCTACGACAGCACGGTCAAGTCCTTCGTCAACATCATCGCCACCCCCAAGGGCGGCACCCACGTCACCGGATTCGAGCGGGCGATCACCAAGACCGTCAACGAGGTGCTGCGCTCGGCCAAGCTGCTGCGCGTCGCCGAGGACGACGTCGTCAAGGACGACGCCATGGAGGGGCTCACCGCGGTCGTGACCGTGCGGTTGGCCGAGCCCCAGTTCGAGGGACAGACCAAGGAGGTCCTGGGCACCTCGGCGGCCTCCCGGATCGTGGCCAATGTGGTGGCCAAGGAGCTCAAGGCGTTCCTGACCTCCACCAAGCGCGACGCCAAGCAGCAGGCCCGGGCCGTGCTCGAGAAGGTCGTGGCGGCCGCCCGGACGCGCATCGCCGCGCGCCAGCACAAGGAGGCGCAGCGCCGGAAGACGGCTTTGGAGTCCTCCTCGCTGCCGGCCAAGCTCGCCGACTGCCGCAGCGACGACGTCGAGCGCAGCGAGCTGTTCATCGTCGAGGGCGACTCGGCGCTCGGCACGGCCAAGCTGGCGCGGAACTCCGAGTTCCAGGCGCTGCTGCCGATCCGGGGCAAGATCCTCAATGTCCAGAAGTCGTCGGTCTCGGACATGCTCAAGAACGCCGAGTGCGGCGCGATCATCCAGGTCATAGGAGCCGGGTCCGGCCGGACCTTCGACATCGACGCCGCCCGCTACGGCAAGGTCATCTTCCTCGCCGACGCCGATGTCGACGGCGCCCACATCCGCTGTCTGCTGCTCACGCTCTTCCAGCGCTACATGCGGCCGATGGTGGAGGAGGGCCGGGTCTTCTCGGCGGTGCCCCCGCTGCACCGGGTGGAGCTCACCCACCCGAAGAAGGGCCAGGACAAGTACATCTACACCTACTCCGACAGCGAGCTGCGCCAGACGCTGCTGGAGCTGGAGCGCAAGGGCGTCCGTTACAAGGACGGCATCCAGCGCTACAAGGGTCTGGGCGAGATGGACGCGGACCAGCTCGCGGAGACCACGATGGACCCGCGCCACCGCACCCTGCGCCGCATCAACATCAGCGACCTGGAAGCGGCGGAGCGCGCCTTCGACCTGCTGATGGGCAACGAGGTCGCGCCGCGCAAGGAGTTCATCACCAACTCGGCGGCCACGCTGGACCGCTCGCGCATCGACGCCTGAGCCCGGGGCGGGCCCGGTCCCGGTACCGCGCCCTCCCTCCGCTCTCCACCCCTGGGTGGAGAGCGGATCTCCACCCGGAATCCACCCCGGGCCCACCCGTGCTCCGATCCGGCCCGGCTGCGGTCCGCGTAGCGTCTTTCTCGTCGGCGACCGGCCGGCGGGGACGGCGTGATCAGCGATCCGGGGGGAGTGGCGGCCATGCCGAACGAGGTCACAGCGCTCTGGACGGAGTGGCCCGCGCGTGAGGCGCTCTCGCGGGTGGGGGTGCCCCGGCGCCGCCATGTGATGTCCTGGGGCGTCCGGATCGTGCTGGTCGGGGCGTTCCTCTGGGGCGTCCTCCGCGAAGGGGTATTCCACGGCTGGTGGTGCGCGGCCCTCGCCGGGGGCCTGCTGGTCTCCGGCGCCGCCGTCTACGCCTGCTACCACCTGACGCTCGCGCGACGGCTGTGGCCCTCGCTGGGCGCGCTGGCCGTCCTGGCGGTTCTGGGGGCCGCCGCGGAGGTGGCGGGATCGCACACGGCGGCGGTGGGGCTGTGGTGCATAGCCGCCGCCGTCGCGGTGGAACGGCTCCCGCTCGGGTACGGGCTGGGACTCGGGGCCCTGTGCATGGGCGCGTACGCCCTGACGAGCGACACGCGCTCGCCCGTGACGGCGGTGACCGCGGCCGGGGTGCTGCTCGTCGGATACTCCCTGCGGCTGGACGAGGAGGCGCGGGGGGCCGGATTCCGGCTGCTGGCCCAGGAGCGGGCGGCCCGCCGGGCGGAGGCGGAGTCGGCGGCGCTGGCCGAACGGGCCCGGATAGCCCGCGAGATCCACGATGTGCTCGCGCACAGCCTGTCCGCCCAGATGGTGCACCTGGAGGCGGCGCGGCTGCTCATCGAGCGCGGGGTGGAGCGCGAGCGGGTCCTGGAGCAGGTCGGGGCGGCCCGGCGCATGGCGCGGGAGGGACTGGCCGAGACCCGGCAGGCCCTGTCGGCGCTGCGGGGCGAGATGGCGAACGTGGAGGAGTTCCTCAGGGAGGCCGCGGCCTCGGAGGGGGCCGGTCTGGAGGTGACGGGGGAGCCGCGCAGGCTGCCGGCCGAGGCGGGCTTGGCGGTGCGCAGGGTGGCGCAGGAGGCGCTGACCAATGTCCGCAAGCATGCTCCGGGCGCACGGGTCGACATGGGGCTCACCTATCTGGAGAGGGAGGTGGAGCTCTGGGTCCGGGACGGGGGCGCGACGGCGCCCGGCGGCGGGCTGGCGGCGTCCGGTGCCGGGTACGGTCTGCTGGGGATGCGGGAGCGGGCCGAGCTGCTGGGCGGGACGCTGGAGGCCGGGCCGGCCGGGCCTGATCAGGAGGGGTTCGTGGTGCGTCTGCGGGTGCCGGCGTGATGGATGGTCAGGGGAGCACGGGCGCGCCGTGGGAGCCGGGCGGGCCGGAGGGGTCGGCCGGAACGGGAGAGGTGGCCG
This sequence comes from Streptomyces sp. NPDC044063, assembly GCF_056434285.1. Taxonomy (NCBI): domain Bacteria; kingdom Bacillati; phylum Actinomycetota; class Actinomycetes; order Kitasatosporales; family Streptomycetaceae; genus Streptomyces; species Streptomyces sp. NPDC044063. The sequence continues at coordinate 170,103 of NZ_JBWKFM010000007.1, forward strand.
GAACGGGGGAGGCGGGCGGCGCGCCCGGCGGGGGCGGTGGCCGTGCGGCGGCACGGGTGGTGGTCGTGGACGACCAGACCGTGGTCCGCGAGGGCATTGTGATGCTGCTGGGGCTGCTGCCGGGTGTCGAGGTGGTCGGTGCGGCGGCCGACGGTCTGGAGGCGGTGCGACTGGTCGCCGAACTGGCTCCGGACGTGGTGCTGATGGACCTCAGAATGCCGCGCTGCGACGGGGCGGAGGCGACGCGCCGCATCCGGACCCAGTACCCGGCCACCCAGGTGGTGATCTTGACCACCTATGCCGACGACGACTCGCTGTTCCCCGCGCTGCGGGCGGGGGCGCGGGGCTATCTCACCAAGGACGCCGGGGGAGAGGAGATCGTCCGCGCGATCGAGGATGTGATGTCGGGACAGGCGGGGCTGTCGCCACGGGTGCAACTGCGGCTGCTGGAGCGGCTCTCGGGGGGTGCGGGTTCCGTCCCCGTCCCCGTTCCCGGCGCCGGACTCGGTCCGGGAGCGGGTGGCCCGGGGGCGGTGGGGCCGCGTGAGCTGCCCGACGGGCTGACGGCGCGGGAGGCGGAGGTGCTGTCGCTCGTCGCGGAGGGGCTGTCCAACGCGGAGATCGCCCGGCGGCTGGGGGTGAGCGCGGCGACGGTGAAGACGCACATCAACAACCTCTTCGCCAAGACAGGCGTGCGGGATCGGGCACAGGCCGTGCGCTACGCCTTCGGCCACGGCATCGCGCGGCCGCCGGGGACGGCGGGAACGTGGTGACCCCTCCGCAGCGCCCCGGGGCGAGGGCGAGGGCGAGGACGGGGCGGTCATCAGCTGACCATCACCTGATGGGGTGAACGTCTCGCGGTGAGTGGGGCCGGATCTCTCCGGTCTGTCCATTCTTGGGCACCAGGCCAAGGAGCCGGGGACCGAGGAGAGTTCTGTGGACGAGAGCGACAGGTACGGCGGCGGGCATCCTGCCGTAACGGTTCAGCGGAGCGGTGGCGCAGCGGCCGGAGTCGTGCCGGGGCGCGACGCGTCGCACGTCTATCAGGAGGTCCACCGGAGCCCGGCGTTCCGGGAGGTGCGGCGTCGGTACCGTCGCTTCGTCCTTCCGGCGACCGGCGCGTTCCTCGTCTGGTACCTGGCCTATGTGCTGGCGGCGACCCTGGCGCCGGGGCTGATGGCCAGGCCGGTGGCCGGGGCGGTCAATGTGGCGATGGTGGCGGGGCTCGCCCAGTTCGCCAGCACCTTCCTGCTGACCTGGGCGTACGCGCGGCATGCCCGGCTGCACCGGGACCCGGCCGCCATGGAGCTGCGCTGGGCGGTCACGCTGGAGACGCTGCCGGGCGCCCGGCAGCGTCTCGCGCTCCCGGCTGGCTCATCGGGCTCAACGGGCACAGCGGGTACGGCTGGCACGGCCGGCACGGCGGGGCGGGACGGCCGGCGGTGAGCGGTTCCCATCAGGGCCTCGCGCTGGCGCTCTTCAGCGCCTTCGTCGTCGCCACGCTCGCCATCGCCACCTGGGTGGGCCGCGAACGCCGGGGATCGGCGGAGGAGTTCTACGTGGGCGGGCGGCTGTTCTCCCCCCTGGAGAACGGTTTCGCCATCGCCGGCGACTATATGTCCGCCGCCTCCTTCCTCGGTATCTCCGGTCTCATCGCCCTCTACGGCTACGACGGCATGCTCTACTCGGTCGGCTTCCTCGTGGCCTGGCTGGTGGTGCTCTTCCTCGTCGCCGAACTGGTGCGCAACTGCGGACGGTTCACGCTGGCCGACGTCCTCGTCGCCCGGTTGCGCGAGCGCCCGGTCCGTACCGCCTCCGGCATCGCCTCCGTCACCGTCTCCGTGCTCTACCTCGTCGCCCAGATGGTGGGCGCGGGCAGTCTGGTGGCGCTCCTGCTCGGTGGCACCGGCCAGACCGCACGCGGCTGGACGGTCGTCGGCGTGGGCACGCTGATGGTCCTCTATGTCACGCTCGGCGGGATGCGGGCCACCACCTGGATCCAGATCGTCAAGGCCGTGCTGCTCATGGGCGGCACGGTGGCGCTGACCGTGCTGGTCCTGGTCCGGTTCCACGGCGATGTGTCGGCCCTGCTCACCACCGCCGCCGAGCGCAGCGGCCATGGGCGCGCCTTCCTCGCCCCCGGCCTGAAGTACGGCGGCGACCCGGTCGCGCGGCTGGACTTCATCAGCCTGGGCCTCGCCCTCGTCCTGGGAACCGCCGGGCTGCCGCACATCCTGGCGCGCTTCTACACCGTGCCGACCGCGCGCGCCGCCCGCCGCTCCGTCGTCTGGGCCGTCGGGCTCATCGGTGGCTTCTATCTGATGACCATCGTCCTCGGGTTCGGCGCGGCCGCCGTGCTGGGCGGTGGTGCCGTCCGGGCCGCCGGCTCCGCCGGGAACACCGCCGTTCCCCTGCTCGCCCTCGACCTGGGCGGCGGTGCCGGGTCCACCGGAGGAACGATCCTCTTCGCCGTCGTCGCGGCCGTGGCGTTCGCGACCATCCTCGCGGTCGTCGCCGGGGTCACCCTCGCCTCCTCCGCCGCCGTGGCCCACGACCTGTACGCCTCGCTGCGGCGTCACGGCCCTCGCGGGTCGCGCCGCGAGGTGGCGGTCGCCCGGGCCGCCGCGGCCTGCACCGGCGCCCTCGCCATCGGGCTGGGGCTGCTCGCGCAGAACCTCAACGCCGCCTTCCTGGTGGGGCTCGCCTTCGCCGTGGCGGCCTCGGCGAACCTGCCCGTGCTGCTCTACTCGCTCTTTTGGCGCCGGTTCACCACGCGGGGCGCGGTCTGGTCGGTCTACGGCGGGCTGGTTCCGGCCGTGGTGCTCGTCGTCCTCTCGCCCGTGGTCTCCGGAGCGCCGGGCGCGATCTTCCCCGGCCTGGACTTCGCCTTCTTCCCCCTGGAGAACCCCGGTCTGGTCTCCGTACCCGCCGGGTTCCTCGCCGGGTGGCTCGGCACCCGGCTCTCGCCCCGGCCCGCCGATCCGGCCGCCCACGCGGAGACCGAGGTCCGCGCCCTCACCGGCGCCGGAGCCGCCTGATCAACCGTTGCGCCCGGCCGCGGACCGGCCGGTTCGGGCCGGGCGGAACGCCGTCCACCGGCTTACGCGCGGCCAGGACCGCTGATAGACGTGGGACACCCCGTGAGCGAAGGAGTGTTCCCATGCGCAAGCTCGTCGCACCATTCGCCACCGCCCTGCTGATCGGCGCGGCAGGACTCACGTTCAGCGCCCCCGCCCAGGCCGCCCCGGCCGTGGCGGAACCGGTCGTCCAGGAGTGCCCGGGCTTCTGCACGGCCGACTACGACCCTGTCGTCTGCAGATTCTCCGACGGTTCCACACTCCGTTTCACCAACCGTTGTTTCGCCTCTATCCACGCCTGCCGGCACGGCGTGGAGATCCTCGCGTGTGTGCGCGTCATCGGCTGATCATCATCGGCTGATCGCCCGTCACCGGCCGTCCGTCAGCGCTGCCACGTCCAGCTGTACCGGTGCTCCGGCCGGCCCGTCTCGCCGTAGCGCAGCGTCAGGCTGAGCCGGCCCGCCTCCTCCAGCTGCTTGAGGTAGCGCTGCGCGGTGGAGCGGCTCAGCCCCGAGCGTTCCGCCACCTCGTGCGCCGACAACGGCCCGGCCGCGTCCGAGAGCACCCGGCGGATCAGGTCGGCCGTCGGCGCCGAGTGGCCCTTCGGCAGGGGAGTGCCGGCCGAGGCCGTGTGCAGTGCCCCGAAGATGCGGTCGACCTGGTCCTGCCCGGCCTCGCCCGTGCCCTCCATCGTCCGGCGCATCCGCGCGTACGCCTCCAGCTTCACCCGCAGCCCCGGGAAGGTGAACGGCTTCACGAGGTACTGGAGCGCGCCGTGGCGCATCGCCGCCTGGACGGTCGTGACGTCCCGGGCGGCGGTGACCATGATGACGTCGGTGTGGTGGCCCAGCTGCCGGATCCGGCGCACCAGCGACAGCCCCGTCTCGTCGGGCAGATAGTGGTCCAGCAGCATCAGGTCGATGCCGCCGCCCTCCAGCGCCTCCAGTGCCTGCGCGGCGTCCCGGGCGGTCGCCCGGACGCGGAAGCCGGGCACCTTGCGGACGTAGGCGGCGTTGATCTCGGCGACGCGGAAGTCGTCGTCCACGACCAGGACTTCGATCAACGGTTCGCTCCTTCCCCCACGAGGGGCATTTCCCGCGCCGGCGGCCCCTCGGCCGCGGCCTCCGGTGGCGTGCCCGGCCGCAGCGCCTCCGGCAGTTCGACCGTGAACACCGCGCCCCCGCCCGGCCGTCCGGTGACCCGGGCCGATCCGCCGTACCGCTCGGCCAGCCGCCGCACCAGCGCGAGGCCCAGCCCGCGCGGGCGGTGGGGCTCCGGCTCCTTGGTGGACCAGCCGTCGGCGAACACCAGCTCCCTGACGTCCTCCGGCACGCCCGGCCCGTTGTCCGTCACGCCCAGCACGACCGTCGTGCCCGCCGTCCGCACGTCCACCTCCACGAATCCGTCCGCCCGCCCGGTCACCGCGTCCAGCGCGTTGTCCACGAGGTTGCCCAGCACGGTGACCAGGTCCCGGGGGTCGACCACGCGCTCCGGCAGGCATGTCGTGTCCCCGACGCGCAGCGCCACGCCGTGTTCCGCCGCGACCGCGCCCTTGCCCACCAGCAGGGCGCTGACCAGCGGTTCGCACACCCGCTCGGTGACCTGTTCGGCGGTGGCCCGGTGCGCCCCGGTGACCTCCGCCACGAACTCGACCGCCTCGTCGTACAGCTCCAGCTCCAGCAGCCCGAGCACCGTGTGCATCCGGTTGGCGTGCTCGTGGTCCTGGGCGCGCAGCGCCTCGGTGAGCCCCCGGGTGCCGTCCAGCTCCCGGCCCAGCTGCTCCAGTTCGGTACGGTCGCGCAGGGTCGCCACGGTGCCGCCGTCGGCGGTGACCATCCGATTGGCGACCAGGACCCGCCCATCGCGGACGGTGAGCAGATCGGTGCCGCTCACCCGTCCCGCCAGCACGTCCGTGGTCCGCCCGGGAGGCAGGACGGCGTCCAGCGGCCTGCCGATGGCGTCCGGCCCCAGCCCGAGCAGCCGCCGCGCCTCGTCGTTGACCAGGCGCAGCCGCCCGCGCCGGTCGAGGGCGACCACGCCCTCGCGGATGCCGTGGAGGATCGCCTCGCGCTCCTGCAGCAGCGCGGAGATCTCGGAGAGTTCGATGCCGCGCGTGCGTTTGCGCAGCCGCCAGGAGACGGCGAACGCGGCCAGCGCGCCGACGCCGAGGGCGGCGCCCGCGTACAGCAGGATGCCGGGCAGGGCGTGCAACAGGACGGCGCGGACGTCGTCGTAGGCGATGCCGACCGAGACCGCGCCGACGACGGCCCCCTCGGTGTCGCGCAGCGGCACCTTGCCGCGCGCCGACCTGCCGAGGGTGCCGTTCTCGATGCCCGTCCACTCGTGCCCGGCCAGCGCGGGGCCCGGATCGGTGCTGACGTGCCGTCCGATCTCGGACCGGGTGGTGTGGGAGAAGCGGATGCCCCGGGTGTCGGCCACGACGACGTAACTGGCGCCCGTGGCCAGCCGGATGCGTTCCGCCGCCGCCTGCACCGGTCCGTCGGGGTCCGGCCGGCCGGCCAGCAGGGCGCGCGCTATGCCGGGCTCGGCCGCGGTCGCCTGGGCGATGGCCAGGGCCCGGTGTTCGGCCTGCTGGTCGATCTGGGCACCCAGCGGCCCGAGGAACAGTCCTGCGGTGAGCGCGGTGACGCCGGCGGTGATCAGCAGCTGCACCGAGAGGACGTGCGCGAAGACGCGCCGGGGCCACCGGGGGCGCATACGGGTGCCTTTCGTCGTCCGGGTGCGGTTCGTCGGGGTGCTCGGGGCGACGCGGGGCGGGTGGGCGCGCGAGCCGTCGACGTGCACCGAACGTAGCCGGGAGATGGCCGCTTGTGTTGCTTCCGTGTCTCTTTCGTTGTTCTACCGCGAGCAAAACGAGCAGAACAGGCTTCGCGCGCTCAACTCGCACAGCGCTCACAAGACTGCCCCCGTGTCCCACGTCACTCCTAACGTCCAGCACCGGTCGCCCCGCCGCCGGCGCGGGGCGCGATCCCCCCGGACCACGGCCGGCGACGGAGGCGAGACGGATGAACGGCGACAGGGCGGGCGTCAGCCCGCCGGGCGGCACCCCGGCGATCGAACTGCGCGGCGCGACCAAGATGTTCCGCACCCCCTCGGGCGGGTCGCACACGGCCGTACGGGACCTCGATCTCGCGGTCGAACAGGGCGAGTTCGTGGCCGTCGTCGGCCCGACCGGATGCGGCAAGTCGACCACGCTCACGCTGGTGAGCGGCCTGGAGGAGCCCACCGAGGGCGAGGTGCTGGTCGGCGGCGAGCCCGTCACCGGCATCCGCCCGGAGGTCGGCTTCGTCTTCCAGCAGGACGCCGTCTTCCCCTGGCGGACCGTGCTGTCGAACGTGATGGCCGGGCCGCGCTTCCGCGGCGTACCGAAGGCCGAGGCACGCGAACGGGCCCGCGACTGGCTGGGCCGGGTGGGTCTCGCCGCGTTCGAGGACCGCTATCCGCACCAGCTCTCCGGCGGTCAGCGCAAGCGGGTGGCGCTCGCCCAGACGTTCGTGAACGACCCGGCGATCCTCCTCATGGACGAGCCCTTCTCCGCGCTCGACGTGCAGACGCGGGCCCTGATGTCGGACGAACTGCTGGAGCTGTGGGGCGGATCGGACACCGGCGGCGGCCGGGCCTCCGTCGTCTTCGTCACCCACGACCTGGAGGAGGCCATCGCGCTCGCCGACAGGGTCGTGGTGATGACCGCCGGGCCGGCCACCGTCAAGGAGGTCTTCCCGATCGGTCTGCCCCGCCCGCGCCGGGTCGAATCGGTGCGCCTGGAACCGCGGTTCGTCGAGCTGTACCGGGAGATCTGGTCCTGCCTCGGCGAGGAAGTCCGTATCACCCGTGAGAGGGGTGCCTCCCGTGTCGCCTGAGTCCATCGCCGCCACGGTCGTCACGAGCAAGCGCGTCGGCGGGCGCACGGAGGCGCGGGTCCGCGCGGCCCGCAACCGCCGGCTCGCGGTCCTCGGCACCCGCGTCCTGCTGCTCGTCGTCCTGCTGGCCTCCTGGGAGGTCCTGGCGCGCACCGGCACCATCGACCCGTTCAACTTCTCGATGCCGTCGAGGATCTGGGACCAGATCGTCCAGTGGACACTGCACGGCACGGCCCAGGGCTCGCTCGGCGAGCAGATCTGGTACACGCTCTACGAGGCGCTGCTCGGCTGGATCACCGGTGTGGCCGGCGGTGTCGTGCTCGGCATCGCGCTGGGCCGGGTCCGCTTCCTGGCCGACGTCCTCGGCCCGTACATCAAGGTGCTCAACGCGCTGCCGCGCATCGTCCTCGCGCCGATCTTCCTCATCTGGTTCGGCCTGGGCCCCGCGTCCAAGGTCGCCTCGGCCGTGGTGCTCGTCTTCTTCCCCGTCTTCTTCAACGCCTTCCAGGGCGCCCGCGAGGTGGACCGCCATCTCGTCGCCAACGCCCGCATCCTGGGCGCGAGCAACCGCAGGGTGACGCTCCAGGTCGTCATCCCCTCCGCCACCTCGTGGATCTTCACCAGCCTCCACGTCAGCTTCGGCTTCGCGCTCATCGGCGCGATCGTCGGCGAGTACATCGGCGCGACCAAGGGCATCGGGCTGCTGGTCGCCACCTCGCAGGGGACCTTCAACTCGGCCGGCGTGTACGCGGCGATGGCCATCCTCGCCGTCGTCGCCCTCGTCGCCGAGGGGCTGCTGACCTTCGCGGAGAAGCGCCTCTTCCGCTGGAAGCCGGGCTCGCCCGGCGGCGACCGCTGACCGTCCTCCCCCGCCTCCCCACACCCCCCCGATCAGCACCCCACGTACCGCACCCGACGTACCGCACCCGACGTACCGCACCCGACAACCAAGGAACCGATGATGCGTACCTTCGGCACCCTCGCCAAGCTCTCCGCCACCGCCCTCGCTGGTGTCATGTGCCTGACACTCTCCGGCTGTGCCGACGAGTCCTCCACCACGGGCAAGAGCGCCGCGGCCGGGGACCCGGCCGCCGGCGAGACCGTCCGGATCATGGTCGGCGGACTCGACAAGGTCATCTACCTGCCCGCCGTCCTCACCCAGAGACTCGGCTACTTCAAGGACGAGGGCGTGACGGTCAAGCTGCTCTCCGAGCCCGCGGGCGTGCAGGCCACCACCTCCCTGGTCGCCGGCGACGTCCAGGGCGTCGTGGGCTTCTACGACCACACCCTCGACCTCCAGGTCAAGGGCAAGCGGGTGGAGTCGGTGGTCCAGCTGGCCCACACGCCCGGCGAGGTGGAGGTCGTCTCCAGGGCCGCCGCGGGCGACATCGCCTCGCCCAAGGACTTCAAGGGCAGGAAGCTCGGCGTGACCGGCCTCGGCTCCTCCACCGACTTCCTCACCAAGTACCTGGCGGTGAAGAACGGTGTGAAGGTCAGCGATTTCACGCCCGTGGCCGTCGGCGCCGGGCAGACCTTCATCTCCGCGCTGGAGAAGGGCGCGATCGACGGCGGCATGACCACCGACCCCACGGTCGCCCAGATCCTCGCCAAGAACTCCGGCAAGGTGATCGTCGACATGCGGACGCCCGAGGGCGCCAGGGCCGCGCTCGGCGGCCTCTACCCCGCGTCCAGCCTCTATATGAACACCGACTGGGTCGACAGCCACAAGGAGACCGTCCAGAAGCTGGCCAACGCCATGGTCAGGACCCTGAAGTGGATGTCGGAGCACACCCCGGAGGAGATCGCCGAGAAGATGCCCGCCGACTACGCCCAGGGCGGTAAGGACCTCTACGCGAAGGCGATCGCGAACACCCTGCCGATGTTCACCAAGGACGGCGTGATGCCCGCCGACGGCCCCCGGACCGTCCACGAGGTCCTCAAGGCCTTCAACCCCAACCTCAAGGACGCCTCGGTGGACCTGAAGAAGACCTACACCACCGAGTTCGTGGCGAAGGCGGCCGGCTGACCGGCCGGGACGACGGCGACGACGTCCATCCGGGACGGCGTGCCGAGCGCCCTCCCGCACGACTCCGGCCGCGGCGGCGCGGCCGCGCCCTGCTCGACCTCGACCCGCCAGGCGCGCCCGTCGCGGTGCGCGACGGTCACGGTCCAGCGCGGTGCCGCGCCCTCGGCGCCACCGGTCTCCGTGCCGGTGACGTCCAGGGCGTCCGCGTCCTCCTCGCCGGTCAGCGCGCGCACCGCGAGCTCGGCGGCCTGCCCTGGACGGTCCCACGCCGAGCGGCCCCGGCAGCCCGCCGTGCCGACCCGCCCGTCGCGCGCCGCCTCCAGGGCGTCCTTCGCGTCGTGCGCGGTGGCCCGCCCGTACGTGTAGCCGTACGGCAGGACGAGGAGGGTCGGCGCGAAGCGATGACCACCTATGTGGGTGATCTCCCAGACGTCGTGACCGCCCGAGGCGGCCAGCTCCGCGGCGAGCGGGCGGCCGAGCAGGGCGCAGCAGCGGTCCCGCTTGCCGTTGGTGCAGACGAAGGCCAGGGGGGCGCCCTCGTGGGCGTCCCACAGCCCGCCGTGCTCGCCGGCCCCCAGGGCGGCGAAGTCCAGCTCCGTCAGGGCGGCGAGGCCGGTGAGCCGGGTGGTGCGGATCCAGGAGCGGCCGGGGGCCGTGTGGGCGACGTAGACGCGGTGGCCGGCGGGCTCGTGGCAGTCGGCGTGCCGTCCGGGGCGGCGGATGAGCTGCACGCGCACGCCCGTGCCCTTGGCGGCCCGGTCCAGGGCGCGGCCGAGGGCGGGGTCGAGGTGGCTGGCGGTGAGCGCGTCGGAGCCCCAGGGGCCGGGCTGCTCGATCAGCAGCCAGGTGCGCGCGGTCGCGGCGGTACCGGCCAGGGGCTCGGACAGCAGTCGGGAGGCGGTGGCGCACGTGCTCACGTAGGTGAGCCTAACCTGACCCGGTACCGGTGCGACACTTGAGCCGGCCGATTCGTACGACGAGACGCCCGCGGCCGACCGATCGACCGGACGAGACGACACGACGGAGGACCGACCCCTTGGCCAAGCGACAGATCCCGGTCATCGTGCTCGCGGGGTTCCTCGGTTCCGGCAAGACGACGCTGCTCAACCATCTGCTCGGCCGGAGCGGCGGCAGCAGGATCGGGGCGATCGTCAACGACTTCGGCAGCATCGAGATCGACGCGATGGCCGTCGCCGGGCAGGTCGACTCCATGGTGTCGCTGGGCAACGGCTGCCTGTGCTGCGCCGTGGACACCAGCGAGCTGGACCTCTTCCTCGACCGGCTGGCCCGGCCCGCGGCCCGTATCGACGTCATCGTCGTCGAGGCCAGCGGACTGGCCGAGCCCCAGGAGCTCATCCGCATGATCCTGGCGAGCGAGAACAGGAACATCGTCTACGGCGGGCTGGTCGAGGTGATCGACGCGGCCGAGTTCGACGCGACCCGCGCGCGGCACCCGGAGCTCGACCGCCACGTGGCCATCGCCGACCTCGTCGTGCTCAACAAGGCCGACCGGGTCGCGGACGAGGAACGCGACCGCCTGCTGGCGACGCTCGCCGGGCTCGCGCCCGGAACGCCCGTCGTCGCGACCTCGCACGGGCGCGTCGACCCCGGGTTCCTCTTCGACCGCAAGCCGCGCGAGGACCGGAACGAGGCGATCCGCCAGCTCTCCTTCGAGGACCTCTGCACTGGGGAAGACGAGGGTGACCACGACCACCACGGTCATCCGCACACCGGTTACGAGAGCGTCGAGTTCGCCTCCGAGGAGCCGATGCACCCGCGCCGGCTGATGGAGTTCCTCGACAGCCGGCCCGAGGGCCTCTACCGCATCAAGGGTTTCGTCCACTTCGGGGTGGCCGGCCACCGGCAGAAGTTCACCGTCCACGCGGTCGGCGACTTCCTGCGCTTCTACCCGTCGCCGTGGGCGCGCTCCGAGAAGCGTGCCACCCGGCTCGTCATGATCGGCAGCGGCATCGACGCCGACGCCCTGCGGGACGGGATCGCGGCCTGCCGCGACACCGCCCCGCGGGAGACCGACGAGACCGGCATGTGGGGCGTCCTGCGCTACGCGCAGTCCTGACCCCGGGCCTGGTCCCGTCGGATCGCCGGGGCCTACACCGGTCCGGCGACCGCCGCGACCGGCTTGAGCAGCGGCGTTCCCGAGCCGTCGCGGCGCGGGTCGGGGTCGGGCAGCGAGGCGGGGGCACCACCGGTCGTCGCGGCCCGGGCGGGCGCGGGCCCGGCCCAGCCCAGGATCAGGCAGTCCTCGCCCTTCAGGAAGCGCTGGCAGCGCACGCCGCCCGTCGCCCGGCCCTTGCGCGGGAACTGGTCGAACGGTGTCAGCTTCGCCGTGGACTCCAGGGCGCCGGGCAGCCCGCCCCGGACGCCGGCGACCGTGAGGACGACCGCGTCCTCGGCGGGGTCCACCGCCGTGAACGAGATGACCTTCGCGCCGGCGGACAGCTTGATGCCCGCCATGCCGCCCGCCGGGCGGCCCTGCGGCCGTACCTGCGAGGCCTGGTAGCGCAGCAGCTGGGCGTCGTCGGTGACGAAGACCAGGTCCTCCTCGCCCGTCCGCAGCTCGACGGCGCCCACGACGCGGTCGCCGTCCTTGAGGCCGATGACCTCCAGCTCGTCCTTGTTGGCCGGATAGTCGGGGACCACGCGCTTGACGACGCCCTGCTCCGTGCCGATGGCCAGGCCCGGCGAGGACTCGTCGAGCGTGGTCAGGCAGACCACCCGCTCGCCGTCCGCCAGGGTCAGGAACTCCGCCAACGGCGCCCCGCCCGCGAGGTTGGGCGCCGCCGCGGTCTCCGGCAGCTGGGGCAGGTCGATGACCCGCACCCGCAGCAGGCGGCCCTCGGAGGTGACCACGCCCACCTCGCCCAGGGCCGTCGCCGGGACCGCCGAGACGATCACGTCGTGCTTGACCCGCTTGGTCTCGGCCGCCCCGTCGAACGGCTCGCCCGTGGCCGTACGGGCCAGCAGGCCGGTGGAGGACAGCAGCACCCGGCAGGGGTCGTCCGCGACCTGGAGCGGCATCGCGGCGGCCGGGACGCCGGCCGACTCCAGAAGCACCGTACGCCGCTCGGTGCCGAACTTCTTCGCCACGTCGGCCAGTTCCGAGGAGACGAGCTTGCGCAGCTCGCTGTCGGACTCCAGGATGCGCGTCAGCTCGTCGATCTCGGTGTTCAGCCGGTCCCGCTCGGACTCCAGCTCGATCCGGTCGAACTTGGTCAGGCGGCGCAGCGGGGTGTCGAGGATGTACTGGGTCTGCACCTCGGAGAGCGAGAAGCGCTCCACGAGTGACGCCTTGGCCGCCGCCGCGTTCTCACTCGATCGAATGATTCGGATGACCTCGTCGATGTCGACGAGCGCCACCAGCAGACCCTCGACCAGGTGGAGCCGGTCGCGCCGCTTGCTCCGCCGGAACTCGCTGCGCCGGCGCACCACGTCGAAGCGGTGGTCGACGTAGACCTCCAGCAGCTCCTTGAGGCCCAGGGTCAGCGGCTGGCCGTCGACCAGCGCGACGTTGTTGATGCCGAAGGACTCCTCCATCGGCGTCAGCTTGTAGAGCTGCTCCAGGACGGCCTCGGGGTTGAAGCCGTTCTTCACCTCGATGACCAGGCGCAGGCCGTGGGCGCGGTCGGTGAGGTCCTTGACGTCCGCGATGCCCTGGAGCTTCTTGGAGCCGACCAGGTCCTTGATCTTGGAGACGACCTTCTCGGGACCCACCGTGAAGGGCAGTTCGGTGACGACCAGGCCCTTGCGGCGGGCCGTGACGTTCTCCACGGAGACGGTGGCGCGGATCTTGAAGGTGCCGCGGCCGGTCTCGTAGGCGTCGCGGACGCCGCTCAGACCGACGATCCGGCCGCCCGTGGGCAGGTCCGGGCCGGGGACGAACTTCATCAGGGTCTCGAGGTCGGCGCCCGGGTGCCGGATGAGGTGCCGGGCGGCCGCGATCACCTCGCCGAGGTTGTGCGGCGGCATGTTCGTCGCCATGCCGACCGCGATTCCGGACGAGCCGTTGACCAGCAGGTTCGGGTACGCGGCGGGGAGCGCGACGGGCTCGCGCTCGCTGCCGTCGTAGTTGGGCGCGAAGTCGACCGTGTCCTCGTCGATCGACTCGGTCATCAGCGAGGTCGCCGCCGCCATCCGGGCCTCGGTGTAGCGCATGGCGGCCGGCGGGTCGTCGTTGCCGAGCGATCCGAAGTTGCCGTGCCCGTCGACCAGCGGCACCCGCATGGAGAAGGGCTGCGCCATGCGCACCAGGGCGTCGTAGATCGAGGCGTCGCCGTGCGGGTGGAGCTTGCCCATCACCTCGCCGACGACGCGCGCCGACTTCACGTACGAGCGGTCGGGGCGCAGCCCCATCTCGTTCATCTGGTAGAGGATGCGGCGGTGGACGGGCTTGAGGCCGTCCCGGGCGTCCGGCAGGGCGCGCGAGTAGATGACCGAGTAGGCGTACTCGAGGAAGGAGCCCTGCATCTCGTCGACGACGTCGATGTCGAGGATGCGCTCCTCGAAGTCTTCCGGCGGCGGGGTCTTCGTGCTGCGGCGGGCCATCGCGGCTGCTGCTCCTTCGATCGATTGCCGAGGCGGTCTGACGCCGACCATTGTGGACCGCGCCGCTGACAACCCCGACCGCGACCCGTCCGGGAGGGGTGGCCCGGCCCGGGAACTTCTCCGGATGTCGGTGCGCTTGCATACAGTGACAGCACTGTTCATCACGCGAGTCGTCGCGAGGCACCGCGGGATCTCAAGAGATCGAAGGGACGTACATGCCCATGGGTCACACGGCCACGCAACAGGCCGCCTCGGGCGGTCTGACAGCGACCGAGCACCGCCTGGCCAACGGCCTGCGGGTGGTCCTCTCCGAGGACCACCTGACCCCGGTGGCCGCGGTCTGCCTCTGGTACGACGTCGGCTCGCGCCACGAGGTCAAGGGCCGCACCGGCCTCGCCCACCTCTTCGAGCACCTGATGTTCCAGGGCTCCGCACAGGTCAAGGGCAATGGCCACTTCGAGCTGGTGCAGGGCGCCGGCGGCTCGCTGAACGGCACCACCAGCTTCGAGCGCACCAACTACTTCGAGACCATGCCCGCCCACCAGGTGGAGCTGGCCCTGTGGCTGGAAGCCGACCGGATGGGCTCGCTGCTCACCGCGCTCGACGACGAGTCCATGGAGAACCAGCGCGACGTCGTCAAGAACGAGCGCCGCCAGCGGTACGACAACGTGCCCTACGGCACCGCGTTCGAGAAGCTGACCGCCATGGCCTACCCCGACGGCCACCCGTACCACCACACGCCGATCGGCTCCATGGCCGACCTGGACGCGGCCTCCCTGGAGGACGCGCGCGCGTTCTTCCGCACGTACTACGCGCCCGGCAACGCCGTCCTGTCGGTCGTCGGCGACATCGACCCGGAGCGGACGCTCGCCTGGATCGAGAAGTACTTCGGCTCCATCCCCGCCCACGACGCCAAGCAGCCGCCGCGCGACGGCAGCCTGCCGGACACCATCGGCGGGCAGCTGCGCGAGGTCGTCCGCGAGGAGGTGCCCTCCCGCGCGCTGATGGCCGCCTACCGCCTGCCGCACGACGGCAGCCGGGAGGCGGACGCCGCCGACCTGGCGCTGACCATCCTCGGCGGCGGCGAGTCCTCCCGCCTCCACAACCGTCTGGTGCGCCACGACCGCTCCGCCGTCGCGGCCGGCTTCGGCCTGCTGCGCCTGGCCGGCGCCCCCTCCCTGGGCTGGCTGGACGTGAAGGCGTCCGGCGGCGTCGAGGTGGCCGGCATCGAGGCCGCCGTCGACGAGGAGCTCGCCCGCTTCGCCGTCGAGGGCCCCACCCCGCAGGAGATGGAGCGCGCCCAGGCGCAGCTGGAACGGGAGTGGCTGGACCGCCTGGCGACCGTCAGCGGCCGGGCCGACGAACTGTGCCGCTTCGCCGTGCTGTTCGGCGACCCGCAGCTGGCCCTGACCGCCGTGCAGCGCGTCCTGGAGATCACCCCCGAGGAGGTGCAGGAGGTCGCCAAGGCCCGGCTGCACCCCGACAACCGCGCGGTGCTGGTCTACGAGCCGACCACGCCCCGGACCGACGCCGACACCGCCGCCGGCGAGAACGACGAAGAGGAGACGGCTCAGTGAGCGACGCCGCCGCGGACACCCAGCAGCCCGCCCCGTCGATGGTGTTCCACCCCCGGCCCGAGCCGGGAGCGCCCACCCCCTGGGCCTTCCCGGCCCCGGAGCGGGGGCAGCTCTCCAACGGCCTGACCGTGCTGCGCTGTCACCGCCCGGGCCAGCAGGTGGTCGCCGTCGAGGTCAGCCTGGACGCCCCCCTGGACGCCGAGCCCGAGGGTCTCGACGGCGTGGCGACGATCATGGCGCGGGCCTTCTCCGAGGGCACCGACAAGCTCAGTGCCGAGGACTTCACCGCCGAGCTGGAGCGCTGCGGGGCCACCCTGGACGCCCACGCCGACCACCCGGGCGTGCGGCTGTCGCTGGAGGTCCCGGCCTCCCGGCTGCCCAAGGCCCTGGGCCTGCTGGCCGACGCCCTGCGCGCCCCGGCCTTCCCGGACAACGAGGTCGAGCGCCTGGTCGGCAACCGCCTGGACGAGATCCCGCACGAGCTCGCCAACCCCGCCCGCCGGGCGGCCATGGCGCTGTCCGCCGAGCTCTTCCCGGCCTCCTCCCGCATGTCCCGGCCCCGCCAGGGCACCCAGGAGACCGTCGAGCGCATCGACGCCGCCTCCGTGCGCGCCTTCTACGAGGCCCACGTCCGCCCGGCCACGGCGACCGCCGTCGTCGTCGGCGACTTCACCGGCGTCGACCTGGACCAGGCCCTCGCCGAGTCCCTCGGCGCCTGGACGGGCGCTCCCGCCGAGCCCCGGCCCGTCCCGGCCGTCACGGCCCACGACACCGGCCGTGTGGTGATCGTGGACCGTCCCGGCGCGGTCCAGACCCAGCTGCTCCTGGGCCGCACCGGCCCGGACCGGCACGCGAGCGTCTGGCCCGCCCAGGTGCTCGGCACGTACTGCCTGGGCGGCACGCTGACGTCCCGGCTGGACCGTGTGCTGCGCGAGGAGAAGGGCTACACCTACGGCGTCCGCGCCTTCGGCCAGGTCCTGCGTTCGGCGCCCGACGGCACGGGCACGGCGCTGCTGGCCATCAGCGGCTCCGTGGACACCCCGAACACCGGCCCGGCGCTGGCGGACCTGTGGACGGTGCTGCGCACCCTCGCGGCCGAGGGTCTGACCGAGGCCGAGCGGGACGTGGCGGTGCAGAACCTGGTGGGCGTCGCCCCGCTGAAGTACGAGACGGCCGCCGCCGTCGCGGGCACCCTGGCCGACCAGGTCGAGCAGCACCTGCCGGACGACTACCAGGCGCGGCTGTACGAACGCCTCGCCGACACCGGCACGGTGGAGGCCACGGCGGCCGTCGTGAGCGCCTTCCCGGCCGACCGGCTGATCACGGTCCTGGTCGGGGACGCCTCCGAGATCGCCGAGCCCGTCAGGGCGCTGGGTATCGGCGAGGTGACGGTCGTCCCGGCCTGATCCCTTGATCTGACGGGGCGTCAACCCTGCTGTCCGCCGCTCTCCCTGGGCCGGACATTGCCGGACATGTGAGACGCGTGGGCCCATCGGGGCCCACGCGTCTCCTTTATGCCCGTTTTCTCGCGGTGGTTGCATGTTGGTCGTGTGGCGTACGTCATAAAAGCCCGGTTCTGTTTGCCGTTCGAATCTGACGCCGATTAGCGTCAGGGCGGCAGTCCGTCAGATCGGAGCCGCAACCGCGGTCCCGGGCAGCCATCGCCGAGTCCCCGAGGCGCCAGCCGAAGGGAGCCGGGGACCCATCAGTCCCTGGGGTGAATCGGTTCCCTTTCACGAGGGCACCGTAGGAGACCTTCCTGCTCCGAACCCGTCAGCTAACCCGGTAGGCGAGAGGGAAGGAAAGGATCGCCCATCCATGGGGAAGCACCGCCGTCCGAGCCGAGCCGCGCGCGTCAGCGCCAATGTCGCGGGCATAGCCACCCTGACCGCCGCCGGTGTGGTCGCCGGCGTCGCCGCCCCGGCCTTCGCCGCCGGTGACGAGACCCGCGGCCCCGAGGACACCGGGCTGACCCAGGCCGTCGTCATGAGCGACGTCATGGCCGGCAACGTCGACGCCCAGGCCGAGACCCAGCGCAGCGCCGCCGACGAGGCCGCCGCCCGCCTGCAGGCCGAGGAGAGCGCTAAGAAGAAGGCCTCCGAGGCCAAGGAGCGCCACGCGGAGGCCGAGCGCAAGCTCAAGGAGGAGCGCGAGGCCAAGGAGCGTGCCGCGCGTGACGAGGAGCGCAAGCGCCTCGGCACCTACGTGAGCCCCCTCGACGGCTCCTACGTCTCCACCTCCTACAAGGCCTCCAGCGGCCTGTGGAGCTCCGGCAGCCACACCGGCATCGACTTCCACGCCGAGACCGGCAGCTCCGTCCACGCGGTCGCCGCCGGCACCATCGTCGAGGCCGGCTGGGGCGGCGCGTACGGCAACAACGTCGTCATCAAGCACAACGACGGCACCTACACGCAGTACGCCCACCTCTCCTCGATCGACGTCTCCGTCGGTCAGACGGTCACCCCGGGCCAGCAGATCGGCCTCTCCGGCGCCACCGGCAACGTCACCGGCCCGCACCTGCACTTCGAGGCCCGTACCGGCGCCACCTACGGCTCCGACATCGACCCCATCGCCTACCTCGCGGCGCACGGCGTCAACGTCTGACCCGCGACGCGCGCACCAGGCCCCGGCCCCACGGCCGGGGCCTTCTCGCGCTTCCGCCGGGGGTGCTGGCCAAAAAATATCCATGATTCACCGGCCCCATCGGAAATCACCGGGGATTGCCATAGAGTCGCTGAACGGATGTCAATGGGCCGACCCGCTCGGCCGATTAAGTCGTAAAGCGGAGGTGCAGCCATGCGGGGCCGTACGTGAACGGCGGTGGTGAAGCGGCGCACGAGGGCCGCCGCATTTCCGCGCACGCCGTGTGCACGGCGATTCGCGACGACATCGTCACCGGTGTTTTCCCGCCCGGCAGCCGGCTCATCGAGGAACTCCTCGCCCGCCGTTACGGCGTCTCCCGGGTGCCCGTCCGCGAGGCCCTGCGCACCCTCGCCTCCGAGGGCTTCGTCACCACCCGCCGGCACGCCGGGGCGTGCGTCGCCGAGCCCAGCGAGGAGGAGGCCGCGGACCTCCTCGACGTCCGTGCCCTGCTGGAGCCGCTGGCGGCCGCGCGGGCGGCCGAGCGGCGCACCGAGGCACACCTGAAGGTCCTGCGCGGCCTGGTCCGGCTCGGCCAGGAGCGGGCGCGCGCGGGCCGGACCGGCGAGCTGCGGCCGCTGGCCGACTGGTTCGACGAGACCCTCTCCCAGGCCTCCGGCAGCCCCAGCCTGGCCACGCTGCTCACCCAGCTGCGGCGCAAGATCGCCTGGGTGCACACGGCCGAGCCGCCGGCCCGGCCGGTGGAGGAGTGGGAGACGTGCGGCGCGCTCGTGGACGCCGTGGCCCGCGGCGACGCCGAGCGGGCCCGGGCCCACGCCGCCGTCCACGCGGGCCGGAATCCGGGTGAATTCCGGCTGCGCCGGGTGCCGGCGCCGCCCGGTCCGGGCCTGCCGAAACAATCCGTGAACACGGCCGGCGCACACCCTTAACAAGCGCCTGCTATTCCTGGGCGAATAACGGCGGGCGGGAATTGTGGCGGTCCCCGGCCGCCGCCGTACGACGACGGGGCCGCGGCGGTCCATGAGGAACGCCGCGGCCCCGTCGCATGCCCGCCGGACGGCGGGCCGGGTGATCCGAAGGATCAGACGGTCTCCGGGAGCTCCTCGAGCCCCTCGGCGACCAGCTTGGCCAGACGGTCGAGCGCGGCCTCGGCGCCCTCGGCCTCCGTGGCGAGGACGATCTCCTCGCCGCCCTGGGCGCCCAGGCCCAGCACCGCGAGCATGGAGGCGGCGTTGACGGGGTTGCCGCCCGCCTTCGCGATCGTCACGGGGACGCCGGCGGCGGTCGCCGCACGGACGAAGACCGACGCGGGCCGGGCGTGCAGGCCCTCGGCCCAGCCGACGTTCACTCGGCGCTCAACCATGGTGTTGCCCTTCGAATCGGGAGGAGTTGTCTAGACCATTGTTGCACGGGGTGCGCGGTGCCCCGGCGCCCTCCCGCGCCAGGGCCGTCCGGCCCCGGCACCGTGGGCCGCCCGCCACCTGAGGGACGCCGGTTCCCGGCCTTACGCTGTGCCCATGCACACGCCGCCCGAGCACGCCTACCCGGCACACTGGGAAGCCGATGTCGTCCTGCGCGACGGCGGCACCGCGCGGATCCGCCCCATCGCGCCCGACGACGCCCAGCGGCTGGTCAGCTTCTACGAACAGGTCTCGGACGAGTCCAAGTACTACCGCTTCTTCGCGCCCTACCCCCGTCTCTCCGACCGGGACGTGCACCGCTTCACCCACCACGACTACGTCGACCGGGTGGGCCTGGCGGCGACCGTCGGCGGCGAGTTCATCGCCACCGTCCGCTACGACCGCGTCGACGACCGCGGCATGCCCGCCTCGTCCCCCGCCGACGAGGCCGAGGTCGCCTTCCTCGTCCAGGACGCCCACCAGGGCCGCGGCGTCGCCTCCGCCCTCCTGGAGCACATCGCGGCCGTCGCCCGCGAACGCTCCATCCGGCGTTTCACCGCCGAGGTGCTGCCCGCCAACAGCAAGATGATCAAGGTCTTCACGGACGCGGGCTACACCCAGAAGCGCAGCTTCGAGGACGGCGTCGTCCGCCTCGAACTCGACCTCGAACCCACCGACGCCTCGCTCGCCGTGCAGCGCGCCCGCGAACGGCTCGCCGAGGCCCGCTCCGTCCAGCGCCTGCTCGCCCCCGGCTCCGTCGCCGTCGTCGGCACCGGACGCGGGCCGGGCGGCATGGGCCGCACCGTCCTGCGCAACATCCTCGCTGGAGGCTTCACCGGGCGCGTCCACGCGGTCAACCGCGCCTTCCCGGACTCCCTTTCCGCGCTGGAGCCGGAGGGCGTCCCCGCCCACCGCTCGGTGCGCGACATCGAGGAGCCCGTCGACCTCGCCGTGATCGCCGTCCCCGCCGACCAGGTGCCCGCCGTCGTCGCCGACTGCGGCGAGCGCGGCGTCCAGGGGCTCGTCGTCCTGTCCGCCGAGTACGCCGAGAGCGGGCCCGCCGGCCGCGACCGCCAGCGCGAGCTGGTCCGCCAGGCCCGCTCCCACGGCATGCGC
This sequence comes from Streptomyces sp. NPDC044063, assembly GCF_056434285.1. Lineage (NCBI taxonomy): Bacteria > Bacillati > Actinomycetota > Actinomycetes > Kitasatosporales > Streptomycetaceae > Streptomyces > Streptomyces sp. NPDC044063. The sequence continues at coordinate 190,344 of NZ_JBWKFM010000007.1, forward strand.
GTCATCGGCCCCAACTCCTTCGGCCTGATCAACACCGCTGAGGGGGTCCGCCTCAACGCCTCCCTGGCGCCCGAGCTGCCCACCGCCGGGCGCGTCGGCCTCTTCAGCCAGTCCGGTGCCATCGGCATCGCCCTGCTGTCCGGCCTCCACCGACGCGCCGCCGGCCTGGTGGGCATCTCCACCTTCGTCTCCGCCGGCAACCGCGCCGACCTCTCCGGCAACGACTTCCTGCAGTACTGGCACGACGACCCCGACACCGACGTCGCCCTGATGTACCTGGAGTCGATCGGCAACCCGCGCAAGTTCGCCCGCCTCGCCCGCCGGACCTCCGCCCGCAAGCCGCTGGTCGTCGTCAAGGGCGCCCGGCACGGCGCCGCGGCCCCCGCCGGGCACGCCGTCCGCACCACCCGCATACCCGACGCGACCGTCTCCGACCTGCTCCGCCAGGCCGGCGTCATCCGCGTCGACACGGTCACCGAGCTGGCCGACACCGGCCTCCTGCTCGCCTCCCAGCCGCTGCCGGCCGGCCCCCGGGTGGCCATCCTCGGCAACTCCCAGTCGCTGTCCCTGCTGACCTACGACGCCTGCCTGACCGACGGGCTGCGCCCGCTGCTGCCCCGCGACCTGACCACCGCCGCCACCCCGGAGGACTTCCGCGCCGCCCTGGCCGAGGCGCTCGCCGACCGGGCCTGCGACGCCGTGGTCGTCACCGCCATCCCCTGGGTCGGCGACGCCTCCGCCGCCGAGCTCGCGGACGCCGTCCGCGCGGCGGTCGCCGGGGCCGTGCCGGACGCGCCCAAGCCCGTGGCCGTCGTCCACCTGGAGATCCCGGGCCTGGCCGAGGCCCTGGCCGCGCCACCGGAGCCCGACCCCGAGCAGGAACCCCCGGCCCCCGCCCCGGCCGTCCGCGTGCCCGCCTACCCCGCCGCCGAGCGGGCCGTACGGGCGCTGACCGAGGCCGTCCGCTACGCCCGCTGGCGGCGGCACGCGGCCGAGCCCGGGCGCGTACCGGAGTACGACGACATCGACGAGTCCGGCGCCGCCGCCGACATCGAGGTGCTCCTGAGGGCCCACAACGCCGGCCGGCGCGCCGTGACCCTCTCCGCCGCCGACACCCAGCGCCTCCTCGCCCGCTACGGCATCGCCGTGCTGCCCGCCCTGCCGGCGCCCGACCCCGACGGCGCGGTCGACGCCGCCCACCGGCTCGGCTTCCCCGTCGCCCTCAAGCCCACGGCCCCCCACCTGCGGCACCGCGCCGACCTGGGCGGAGTCCGCCTCGACCTCGGCGGCGAGACCGAACTGCGCCGGGCCTACGCCGAGTTGACCGAGCTGCTCGGCACGCCCGAGGAGCTCCGCCTGGTCGTGCAGTCCATGGCCCCGCGCGGCGTGGACACGGTCGTCCGGGCCGCCATCGACCCGGCGGCCGGCGCCGTGCTCTCCTTCGGGCTGGCCGGCGCCCCCTCCCTGCTGCTCGGCGACACCGCCCACCGGCTGATCCCGGTCGCCGACCGGGACGCCGCCGAACTGATCCGCTCGGTCCGCACCGCGCCCCTCCTCTTCGGCTGGCGCGGCTCCACCCCCGTGGACACCGCGGCCCTGGAGGAACTGCTGCTGCGGGTGTCCCGGCTGGTCGACGACCACCCCGAGGTGGTGGGCGCCGACCTGGAGCCCGTGATCGTCGCCCCGCACGGTGTTCATGTGCTCGGCGCCTCCCTGCGCCTCGCGCGCCCGCCCGCCCGCAGCGACCTGGGCCCGCGCAGCCTGCCCTCCTACTGACCCCGCCCCCGCGCCCCGGACCGCCGCGTCGCTCCGGCCGGGACGGCCCCGGCAGCGGGACCCCGTACGCCCCGTAGGATGGGACGTATGGCGAAGACCGGTACGACGACCCAGGGGCTGCGCGCGGCGATCGAGCGCAGCGGCTACTACCCGGCCCTCGTGGCCGAGGCGGTGGAGGCCGCCGTGGGCGGGGAGCCGGTCGTCTCGTACCTGGTCCACCAGGAGACGACGTTCGACTCCAACGAGGTGCGCCGCCACGTCACGGTGCTGGTCCTCACCGGCACCCGATTCATCGTCAGCCACACCGACGAGCAGGCCGCGGACGGCACGTCGCCGTCCCCCTACGCCACCACCTCCACCGAGTCGGTGAAGCTGGAGCGCATCTCCTCGGTGGTGCTCAGCCGCGTCGTGGCCAACCCCGAGGCGTACACCCCGGGCACCCTGCCCCGCGAGGTCGTCCTCACCATCGGCTGGGGCGCGGTGTCCCGCATCGACCTGGAGCCCGCCGCCTGCGGCGACCCCAACTGCGACGCCGACCACGGCTACACCGGCTCCTCCACGGCCGACGACCTGAGCCTGCGCGTCAGCGAGGCGGGCGACGGTCCGGACACCGTCCGCCAGGCCCTCGCCTTCGCCCAGTCGCTCTCCGAGGCCACCGCGGCGACCGCCCGCTGATGTCACATCCCGCCTTCACCGGTTCCGCCTGGCCCGAGCCGGCCCCGCTCGACCCCCGCCACGCCCCGCTGCCCCGCTACGGCACCGGGTCCCTCGCCGACCTGCTGCCCACCGTCGCGGCCGGCCTGGGCGTCCCCGGCATGGCGAGCGGCCTGGAGCTGGCGCCGGCCGACCGGGTCTGCGTCTTCCTGATCGACGGCCTGGGCTGGGAGCTGCTGCGCGCCCACCCCGAGGAGGCGCCGTTCCTCCACTCGCTGCTGCCGTCGTCCATGAACGGCACCGGCGGGCCGCTCACCGCGGGCTTCCCCTCCACCACCGCGACCTCCCTGGCCTCGGTGGGCACGGGCCTGCCGCCCGGCGCCCACGGCCTGGCCGGCTACACCGTCGCCGATCCGGCGACGGGCGAGCTGATGAACCAGCTGCGCTGGCGTCCCTGGACCGACCCCCACGTCTGGCAGCCCTACCCCACGGTCTTCCAGCTGGCCGACGCCGCCGGCGTCGCCACCTGCCAGGTCTCGGCCCCCGACTTCCAGCACACCCCGCTCACGAAGATCGCGCTGAGCGGCGGCACCTTCCACGGCCGCCTCTCCGGCGAGGAGCGGATGGACTTCGCCGCCGACCGGCTCGCCGCCGCCGACCGCTCGCTCGTCTACACGTACTACAGCGAGGTGGACGGCAAGGGCCACCGCTTCGGTGTGGACTCCGAGGAATGGCGCGGCCAGCTGATGTACGTGGACCTGCTCGCGCAGCGCCTGGCCGAGCAGCTGCCGCCGCGCTCCGCGCTCTACGTCACCGCCGACCACGGCATGATCGACATCCCGTTCGACCCGGAGTCGCGCATCGACTTCGACGAGGACTGGGAGCTGCGCGCCGGTGTGGCGCTGCTGGGCGGCGAGGCCCGGGCCCGGCACGTCTACGCGGTGCCGGGCGCCGCCGCCGACGTCCTGGCGGTGTGGCGCGAGGTGCTCGGCGAGCAGATGTGGGTCGCGGGCCGGGACGAGGCGATCGAGGCGGGCTGGTTCGGCCCGCCCGGCGCGGGCGTCGACGACCGGGTGCACGGGCGCATCGGCGACGTCGTGGCCGCCGCCCGGGACGACGTCGCGATCGTCGCCACGGAGACCGAGCCCAACGAGTCCAGGATGGTCGGGCTGCACGGCTCGATGACGCCCGTCGAGCAGCTCGTACCACTGCTCGAAGTGCGCTCCTGAGGACCGGCTCCCGCCGGCCCCTCCCCACGCCCGTCCCACGCCCCCCACGACATACGAAAGGCATCGGCCTTCCCATGCCCGAGCTGGTGTTCTTCTCCGGAACGATGGACTGCGGAAAGAGCACCCTCGCTCTGCAGATCGAGCACAACCGTTCCGCCCGCGGCCTGCAAGGCATGATCTTCACCCGTAACGACCGCGCGGGCGAGGGCAAGCTGTCGTCGCGGCTCGGACTGGTGACCGACTCCGTGGAGGCGGGGGAGGGCTTCGACTTCTACGCCCACCTCGTCGCCCACCTCTCGGCGGGCGGCCGGGCCGACTACGTCATCGCGGACGAGGCGCAGTTCCTCACGCCCGAGCAGATCGACCAGCTGGCCCGGGTCGTCGACGACCTCGAGCTCGACGTCTTCGCCTTCGGCATCACCACCGACTTCCGCACCAAGCTCTTCCCCGGCTCCCAGCGGCTGATCGAGCTGGCGGACCGGGTGGAGGTGCTCCAGGTCGAGGCGCTGTGCTGGTGCGGGGCGCGGGCCACGCACAACGCCCGCACGGTCGGCGGGGAGATGGTGGTCGAAGGGGCCCAGGTCGTGGTGGGCGACGTCAACCAGCCGGAGACCGTGGTGGGTTACGAGGTGCTGTGCCGGCGCCACCACCGCCGCCGGCTGACCGCGGCCGCGGCGCGTGCCGCCGCCCTGTCGCCCGACGTGCTGCCGGTGGACCCGGACGGCTCCGTCCAGGGGTGACCCCGGCGTGTGCCGGGGCGGTGCTCAGGGCGCCGAGCGCAGCAGCGAGAAGACCGAGCCCTCGGGGTCGGCGACCCGCGCCACCCGGCCGCCCGGGCCCTGCGCGGGGGCGCTCAGCACCCGGCCGCCCAGCTCGGTGACGCGCCCGGCCGCCGCGTCGACGTCGGACACCTCGAAGTACGTCATCCAGTGCGGGCGGCGCAGCGCGTGCCCCGCGCCGCGGATCGCGGCGACCGGCCGGCCGTCCACGTGGAGGGTGACCGCGTCGGAGTCGACCGTCCCCGCCGCCTTGCTCTCGTAGCCGAAGAGCGCGCGGTAGAACTTCAGTACGACGGAGGCCTCGTAGGTCACCAGCTCGTGCCAGACCGGGGCGCCCGGCACCCCCGGGCACCGGTCGTCGGTCATCCGCCGCCCCTGCCACACCCCGAAGGCGGCGCCCGACGGGTCCGTGGCCAGCACCATCCGCCCGGCGTCCTCGGTCGCGAGCGGGCCCACGCCGACGGTGCCGCCGCAGCAGTGGATCCATTCCGCGCAGGCGTCCGCGTCGTCGCTCGCCAGATAGGTGGTCCAGGCGCCCGCGAGTTGACGATCCGCCGGGAGCTCGCCGATTCCGGCGACGTCCCGCCCGTCCAGGGTGGCCCGTACGTACGGGCCGGGCCGGCGCGGTCCGGGGCTGTAGTAGGACCAGCCGAACAGCCCGCCGTAGAACTCCTCGGTCGCCTCCAGGTCGTGCACCAGGAGACTGGTCCAGCAGGGGGTGCCCGGTGTCTGGCGCCGGGGCTCCTCCTCGCTGGTCTCGGAGGATCCCCATACCTCGGTCATCGTCAGTCGCTCCTCGGACCGTCGTGGTGGCCGCGCGTCCCGCGCCGGTCGCGGGCTTCGCGGTTCCCGCAGGAGCATGCCCGAATTCGCGTTCCGCTTCTGTGTCCGCGCCGTCGCCGTTCAGTATCGATCAGCATCGCGGCGTCTGGCCAGGGGGCCGTTCGCCGCACCGCCCGGTACGCCAGGATGGGGGTATGGACGCCATCATCACCGTTACGGACTGGGCGGGCGAGTCGGCCGGCGCGCAGCCGCCCACCCTGCTGGACATCCGCTACGTGCTAGGGGGCCCGCCCGGCCGTCCCGCGTACGAGGCCGGGCACCTCCCCGGCGCGGTCTACGTCGACATGGACGCCGAGCTCGCCGGGGAGCCGGGGGAGAGGGGCCGTCACCCCCTGCCGGACGTACGGGAGTTCGGCGCCGCCATGCGCCGCGCCGGGGTCCGCGACAACCATCCGGTCGTGGTGTACGACGGCGGGCTGGGCTGGGCGGCGGCACGCGCCTGGTGGCTGCTGCGCTGGGCCGGCCACCCGTCCGTACGGGTCCTGGACGGCGGGCTCGCCGCGTGGACCGCGGCGGGCGGCGAGCTGACGACGGACGTGCCGGTCGTACCGGAGGGCGACTTCACGCCGCGCCCGGGGGCGCTGCCGGTGCTCGACGCGGACGGCGCGGCGGCGCTGGCCCGCCGCGGGCTGCTGCTGGACGCGCGGGCGGGGGAGCGCTACCGGGGCGAGGTCGAGCCGATCGACCGCGTGGCCGGGCACATCCCGGGCGCGGTCTCGGCCCCCACCGCCGGCAACGTCGGGGAGGACGGCCGGCTGCTGCCCGCGAAGGCCCTCGCGGAGCGGTTCGGCGAGCTCGGCGCGGCGGACGCCACCGAGGTGGGCGTCTACTGCGGCTCGGGCGTGTCCGCGGCGCAGCAGGTGCTCGCGCTGGCGGTGGCGGGCATCCCGGCCGCGCTGTACGTGGGCTCGTGGAGCGAGTGGTCCGGCGACCCGCGGCGGCCCGTGGCGACGGGGCCCCAGCCGGGCTGACCGGCGAACGCCCACCGGGCGGGGCGGGGACCCACGGCCCTCACCCCGCCCGGCGGCACGACGTCACTCAAGCCGCTCGGGTCACTCCCGCTACCCGCGTCACTCCTGCTTCTTGCGCCGCGTACCGAAGACGATCTCGTCCCAGCTCGGCACGGCGGCGCGGCGGCCCGGACGGACGCCGTCCGCCTCGGCCTGGCGGTCCGTCGCGCCGATCAGGCGCTCGCGGTGGCTCGCCACCGAGCGCGGCATGAGCACGTCGGCGTACGCGGACCCGGCGCTGGCGGCCGGCGCGGGCGGCTCGACCGCCTCCGGCTCCTCCGCCGGCGGGTCGGGCACGACGGCCGGCGGGGTCGACGGGGGCTCGGGCACGACCATGTCGCCCCGGAAGCTGGGCACCGCCTCCAGCAGGCTGGTCAGGGAGTCGCGCTCCTTGGCCGGCTCGTCCGCCGGCGCGTCGTCGGAGGAGGCCTCCGGCTCGGCCGGGGCCCCGGCGCCCTGCCGGTCCCGGTCAAGGGAACGATCCAGCGGCCGGTCGCGCGGCAGCCGTGCGATGCGCGGCACGAAGGGGAAGCTCGGCTCGGGCGTGTCGTCGGTCTCGCCGATCAGCGCGCGGGCCTCGTCGTCCAGCGCCTGAACGATCCGGCGCGGCGGGTCGTACGTCCAGCTCGCCGCGCGCGGCTCGCCGGAGGAGCGGTAGACGAGGAGGACCTCCCACGTGCCGTCGTCGCGGCGCCAGGAGTCCCACTGCGCGGTGTCCTTGTCGGCGCCGCGCAGCACGAGCCGCTCGCCGACGGCCTCGCCCAGCGGTGGTCCGGTGTTCTCGCCGGGGCGGCGCACCGGCGTCTTGCGGGCCCGCTCGGCCATGAAGGCGCGCTCGGCGAGCACGGGGCCCTCGAAGCGCCGCACCCGTTCCACCGGGATGCCGGCGAGCTGGGCGACCTCCTCGGCGGAGGCGCCGGCCCGGATGCGGGCCTGGATGTCGCGGGGCCGGAGGTGGCTCTCCACCTCGATCTCGATCTGCCCCAGACGCGCGCGGTCGTTGCGTACTGCGGCACGCAGCCGCTCATCGATGGGGAGCGTGTACTCCGTGCTGTCCGCAGCCTTGAGAACCAGCCGTGTGCCGTCGTTGGAGACTGCCACGACACGCAGTTCGGGCATGGGGACCTCCCGGGTGGTGCCTGCCGACGTCACCTGCGTCGCTGCTTCCGCTAGTCGAGTGTGGCCTGCCCGGGTAGCAGCCTGCCACAACATTGCCGAGTTGACGGGGCGAGAGCCGCCCGGGCCCCCGTCCCGTGGTTCCGGGCAGCCGGACGGGATATTGGGGCCAGGGCTCGTCACAGTACTCCATTCGGGCCACCGGGCGTGGATCGGCGCGCCAGGGAAGTTCACCTGCGGCAAGGGAGTTGGAATGCGCCCCTTGGGAGACGGGATCACGGGCGGGGGCGGAGGTGGTGTCGAGGTTCACACAATCGCCCGATTCGGAACTGTTCGTCAGCCTCGAATGTCTCTTCTAGCTGCAAGAGGGACCGAAAGGAACAACAGAGGCTGGAGATGGACGACAAACCCGAAAGCGAGGCAAAAGGCAAGGAAAGGCGCCTGGACCTGAGCGTCGCGCAGGTCGCCGGCAGCGCCCTGGCGGCGGTGGTCGCCGCGCTCCTCGCGGGCAAACTCGGTGTATACGGCACGGTGATCGGTGCCGGTGTCGTGAGTGTCGTGGCCACGACCGGTGGAACGCTCTTCCAGCACATGTTCAAACGTACGGGCGAACAGATTCGCGAGGCGGCCACCGTGCAGGCGGAGCCCCGGTTGCGCCGTGTCCCGGTGCGCGAGGCGGGCCGGGCCGTCGACCGGGCCCGCTCGGCGGACGACGCGACACGCGCCCTGCCCCTCGTCGACGACCGCACGCAACCCCTGCACCAGGCGTCACCGACCGGAGCACATCCGGCGCAGTCCTGGGCGTACGCCGGTGCGTACCCCGGCGCGCAGGACCGGACGCACGTCAACGACTCCTCCGACCCGGCCGGCTGGTCCGAGGAGTTCTCCCACGGCACGACCCACGGCACCCGGCTGCGCGGCTGGAAGCGGCCGGCCCTGGCCGCCGGCCTGGTCTTCGCCGTGGCGATGGGCACCGTGACCGCCTGGGAGCTGGTCTCCGGCTCCAGCGCGGACGGCGGCGACGGCACCACGGTCACCCGCCTCTTCCAGCCGGGGAGCGGGAAGAAGGACGAGAAGCGGGACCCCGACCCCGGACGGACGCCGGGCACCGGCCGGTCGGACGCCGACCGCGGCGGCGGCACCGGCGAGGACGCCGCCGCCACACCGTCCCCGGACGCGTCGCGGCAGGGCGGTGGGGACGGCGGCGCCTCGCCGGATCCCAAGACCTCGCCCTCCCCGGACGGCGGGAGCAGCCCGTCCCCGGTCCCCACGCCCCGGCCCAGCACGACGCCGGACTCCGGCGGCACCGGCACCGGTGGCAAGGGCGGCGCGACCGGCGGCCAGGGCACCGGCACCGGTGGTCAGTCCGCGCCGCCGGCCCCCGGCCAGAACGCGGCCGCCGGCACGGGCACGGGCCCCACGACCGGCACGTCCTCCTGAACCGGGCCGGACCGAACCGGGCCGGACCGCCCTCCGCTCACGCGCCCAGGACGCGCCGCAGATAGGCGTTGCCGAAGACGCGGTGCGGGTCCAGCCGGTCCCGCACCGCGGTGAACTCCCCGAAGCGCGGATAGACGCCGGCCAGGTACGCCGCGTCGCGGCTGTGCAGCTTGCCCCAGTGGGGCCGGCCGCCGTGCGCGGTCATGATCCGCTCGGCCGCCGTGAAGTACTCCAGGTAGGGGACGCCGCGGTACTGGTGCACGGCGATGTAGGCGGTGTCCCGGCCCGACGCCGTGGAGAGCGGTATGTCGTCGGCCGGCGCCACCCGCACCTCCACCGGGAAGCCGGTCCGCAGCCGCCGGCGCTCGATCATCTCCCGCAGCTCCCGCAACGCGGGCATCGCCGCCGCGCGCGGAACGGCGTACTCCATCTCCAGGAAGCGCACCCGGCGGGGGCTGGTGAAGACCTTGTACGGGACGTCGGTGTAGGTACGGGCCGACAGTGCCCGCCCGGAGACGGCGGCGATCGCGGGCACCGCGGCCGGCACGGCCCGGCCCAGCGCGCACGCGGCGGCGAAGACGCCGTTGGAGACGAGCTCGTCGGTCACCCAGCCGCTCACCCGGCCGACCGGCGCGGCCGGACCCGCGGCGCGGTTGTTGCGCTTGGTGACGCAGCGGTCGGTGTGGGGGAACCAGAAGAACTCGAAGTGCTCGTTCCGCGCCACCAGCGTGTCGAACTCCGCCGTCACCCGGTCCAGGGCCATCGGCTCCTCGCGCGCCGTGAGCAGGAACTCCGGCTCCACGGCGAGGGTGACCGCACTGATCACGCCCAGCGCGCCCAGCCCCACCCGGGCCGCCGCGAAGACCTCCGGATGCTCCGCGGCCGAGCAGCGCAGCACCGAGCCGTCGGCCGTCACCAGCTCCAGGCCCCGGATCTGGGCCGCGATCGCGCCCGAGTCCCGGCCCGTGCCATGGGTGCCGGTGCTCACCGCGCCGGAGACCGTCTGTTCCATGATGTCGCCCATGTTGGCCAGCGACAGGCCGTGGGCGGAGAGGGTCCTGTTCAGCTCCCGGAGGGTCGTGCCCGCCCCGGCGGTCACCGTCCCCGTGGCCCGGTCCACGGCGTGGACGCCGGTGAGCCGGTCCGGCCGCACCAGCAGGCCGTCCGTCGCCGCGGCCGCGGTGAAGGAGTGGCCGGAGCCGGCCGCCTTCACCGTCAGCCCCTCGGAGGCCGCCCGCACGATCGCGGCGGACAGCTCCTCCACCGTGGCCGGGGCCACGGTCCGTACCGGTCGGGCGGTGATGTTCCCCGCCCAGTTACGCCAGGCACTGCTCGTTCGCGTCGTCGCCGTCATCAGCGCCAACCCCCACCTGCTCAGGCGCCGGCCGCAGCCGGCGGTACCCGAGGAACGCGACGGCCGCCGCGAGCAGCCCCGCCGCGCCGGGCACCAGGTACCCCGCCTCGGCGCCGGCCGCGTCCACCGCCCAGCCGGCGGCCGACGAACCCAGCGCCACGCCGACCGCGAGTCCGGTGCTCGTCCAGGTCATGCCCTCGGTCAGCTGCGCGCGCGGTACGTACTGCTCGACGAGGGCCATCGTGGTGACCATCGTCGGCGCGATGGCGAGGCCCGCGACAAAGAGCGCCACGGCCAGGACCGGCAGGTTCCCGACCAGTTGGAGCGGGATCATACTCACGGCCATCGCACACACGCCCAGGACCCAGCGCCGGGCCGGGTCGCCCTTGAGGTGCAGCAGCCCGAAGACCGCGCCCGCCAGGCAGGACCCCAGCGCGTAGACGGCCAGCTCCAGGCTCGCCGCCGCCTTGTGGCCCTGCGCGTCGGCGAAGGCCACGGTCACCACCTCGACCGACCCGAACAGCGCCCCGGTGGCCACGAAGGTCACCACCAGCACCTGGAGCCCGGGGGAGCGCAGGGCGGAGGCGACCCCCTGCGCCGCGTGGGGGTGCGGCCGGGGCTCGGTGGCCCGCTGCGCGGTCAGCCAGAACACCCCGACGGCCAGGAAGCAGCCCGCCAGCAGCGGGCCCGCCTCCGGGAACCAGGCGGTGGACAGGCCGATCGACAGGATGGGCCCGACGATGAAGACCACCTCGTCTATCACCGACTCGGCCGCGTACGCCGTGTGGAGCTCGCGCGGCGAGCCGCTGTAGATCGCCGCCCACCGGGCCCGCACCATCGATCCCACGCTCGGCACACAGCCCGCGCCCGCCGCGAAGACGAAGAGCGTCCAGTCCGGCCACCGCTGCTGAGCGCTCAGCAGCAGCCCCGCCAGCGACGCCAGCGCGACCGTCGTCGCCGGACGCAGGATCCGGCGCTGCCCGTGCCGGTCGACCATCCGCGAGATCAGCGGCCCGAGCACGGCCGCCGCGATCGCGAGGGTCGCGGTCAGCGCGCCCGCCAGCCCGTACCGGCCGGTGATCTGGGAGATCATCGTGACGATGCCGACGCCCAGCATCGACAGGGGCATCCGGCCGAGGAGGCCCGCGGCGGAGAAGCCCTTCGTGCCGGGGGCGGCGAATATGGCGCTGTAGGGGCTGGACAACGACGGCTCCCGGAGGGATGGGTGAAGGGGACGCGGACGAGGGTGCCGTAAGGGATGTACGTGGCTGATACAGCTTACGTGCGTACTTTTGTTCGGCGCACTGCCATTTCCCGGCGGCCGGTGCCGGGTGGCAGGATCGGACGCATGTCGGATCTGCCAGCTCACGCCCCCTACGACGCCCTGCTGTTGCTCTCCTTCGGCGGACCCGAGGGCCCGGAGGACGTCGTCCCGTTCCTGGAGAACGTCACCCGCGGCCGGGGCATCCCCCGGGAACGACTGAAAGAGGTCGGGCAGCACTACTTCCTCTTCGGCGGCGTCAGCCCGATCAACGACCAGAACCGCACGCTGCTGCGGGCCCTGCGCGAGGACTTCGCGGCGAGCGGCCTGGACCTCCCGGTGTACTGGGGCAACCGCAACTGGGCGCCCTACCTCACCGACACGCTGCGCGAGCTGACCGCCGCCGGCCACCGCCGCGTGCTGACGCTGACCACCAGCGCGTACGCCTCCTACTCGGGCTGCCGGCAGTACCGCGAGAACCTGGCCGACGCGCTGGCCGCCCTCACGGCCGAGGGCCTGACGCCGCCCCGCGTCGACAAGCTGCGGCACTACTTCAACCACCCCGGCTTCGTCGGCCCCATGGTGGACGCGACGCTGGCCGCCCTGGACCGGTTGCCCGAGGACGTACGGGACGGCGCCCGGCTGGCCTTCACCACCCACTCCGTCCCCACCTCCGCCGCCGACTCCTCCGGGCCCGCCGAGGCCCACGGCGAGGGCGGCGCCTACGTCGCCGAGCACCTCGACGTCGCCCGCACCGTCGCCGCCGCCGTGCGCGAACGGACCGGCACCGACCGGCCCTGGGACCTCGTCTACCAGTCGCGCAGCGGCGCCCCGCACATCCCCTGGCTCGAACCCGACATCTGCGACCACCTCGAAGCCGTGCACGGCGAGGGCGCCCCGGCCGTCGTCATGGTGCCGATCGGCTTCGTCTCGGACCACATGGAGGTCCGGTACGACCTCGACACCGAGGCCACCGCCAAGGCGGCCGAGCTCGGCCTCCCGGTGGCCCGCGCCGCCACGGTCGGCGCCGACCCGCGCTTCGTCGCGGCCGTCCGCGAGCTGGTCCTGGAGCGCGCCGCGACCGAGCGCGGCGAACACCCCGAGCGCTGCGCCCTGGGCGCCCTCGGCCCCAGCCACGACCTCTGCCCCGTCGGCTGCTGCCCGGCCCGGGCCCCCCGCCCGGCCGCCGCGGGCGCCGACAGCCCGTACGCGTAAGGAGCGAAAGCACCGTGACCGACACCCTCAAGGCCGCACTCCTGGAGGTGGCCCTCGAAGCCGCCGCGCGGGCCGGCGCGCTCCTGAAGGACGGGCGGCCGGCCGATCTCGGCGTGGCCGCGACCAAGACCAGCCCCATCGACGTCGTCACCGAGATGGACATCGCCGCCGAGAAGCTGATCACCGGCTTCCTCGCCGAGCGGCGCCCCCAGGACGGCCTCCTGGGCGAGGAGGGCGCCAGCACCGAGGGCACCAGCGGGGTGCGCTGGGTGATCGACCCCATCGACGGCACCGTGAACTACCTCTACGGACTGCCGTCCTGGGCCGTGTCGATCGCCGCCGAGATCGACGGCGGGGCGGTCGTGGGCGTCGTCGCGGCACCGGAGCGCGGCGAGACCTACCGCGCAGTGCGGGGCGAGGGCGCCTTCCTGGGGGAGCGGCGGCTGACGGTCCGCCCGGCCCCCGCCCTCGACCAGGCGCTGATCGGCACGGGCTTCGGCTACCTCCAGAGCCGCCGGGCCGCCCAGGCCGAGGTGCTGCGCACGCTGCTGCCGGAGGTGCGCGACATCCGGCGCGGCGGCTCGGCCGCCATCGACCTGTGCGACGTGGCCTGCGGCCGGCTGGACGGCTACTACGAGCGGGGCCTCAACCCCTGGGACCACGCCGCCGGCGCGCTGATCGCCCGCGAGGCGGGCGCGCTCACGGGCGGGCGGCCCGGCCTGGCCGAGTCGGGCGAGCTGACGGTGGCCGCGCCGCCCGGCCTCTTCGAGCCACTCCAGGCCCGCCTGGAGGCGCTGGGCGCCTGGCGGGACCTGGAGGACGACCGGGGCTAGCGGGGCCGTACACGGCGGAGCGCCCCGGTGCCGATGCGGCACCGGGGCGCTCCGTACGCGGGATCCGGGAGCGGATCAGGCCGCGCCGACGTGCACACCGTGCTCGGCGGCCAGGCGGTGGAGGTCGTCCAGCTCGGCCTGCTCCACCTCGGCGAGGAATTCGTCCCCGGTCCGGCGGGCATGGTCGAGGTCGGAGCGGGTGGCTGCTATGCGCTGCAGAAGGCCCGCGGTGAAAGCGTCCATGGTGGTGCGCCCCCTTCGTCGTGGGTCGGCGGCACGGGGGTGTGCCACGGCGAAAACGATCACGCGCGTGGTCCCGGGTACACGGGGGCGTACCGAGGAGCGTGATCGCGGGTGTGCAGACGTCTTCCCCACCCCTGTCCGGGCGGAAACCTCCGGCACCGGAGCAATCCGGAATCCCTTCCCCGGTTGGCCGTCCGGCACCCCTTACGGCCGGTTTATCGACATCCGAGGCAGGATGGAGTGACCCACAGGGGTCGTTCGAGGCTGCCCACCAGGGCTCAAAGGGAAGGATCAACGCCGTGCGCGTACTCGTCGTCGAGGACGAGCAGCTGCTCGCAGACGCCGTCGCCACCGGACTGCGCCGGGAGGCCATGGCCGTCGACGTCGTGTACGACGGGGCGGCCGCGCTGGAGCGCGTCGCCGTCAACGACTACGACGTGATCGTGCTCGACCGGGACCTGCCGCTCGTCCACGGCGACGACGTCTGCCGCAAGGTCGTCGAGCTCGGCATCCCCACCCGCGTCCTGATGCTCACCGCCTCCGGCGACGTCAGCGACCGCGTGGAGGGCCTGGAGATCGGGGCCGACGACTACCTCCCCAAGCCGTTCGCCTTCAGCGAGCTCACCGCGCGCGTGCGCGCCCTGGGCCGGCGCACCACCGTCGCGCTGCCGCCCGTCCTGGAGCGGGCCGGGATCAAGCTCGACCCCAACCGCCGCGAGGTGTTCCGCGACGGACGCGAGGTGCAGCTGGCGCCCAAGGAGTTCGCCGTGCTGGAGGTGCTCATGCGCAGTGAGGGAGCCGTGGTGTCGGCCGAGCAGCTGCTGGAGAAGGCCTGGGACGAGAACACCGACCCGTTCACCAACGTCGTGCGGGTCACCGTCATGACGCTCCGCCGCAAGCTCGGCGAGCCCCCGGTGATCGTCACCGTGCCGGGCTCCGGTTACCGGATCTGACGGCGATGTCGACCCCCGCGCCCCCCACGCCGGCGGCCCCGCCCAAGCCCACCTGGGACCCCCGCCAGCCGGTCGTCCGCCCCTTCCCGTGGCTGCGGCCCACCATCCGCATACGGCTCACCCTGCTGTACGGCGGGATGTTCCTGATGGCCGGCGTCCTGCTGCTGACGATCATCTATCTGCTGGCCGCCAACGCGCTGAGCGTGGGCAGCGAGCCGCTGATCAAGCTGACCGACGGCAGCGTGGTGACGGTCACCGGCTCCACCTGCCCGCAGCTGAAGACCCCCGGCCTGACCTCCGGCGAGGCCAACCGCATCCTCGAGACGTGCATGCAGCACCAGCGCGCCGCCGCGCTGGAGTCCCTGCTGCGCCGCTCCCTGCTGGCCCTCCTCGGCCTCGCCGTGATCGCCTTCGCCTTCGGCTACGCCATGGCGGGCCGGGTGCTCTCGCCGCTGGGCAAGATCACCCGTACGGCCCGCCGGGTGGCCGGCACGGACCTCACCCGGCGCATCGAACTGGGTGGGCCGGACGACGAGTTGAAGGAGCTCTCGGACACCTTCGACGAGATGCTGGACCGGCTGGAGCGGGCGTTCACCGCCCAGCAGCGATTCGTGGCCAACGCCTCGCACGAGCTGCGCACCCCGCTGGCGATCAACCGCACGCTGCTGGAGGTCAGCCTCTCCGACCCCGGGGCCTCCCCGGAGCTGCACCAGCTGGGCAAGACGCTGCTGGCCACCAACGAGCGCAGCGAGCAGCTCGTGGAGGGCCTGCTGCTGCTCGCCCGCAGCGACAACGAGATCGTGGACCGCAAGCCGGTGGACCTGGCCGAGGTGGCCTCCCAGGCCCTGGACCAGGCCCGTACGGAGGCCCAGGCCAAGGGCGTGGAGCTGCGCGGCACCCGGCAGCCCGCGGTCGTGCAGGGCAACGGCGTGCTGCTGGAGCGGATCGCGCTGAACCTGGTGCAGAACGCGGTGCGTTACAACACCCCGGACGGGTGGGTGGAGGTCACGACCATGGCACAGCCGGGACAGGCGGTGCTGGTGGTGGAGAACACCGGCCCGGTCGTCCCCGCCTACGAGGTGGACAACATCTTCGAGCCGTTCCGCCGGCTGCGTACGGAGCGTACGGGCAGTGACAAGGGCGTCGGCCTGGGGCTGTCCATCGTGCGCTCGGTGGCGCGGGCGCACGGCGGGCGGATCACGGCGGAGCCCCGCGAGGGAGGAGGCCTGGTCATGCGGGTCGTCCTGCCCACCTGACACCCGTCCGACCGGTTCGCCGGGAGTCTGCGACAATGGGTCGGCCACGGTTCGCTTTGGGCGGAATTTCACCGTTCCGACCGTCATCGTGGCCGTGTGTGTTCCGTCACACACGCTGACTTCAAGCCATCTACTCTCCGTAGTCGGAAACGATCGGCGGCCGCCTGAAAAATGGGGGTTTCCGGGGGTCCTGATCACGGGAAGTACACGGGATGGCGTGGCCGCGCACGGTTTTCCGGCCGTGTACGGTCCCCATCGCCACCCAACTCGATCACCTCTTCAGGTGTGCGGTTGGGTGTCGATTGAGTAACAGACCTTGATGTGAGGCAAAATCTCCGCCTCGGGTCGGGCACAAGTCCGGCCTCTCACGCGTTACGTGCGCTGGAGACACCGCAGACACCCAGAGGGGGAGAGCGACATGGCAACGGACTACGACACCCCACGCAAGACCGACGAGGACGTCGACAGCGACAGCCTGGAAGAACTCAAGGCTCGGCGCAACGACAAGTCGGCCTCGAGCGTCGACGTCGACGACTTCGAGGCCGCCGAGGGCATGGAACTGCCCGGCGCGGACCTTTCCAACGAGGAACTGGCCGTCCGGGTCCTGCCCAAGCAGGCCGACGAGTTCACCTGCATGAGCTGCTTCCTCGTGCACCACCGCAGCCAGCTGGCCGGCGAGAAGAACGGTCAGCCGATCTGCCGCGACTGCGAGTGAGGCGAGGGTCTGCCATGGCAGGCTCGACCCCGTTCCGCAAGTGGCGCTCCCGGCAGCCCGAGCCGACCACCGGGCCCGCCGTGAGCGCATCTGGCGAGATGGTCGACGCGAACGTCGAGCGAGGCCGCTGGGCCTCGCTCGCCGCCGCAGGCCGTCGTAGCGCCTGGCTGCGGCAGGGCGGCCGGGGGGCGAGGGCGGGTCTGGCCGCCGTCGCCGACCGGATCATCGCCACCGCCCCGCGCGTCCCCGTGCGGGATCTGGAGACGCTCCGCGCGCAGTTCCCCGGCCTCGGGCCGGAGGAGCTCGCGGACAAGCTGGTGGCCGGCGCCAGCTACGGCACCTCGACCGTCGGCGCCGGGATCGGCGCCGCGGCCATGATGCCCGTGCCGCCCGCCATGCCCGCCGAACTGGCGGCGGAGATCGTCGGCGTCGCCGCCGTGGAGTACAAGCTGATCGCCGAGCTCCACGAGGTCTACGGCGTCCGCGCGCCCGGCACCCCCCGCCAGCGGATCCTCGCCTATCTGGGCGCCTGGGCCGACGAGCGGGGCATCGACGTCACGTCCCCCCTGACCGTCAACGCCGCGCTCGGCGGGCAGCTCAAACGGGAACTGCGTCAGCGGATCCTCAAGCGCACCTTCCGCAACCTGCCCAACCTCGCGCCCTTCATGATCGGGGCGGCCGTGGGCGCGGCGATGAACCGCCGGGAGACCCGGCGGCTCGCCGAGAAGGTCCGCAAGGACCTCCGCAAGCGCCAGGTGCCCTGGGACGAGCAGGGCCTGGGCCTCGCCTAGGCCTCAGGCCCGCGCGGCCGTCAGAGCGGCTGCCAGCCGCTCGGGGGTGCGGGTGGAGAGGTAGAGGTAGGGCGTCGGGTCCGCCGGGTCCGTGACCTCGATCCGCACCGCCGTCGGCACATAGCCCCGCAGCAGCATGAACGCGCGGGTGTCGGCCTTGTGGGTGCGCCAGGCCCGGGCCTCCTCCGCGTCCAGGACCTCCGGCACTCCCAGCGCCTCCAGCGGGACGCGCGCGTCCCCCGCGACCAGGGCGCCGCCCACCACCCGGATCCGCACCGAGCCGTACGAGCTGACCGCGGCCGCGGTGAGCGCGCCACCGCCGACCAGGCCGCCGAGCAGGGGCAGCGTGCCCAGCGGCAGCAGGATCAACCCCATGGCGATCCCGGCGAGAACCGCGATGAACCACCAGGAACGGGGCGCGGTCAGGCGTTCTTCGTAAGGCTGCATGCGCACAAGCTTGGCACGGGCGGGACCGGGTGCCGTCGGCGCGGGTAAGGTCAGCCCCTGTGAGTGGACGAACGACAGCGGCGACACCGCCGCCCGACGCCGTACCCCCGGTACGGCACCCCGAAGCCCCGGCGCCCGGCGAGATCATCGGGTCGCACTACGAGTACTGCTTCGGCTGTGGCGGCGGAGTACCGCATGGGCTGCACCTGGAGACGCGGGCCGGTGACGGTGTGTGCGTCACCGCCGAGTTCCGGGTCAAGGAGGCCCACCAGGGCGCGCCCGGGCTGGCGCACGGCGGTGTGCTGGCCACGGCGCTGGACGAGACGCTGGGCGCCCTGGGCTGGCTGCTGCGCGCCATCGCGGTCACCGGCCGGCTGGAGACGGACTACGTCCGCCCGGTGCCCGTGGACTCGGTGCTGCACCTGGACGCCGAGGTCGTCGCGGTGGCGGGTCGCAAGATCTACTGCACCGCCACGGGCCGGATCGGCGCCCCCGACGGACCGGTCGCGGTGCGCGCGAAGGCGGTGTTCATCGAGGTCAAGATCGACCACTTCATCGAGAACGGCCGCAAGGACGAGATCCAGGCCGTCCTCGCCGACCCCGACCAGGTGAAGGTCGCCCGAGCCTTCGAGGTGAACCCGTGAGCGGCGCACGCGAGGCCTCCGGGCCGCGGACGACGTACGAGCCGCACGTTCGCCTCGCGGGCGGAGAAGCGAACAGGAGCAAGCACTGATGCGGCCGCCCGTCGACGTCCTCATCCGCCGGCTCGACCCCGAGGTGCCGGTTCCCGCCTACGGTCACCCCGGCGACGCCGGCTGCGACCTGGTCACCACCGAGGCCGCCGAGCTCGCCCCCGGCGAGCGGCTGGTGCTGCCCACCGGCATCTCGATCGCGCTGCCCGACGGGTACGCCGCGTTCGTCCACCCCCGCTCGGGTCTCGCCGCCCGCTGCGGGGTGTCCATGGTCAATGCCCCGGGCACCATCGATGCCGGGTACCGTGGAGAGATCAAGGTGATTGTGGTCAATCTGGACCCGCGCGAGAGCGTCCGGTTCGAGAGGTTCGACCGCGTCGCCCAGTTGGTTGTCCAGCAGGTCGAGAAGGTCCGCTTCCACGAGGTGGCGGAGCTTCCCGGCTCGGCACGGGCCGAAGGGGGCTTCGGGTCCACCGGTGGCCACGCTGCCGTGGGGAATGGATTCGCTTCGGTCGCCAGCGACCGGGAAGGACAGTGACGTGTTCGGTCGTCGCCGCAAGCGCAGCGAGGACGTCGTCGAGAGTGCCGACCGCCTCGACGACGTGACCTCCGAGGAGTCGGACGAGGACGCCCTCGCCGACGAGGACGCACATGCCACCGCGGCCGCGAGCCGGATCCGGCTGGAGCCGGAGCCGCGCCCCGACGGGCCGTGGGACATCTCCGAGGTCAGGGAGCCCGGTGACGGGCGCGTGGACCTCGGCGGGCTGTTCGTGCCCGGCGTCGAGGGCATGGAACTGCGGGTCGAGGTCGCCGGTGACGCGATCGTCGCCGCGACCGTGGTGCTGCGCGACAGCGCCGTGCAGCTGCAGGCCTTCGCCGCACCCAAGCGCGAGGGCATCTGGCACGAGGTCCGCGAGGAGATCGCGAACGGCATCACCCAGCAGGGCGGTGTCGTCGAGGAGATCGAGGGAACGCTCGGCTGGGAGCTGCGGGCCCAGGTGCCCGTGGCGCTGCCGGACGGCACCCAGGGTGTGCAGCTGGTGCGCTTCGTCGGCTGCGACGGGCCGCGCTGGTTCCTGCGCGGTGTGATCTCGGGCCAGGGCGCGGTCCAGCCGCAGACCGCCGGGCTGCTGGAGCAGATCTTCCGCGACACCGTCGTGGTGCGCGGCGAGTCGCCGATGGCGCCCCGCGACCCGATCGTGCTGAAGCTGCCCGAGGACGCCCAGATGGTGGCCGAGGGCCTCCAGCAGGAGGAGCAGGGCTCGCGCTTCGCCGGTGGTGTGGACCGCCTCCAGCGCGGCCCGGAGACCACCGAGGTGCGCTGAACCCCAGCAGACACCCAAGCCGATCCAAGGCAGGCGAACCGGCCGGTACACGGCCGGATTCCGCCGTTTCGCTGGGCCGGAACCCGATGCACGGGTTCCGGCCCAGCGGCGTTTGCGCAGGTCCGGACCGCGTCCGTATGAATCCCGTCAAGGCGGCGCTAATGGCCGTAAGGGAGGCGTCAACGAAGGCCGTACCCACCGGTAACGGATGTTTCCTCTAGAGGTCAGTTCACCCGAACCTCTCTAGGAGCACACGATGGCCGACGTGGCCTTCGTCGTCACCACGGTCGCGGTCTTCGCGCTGGTGGCTCTCGTCGCCAAGGGGGTGACGAAGCTGTGACCGCCGAGAACATCGTCGGCCTCGTCGTGGCCGTCGCCCTCCTGGGCTACCTGATCCTCGCCCTCGTTTACCCGGAGAGGTTCTGAGCACTCACATGAGCCCCGTTCTCTCCGGAGTCCTCCAGCTCACCGCCCTGGTCGCCGCGCTCGCGCTCTGCTACCGCCCGCTCGGCGACCACATGGCCCGCGTCTACTCCTCCGACAAGCACCTGCGCGCCGAGAAGTGGATGTACCGCCTCATCGGCGCGGACCCGGACGCCGAGATGCGCTGGCCCGCCTATCTGCGCGGCATCCTCGCCTTCTCCGTCGTCGGCCTCCTCTTCCTCTACCTGCTCCAGCGCGTCCAGGGCGTCCTGCCCGACTCGCTCTCGCTGGGCTTCACCGCGATCAGCCCCGACCAGGCGTTCAACACCGCCGCGTCGTTCGTCGCGAACACCAACTGGCAGTCGTACTCCGGCGAGCAGGCCATGGGCCACGCCGTGCAGACGCTCGGCCTCGCCGTCCAGAACTTCGTCTCGGCCGCCGTCGGCATGGCCGTCGCCGTCGCGCTCGTCCGGGGCTTCGCCCGCTCGCGCACCGGGGAGCTGGGCAACTTCTGGGCCGACCTGGTGCGCGGCACCGTCCGCATCCTGATCCCGCTCTCCGTCGTCGGCGCGCTGATCCTCGTCGCCTGTGGCGCGATCCAGAATTTCGCGGGCATCCACGACATCGGGCAGCTCACCGGCGGCACCCAGCAGGTCAACGGTGGCGCGGTGGCCTCCCAGGAGGTCATCAAGGAGCTGGGCACCAACGGCGGCGGCTACTTCAACGCCAACTCCGCCCACCCCTTCGAGAACCCGAACGCCTTCACCAACCTCTTCGAGGCGTTCCTCATCCTCGTCATCCCGTTCTCGCTGACCCGCACCTTCGGCAAGCTCGTCGGCAACGTCAAGCAGGGCTACGCGATCCTGGCCACCATGGGCCTGATCTGGCTCGGCTTCACCGCGCTGATGATGTGGACGGAGTACGCGCACCACGGCGCGGCGCTCCAGGCGGCCGGCGGCGCGATGGAGGGCAAGGAACAGCGGTTCGGCGTCGGCGCCTCCGCGATCTTCGCGACCACGACGACGCTCACCTCGACCGGTGCCGTGGACTCCTTCCACTCCTCCTTCACCGGCCTCGGCGGCGGCATCGCCCTGCTCGGCATGATGCTCGGCGAGATCGCCCCCGGCGGTGTGGGCTCCGGCCTCTACGGCATGCTGGTGATGGCGATCATCGCGGTCTTCATCGCGGGCCTGATGGTCGGCCGCACGCCCGAGTACCTGGGCAAGAAGATCGGCACCCGCGAGATCAAGCTCGCCGCGTGCTACATCCTCATCACCCCGACGCTGGTCCTGGGCTTCACCGCGCTGTCCATGGCACTGTCCTCGCCGCCGGAGTCGATCCTCAACACGGCCGGCAACTCGGTGCACGACAGCGGCGCCCACGGCTTCTCCGAGGTGCTCTACGCCTTCACCTCCGGCGCCAACAACAACGGCTCGGCCTTCGCCGGCCTCAACGCCAACACCCCCTGGTACAACACCACGATCGGCCTCGCCATGCTGCTCGGCCGCTTCCTGCCGATGGTCTTCGTCCTGGCGCTGGCCGGCTCGCTCGCCGAGCAGCAGCCCGTCCCCGAGACCGCGGGCACCCTGCGGACCGAGAAGCCGCTCTTCGCGGGCCTCCTCGTCGGCGCGATCCTCATCATCACCGGCTTGACCTACTTCCCGGCCCTGGCCCTTGGCCCGATGGCGGAGGGACTCTCATGAGCACGACCACACCTGTCCGTACCGCCTCCGAGGACCCCAAGGACACCCGCCCGCACGGTGACGAGGAGCACGGCCGCGTCTCCGGCGGCCTCTTCGACCCGGCGCAGCTGCTGAAGTCGCTGCCCGACGCCTTCCGGAAGCTCGACCCGCGGGTGATGGTCAAGGCCCCGGTCATGTTCGTGGTCCTGGTCGGCTCGGTGGCCACCACCGTGCTGGCGCTGGAGCACCCCGGCGACTGGTTCGGCTGGGCGATCACCGTCTGGCTGTGGCTGACCGTCCTCTTCGCCAACCTCGCCGAGGCCGTCGCCGAGGGCCGTGGCAAGGCGCAGGCCGACACCCTGCGCAAGGCCAAGACCGACACCGTCGCCCGCCGGCTGAACGGCGACGCCGAGGAGTCGGTGCCGGGCACCGAGCTGCGCGTGGGCGACCTCGTCGTCTGCGAGGCCGGCGACATCATCCCGGGCGACGGCGACGTCGTCGAGGGTGTGGCCTCCGTCGACGAGTCCGCCATCACGGGTGAGTCGGCCCCGGTCATCCGTGAGTCCGGCGGTGACCGCTCGGCCGTCACCGGTGGCACCAAGGTCCTCTCCGACCGCGTCGTCGTCCGGATCACGACGAAGCCCGGCGAGACCTTCATCGACCGGATGATCAACCTGGTCGAGGGCGCCGCCCGGCAGAAGACGCCGAACGAGATAGCCCTCAACATCCTGCTGGCCTCGCTCACCATCGTCTTCCTGCTGGCCGTCGTCACCCTCCAGCCCTTCGCGATCCACGCCGGCGCCGAGCAGACGATGATCGTGCTGGCCGCCCTGCTGGTCTGTCTCATCCCGACCACCATCGGCGCGCTGCTCTCCGCGATCGGCATCGCCGGCATGGACCGGCTGGTGCAGCGCAACGTCCTGGCGATGTCCGGGCGCGCGGTGGAGGCCGCGGGCGACGTCTCGACGCTGCTGCTCGACAAGACGGGCACCATCACCTACGGCAACCGCCGTGCCAGCGAGTTCGTGCCCGTGCGGGGCACCACGGCCACCGAGGTCGCCGAGGCCGCCCAGCTCTCCTCGCTCGCCGACGAGACGCCCGAGGGCCGCTCGATCGTCGCCCTCGCCCTGGAGAAGTACGAGCTGCCCGAGCGCCACCAGGGCGAGCTCGTGGGCGCCGAGTGGGTGCCCTTCACGGCGCAGACCCGTATGTCGGGCGTGGACGTGGCGGGCCGCAAGGTCCGCAAGGGCGCGACCGGTTCGGTCATCGCCTGGGTCGAGGAGCGCGGTGGCGCCGTCGCCGAGGACGCCCGGGCGCTGACGGACGCGATCAGCCAGGCGGGCGGTACGCCGCTGCTGGTCGCGCTGGAGGACGCCGAGGGCGCCCGGGTGCTGGGCGTCATCCACCTCAAGGACGTCGTCAAGGAGGGCATGCGCGAGCGGTTCGAGGAGCTGCGGCGCATGGGCATCAAGACCGTCATGATCACGGGCGACAACCCGCTGACGGCCGCGGCCATCGCCGAGGAGGCCGGCGTCGACGACTTCCTCGCCGAGGCCACCCCCGAGGACAAGATGGCCCTCATCAAGCGCGAGCAGGCCGGCGGCAAGCTCGTCGCCATGACCGGCGACGGCACCAACGACGCGCCCGCCCTGGCCCAGGCCGACGTGGGCGTGGCCATGAACACCGGCACCTCCGCCGCCAAGGAGGCCGGGAACATGGTCGACCTGGACTCCGACCCGACCAAGCTCATCGAGATCGTCGAGATCGGCAAGCAGCTGCTCATCACGCGCGGCGCCCTGACCACGTTCTCGATCGCCAACGACGTCGCGAAGTACTTCGCGATCATCCCGGCGATGTTCGCCGTGGCCTACCCGGGCCTGGACAAGCTCAACATCATGGGCCTGGCCTCCCCGGAGTCGGCCATCCTGTCGGCCGTCGTCTTCAACGCACTGATCATCGTGGCCCTGGTGCCGCTCGCCCTCAAGGGCGTCCGCTACCGCCCGATGAGCGCGGACGCCATGCTCCGCCGCAATCTCCTGATCTACGGACTGGGCGGTCTCATCTCCCCGTTCATCGGCATCAAGATCATCGACATGCTCATCTCCCTCATCCCTGGCATCGGGTGACGTCACCATGAACAACTCCGTACGCGGCACGGCCCGCCTGCTGGGCGCGGGGCTGCGCGCCCTCCTCGTCCTCACGGTGGTCTGCGGGGTGATCTACCCCCTCGTCGTCACCGGCATCGCCCAGGCGGCCTTCCACGACAAGGCCAACGGCTCCGAGATCAAGGCCGGCGGCAGGTCCGTCGGCTCCGAGCGGCTCGGCCAGACCTACGACCTGAAGGAGAAGGGCGAGGACGGCAACGCCCTGCCCGACCCGAAGTACTTCCAGCCCCGCCCCTCGGCCGCCGGCCCCAACACCGAGAACACGCGCTACAAGCTGCTGGTCTCCGGCGCCTCCAACCTCGCGGCGGACAGCAAGGTGCTGCTGGAGAACGTCGAGAAGCGGCGGACGGACGTCGCGGCCTTCAATGGCGTCTCCCCGGCGTCCGTCCCGGTGGACGCGCTGACCGCCTCGGCCTCGGGTGTCGACCCGGACATCTCCCCGGAGTACGCGCGACTCCAGGCCAAGCGGGTCGCCAAGGCCAACGGCCTGCCGGCGGCGAAGGTCGAGAAGCTGGTCGAGGACCATGTGGACGGCCGCGTCCTGGGCTTCATGGGCGAGGAGCGGGTGAACGTGCTCCGGCTCAACGTGGCGCTGAGGGAGCTCGCGAAGGGGGCCCGGGGCTGACCGTCCCGGCCGCGTCCGACCCGGAACGCGCCCCGCCGATTCCTGGTGGGGCGCATTCCACTTGTTCCGCCACGAGCTGATTGTCCGTCTATTCCCGCCTGTGGCAAGGTTTGAGCCGCTTACGATCACCGGCATGAAGATCACCTCGAAGATCGCCACAGCGGCGGCCGCCACGGCAGCCGGTGCTGCCGCCGCCGTCGTGATGATCCCGTCGGCCGGGCACGCCGCGGACGCGTCCGGTACCCGACAGCTCGTCGTCAACCACTACAGCAACCAGTGCCTCCAGGCCCTCGGTACGGACAACGGCTCGCCCGCCGTGCAGGGATACTGCGAGAACGGCCCGAAGGCGCAGTGGCGCGTCGAACGCGTGGGCACCTCGGCCGACTTCCGGATCATTCACGCCGAGAGCGGCAGATGCCTGGAGATAGCCGACTCCCGCAAGGACAACGGTGCCCCGGCCCAGCTGTGGAGTTGTGTCGACAAGGCGGCCACCCAGCTCTGGCGGTTCGACACCCTCAACGACATCGCGCTCATCGCCAACAAGAACAGCGGCAAGATCCTGGAGATCGAGAACTCCAGCCTCAAGCCCGGCGCGCGCGCCCAGCAGTGGTCCTACTCCTCCACCGCCAAGGGTCAGTCGTGGCGCCTGCCCCAGGTCCCCGGCGAGGACCCCACGCGTCCGCCGACGGCGAAGCCCACCGCCGAGCCCACCCCGCTCCCCACCACGCGTCCGAGCCAGGGCCCGACGACGGGTCCGAGCCAGGGTCCGACGACGGCACCGAGCCAGGACCCGCGGCCCACCCAGGCCCCCACGGAGCGTCCGGCCACCGCCCGCCCCACCCCGCAGCCGCCCACGATGTGGCCGAGCGCCGGCACCGCGCGCTGAGCCATCGGGCGCTGGGCCACCGCGCCTGATCACCGCCCCCGCCCCCACCCCTGTCGCCGATGGGGGAGGGGCGGGGGTGCTCGCATGCTCCCCGGCGGGGGCGGGTGAGGGCGCGCGTTACGCCCCGGGGCGTCAGAGCTGCGTCAATACCCGCCGTCCAGCCACCCCTCGCCCGAAATGTCGGTTTCCCGGGTCGTAAGGTCGAGGTGCGCGACGGTGTGGCACCTCAGGACGGAGAACCGCCCCGAACACCGTCGCGATTCCTGAAAGACAATGGGGCCATGGGACGCGGCAACCTACGCATCTACCTCGGCGCGGCACCGGGCGTCGGCAAGACCTACGCCATGCTCTCCGAGGCCCACCGCCGGGTCGAGCGGGGCACGGACGTCGTGGTGGGCTTCGTGGAGCACCACGGCCGCCCGCGCACCGAGGTCATGCTCCACGGCCTGGAGGAGGTGCCGCGCCGCGAGATCGGCTACCGCGACTCCGTCTTCACCGAGATGGACGTGGACGCCGTCCTCGCCCGCCGGCCCGCCGTCGTGTGCGTGGACGAGCTGGCCCACACCAACGTCCCCGGCTCCCGCAACACCAAGCGCTGGCAGGACGTCGAGGAACTGCTCCAGGCCGGCATCGACGTCGTCTCGACCGTCAACATCCAGCACCTGGAGTCGCTCGGCGACGTCGTCGAGTCGATCACGGGCGTACGGCAGCGCGAGACCGTGCCCGACGAGGTCGTCCGCCGCGCGGACCAGATCGAGCTCGTCGACATGTCGCCGCAGGCCCTGCGCCGCCGCATGGCGCACGGCAACATCTACAAGCCCGACAAGGTCGACGCGGCCCTCTCCAACTACTTCCGCCCCGGCAACCTCACCGCCCTGCGCGAGCTGGCCCTGCTGTGGACCGCCGACCGCGTCGACGAGTACCTGCGGCAGTACCGCACCGAGCACGACGTCTCGACCATCTGGCACGCCCGCGAGCGCATCGTCGTCGGCCTCACCGGCGGCCCCGAGGGCCGCACCCTCATCCGCCGCGCCGCCCGTATGGCCGCCAAGGGCTCCGGCAGCGAGATCCTCGCCGTCTACATCGCCCGCAGCGACGGCCTCACCTCCGCCTCGCCCAAGGAACTGGCCGTCCAGCGCACGCTCGTCGAGGACCTCGGCGGCACCTTCCACCACGTGATAGGCGACGACGTGCCGGCCTCGCTGCTGGAGTTCGCGCGCGGCGTCAACGCCACCCAGATCGTGCTGGGCTCCAGCCGCCGCAAGACCTGGCAGTACGTCTTCGGGCCCGGCGTGGGCGCCACCGTCGCCCGCGACTCGGGCCCCGACCTCGACGTGCACATCGTCACCCACGAGGAGGTCGCCAAGGGCCGCGGACTGCCCGTGGCGCGCGGCGCCCGGCTCGGCCGCGGCCGGCTCGTGGCCGGCTGGATGGTCGGCCTCGTCGGGCCCGCGCTGCTCAGCTTCCTGCTGACCCAGGTCGTGCCGGACCTCGGGCTGGCCAACGACATGCTGCTGTTCCTGTGCGCGACGGTCGGCGCGGCCCTGCTCGGCGGCGCGCTGCCGTCCCTGGCCTCGGCGGCCTTCGGCTCGCTGCTGCTCAACTACTTCTTCGTCGAGCCCGTCCACCAGTGGACGATCACCGACACCAAGAACATCGTCGCCATCACGATATTCGTGCTCGTCGCGATCTCCGTGGCCTCCGTGGTCGACGTCGCCGCCCGCCGCACCCACCAGGCAGCCCGGCTGCGCGCCGAGTCGGAGATCCTCTCCTTCCTCGCCGGCAGCGTCCTGCGCGGCGAGACCAGCCTGGACGCCCTGCTGGAACGGGTCCGCGAGACCTTCGGCATGGAATCCGTCGCCCTGCTCGAACGCGCCAGCGACGTCGACCCGTGGACCTGCGCCAGCAGCGTCGTCACGGGCACGGGCAAGCCCCTGCTGCGGCCCGAGGACGCCGACGTGGACATGCCCGTCGGCGACAACCTGGCCCTCGCGCTCTCCGGCCGGGTGCTGCCCGCCGAGGACCGCCGCGTCCTGGCCGCCTTCGCCGCGCAGGCCGCCGTCGTCCTGGACCGCCAGCGGCTCGTGGACCGGGCGGAGGAGGCCCGCCGGCTCGCCGAGGGCAACCGCATCCGCACCGCCCTGCTGGCCGCCGTCAGCCATGACCTGCGCACCCCGCTGGCCGGGATCAAGGCCTCGGTGACCTCCCTGCGCTCCGACGACGTCGCCTGGTCCGAGGAGGACGAGGCCGAGCTGCTCGCCGGCATCGAGGACGGCGCGGACCGGCTCGACCACCTGGTCGGCAACCTCCTCGACATGTCCCGCCTCCAGACCGGCACCGTCACCCCGCTGATCAGGGAGATCGACCTCGACGAGGTGGTCCCGATGGCGCTGGGCGGCGTCCCCGAGGGCAGCGCGATCCTCGACATCCCCGAGTCGCTGCCCATGGTCGCCGTCGACCCCGGGCTGCTCGAACGCAGCGTGGCGAACATCGTCGAGAACGCCGTCAAGTACAACCCGGAGGGCCGGGAGCCGGTCCTCGTGGCCGCCAGCGCCCTCGGCGACCGGGTCGAGGTACGGGTGGCCGACCGGGGACCCGGCGTCCCCGACAGCGCCAAGGACCGCATCTTCGAGCCCTTCCAGCGCTACGGGGACGCCCCCCGCGGCGCCGGGGTCGGCCTCGGCCTCGCGGTCGCGCGGGGCTTCGCCGAGGCCATGGGCGGCACGCTGACCGCCGAGGACACCCCCGGCGGCGGCATGACCATGGTCCTCACCCTCCGGGCCGCGCCCGGGCGCCCGCCCGTACGCCCCGACCTGCCGGCCCAGGCCACGACGTGACGGCGGCCGCGGCGGCCGCACGGACCCAGACCGAACCGGACCAGGATTCCGGGCCCCAGGGCGGGGCCCGCACGAACAGTAGAGGTGGTTCAGCATGAACCGGGTGCTCGTGGTGGATGACGAGCCGCAGATCGTCCGCGCTCTCGTGATCAACCTCAAGGCGCGGAAGTACGAGGTCGACGCCGCGCCCGACGGCGCCACGGCACTCCAGCTCGCCGCCGCCCGCCACCCCGACGTGGTCATCCTCGACCTCGGCCTGCCGGACATGGACGGCGTCGAGGTCATCAAGGGACTGCGCGGCTGGACCCGGGTGCCGATCCTCGTCCTCTCCGCGCGCCAGACCTCCGACGAGAAGGTCGAGGCGCTCGACGCGGGCGCCGACGACTATGTGACCAAGCCCTTCGGGATGGACGAGCTGCTGGCGAGACTGCGAGCCGCCGTGCGGCGCGCGGAGCCGACGCACCCGGCGGGCGCGGGCGACGACGCGATCGTCGAGACCGAGGTCTTCACGGTCGACCTCGCGGCGAAGAAGGTCAACCGGGGAGGCAAGGACGTACGCCTCACGCCCACGGAGTGGCATCTGCTGGAGGTACTGGTCCGCAATACGGGCCGTCTCGTCAGCCAGAAGCAGCTGCTCCAGGAGGTCTGGGGCCCGTCGTACGGCACGGAGACGAACTACCTGCGGGTCTACATGGCCCAGCTGCGGCGGAAGCTGGAACTGGACCCGTCGCATCCGAAGCACTTCATCACGGAGCCGGGGATGGGGTACCGGTTCGAGGGGTGAGGGGCGGGCCGCGGGCGTGACCTGGGATCCCGGTGTGCGGGCTGATCCCGGGCGTGCCCGGCCCCGCTACGCTGGTGACATGAGTGCCGTACCCCGTCCCGATAAGCCGACCGGCCGTTTCCGCCGGATGCTGGACCGGCTGTCCAGCTCCCAGGAGGAGCTGCACCACGCCGAACTGCAGCAGGACGCGGCGGCCACCGGCTGCACACGAATATGCGACTGCGACGACCGGGACATCGTGAAGGTCACCGGCACCCTGCGGACCGTCACCCTGCGGCCGCGGGCCGGTGTGCCCGCGCTGGAGGCCGAGCTCTTCGACGGCTCGGCCGCGCTGGACGTCGTCTGGCTCGGGCGCCGTTCCATCGCCGGGATAGAGCCCGGCCGTAAGCTGATCGCCTCCGGCCGGATCTCCATGAGCCGAGGCCGCCGGGTGCTGTTCAACCCCAGATACGAACTCCGACCGCTCGGACAGGAGTAGCCGTTGTCGTCCATCGACAAGCCGACGGACCAGTACGCCGCCCCCACCACGGGCGCGGACTCCAGAGCCGTCACCGAGGCCGCCCTCTTCGAGGCATTCGGGGGGGTCCGGGGCATGGTGGAGACCACCGTCCCCGGCCTGGTCTTCGTGGCGATCTACACCGTCAACCGGGACATCCACGTCGCGGCGATCGCCGCGCTGGGGCTTTCCCTGGCGCTCGGGCTCGCGCGGCTCGTGCGCAAGGACACCCTGAAGCACGCCTTCAGCGGTGTCTTCGGGGTCGCCTTCGGCGCCGTCTTCGCGATGATGTCCGGCGACGCCAAGAACTTCTACCTGCCGGGCATGCTCTACACGCTCGGCCTGGCCGTGGCCTACCTCGTCTCGGCCGTCGCGGGCTTCCCCCTGATGGGCCTGATCCTGGGGCCGGTGTTCAAGGAGAACCTCTCCTGGCGGACCCGCAACCCGGGCCGGAAGAAGGCCTACACCAAGGCCAGCTGGGCCTGGGGCCTGATCCTGCTCGCCAAGTCGGCGGTGCTCTTCCCGCTCTACTGGTGGGGCGACGTCACCCAGCTCGGCTGGGTGAAGGTGGCGCTCGGCATCCCGCCGATGCTGCTCTCCGTCTACCTGACCTGGATCTTCCTGTCGAAGGCGCCGCCGCCGATCGACGTGTTCGCCGAGATGGAGGAGGCCGAGCGCGCCGAGCGCGAGGCCAAGGCGAACGCCACGGCGCGCTGACGCCGCTCGCGCGATACGAGGAGGGCCCCCGGGACGATGTCCCGGGGGCCCTCCGTGTTCCTGCCGGGCCCGTCAGCCCTCGGTGCTCTCGCGGCGGACCGACAGCAGGTCCTCCAGCTGCTCCTCGCGCGCCGGGGCCGCGACGAACAGCAGCTCGTCGCCCGCCTCCAGCGCGTCCTCCCGGTTGGGGGTGAGCACGCGGTTGCCGCGGATGATGGTGACCAGCGAGGTGTCCTCGGGCCAGTCCACGTCACCGACGCGGGTGCCCGCCAGGGCGGACTCCGGCGGCAGGGTGAGCTCGACGAGGTTGGCGTCGCCCTGGCTGAAGCGCAGCAGGCGCACCAGGTCACCGACGCTCACGGCCTCCTCGACCAGCGCGGACATCAGGCGCGGGGTGGAGACGGCCACGTCCACGCCCCAGGCCTCGTTGAACAGCCACTCGTTCTTGGGGTTGTTCACACGGGCGACGACGCGCGGCACCCCGTACTCGGTCTTGGCGAGCAGCGAGACGACGAGGTTGACCTTGTCGTCGCCGGTCGCCGCGATGACCACGTTGCAGCGCTGGAGCGCGGCCTCGTCGAGCGAGGTGATCTCGCACGCGTCGGCCAGCAACCACTCCGCCAGCGGCACCCGCTCCACCGAGATGGCCGAGGGGGCCTTGTCGATGAGCAGGACCTCGTGCCCGTTCTCCAGCAGCTCGCCCGCGATGGAGCGGCCGACGGCGCCGGCACCGGCAATAGCGACCCTCATCAGTGAGCCTCCTCAGGACCTGCGGAGAAGACCGCTTCGACCTTGTCGACCGCGTCGGTGCGCATCATCACGTGCACCAGGTCGCCCTCCTGCAACACCGTCGAGGACGTCGGCAGCATGGCCTCGCCCAGCCGGGTGATGAACGCCACGCGCACCCCGGCCTCGTCCTGGAGCAGGCTGACCTTCTGGCCCACCCACGCCTCGGAGACGGGCACCTCGGCGAGCTGTACGCCACCGCTGGGATCGCGCCACAGCGGCTCCGCGCCGGACGGCAGCAGCCGCCGCAGCATCTGGTCGGCGGTCCACCGCACGGTGGCGACGGTGGGGATGCCCAGGCGCTGGTAGACCTCGGCACGGCGGGGGTCGTAGATGCGGGCGGCCACGTTCTCCACGCCGAACATCTCGCGCGCCACCCGGGCGGCGATGATGTTGGAGTTGTCGCCGCTGCTCACCGCGGCGAAGGCGCCGGCCTCCTCGATGCCCGCCTCACGGAGGGTGTCCTGGTCGAAGCCGACGCCGGTCACCCGGCGACCGCCGAACCCGGAGCCCAGGCGGCGGAAGGCCGTCGGGTCCTGGTCGATCACGGCGACCGTGTGGCCCTGCTGCTCCAGGGTCTGGGCGAGGGCGGAGCCCACCCGCCCGCACCCCATGATCACGATGTGCACAACGCCTACCCCATGCTCCGGACTACCGCGCTGACCTGCACCAACACCCTGCTCACATCTTCCTTCTCAAGCTCACGGCCCCACGGGAATGGTCCGTGGGTACGACGCGACGCGCCCACAGCCGACCGGTGTCCGCGGCGAACGCATGGCACCACCGTATCCGCAACGTCCCGCCGACCGGGCGCCCGGACCGCCGTCCGGCTCCCGGGGGCGCCGGGGGAGGGGCTTCCTTGTCGCGAGGGATGCGCAATAGGCTCGCCTGATGATCAAGAAGCGTGAGGGGTGCGGCGGGGTGGGCCGGGGCGGGTGTCCGGCAGGTCCGATCGACTGATCGGCCGATCGGGTCGGGTGTCCATCTCGTCACGCTCCGTGTTCGTGATCGTCGGGGGGAGGCGGGATCCCGCCCCGCTCGGCGGACTCCGGCGGAACCTGACGCTCCGCCATGTGGCCGGTAATCATGCGCGCATGCGTGTTCGAGTTTCGTGACGAAGATCGGACGCACGGTCACCCACGTGGTTAGGATGATCGGTGTATTCCGCTTCCGGACGGGACGTCAGGACGCCGACCTGTCCCTCGCCCAGCCGACGCTGGGTGATGCTCCACCAGTTGTCCCCGTCGTCCAAGAGGAATTGATGTCGCATCACATACCGGAGGTGGTGATCTGGTGTCTGGCGATCGCGGTGGCCGTCGTATCGGTCCTGCTCGTACGCCAGCGGACGATCACCGCCGGAGTACGCAGGCGCGTCGACCAGCTGGAGGACAGCGTCCGGGCGCGTGACGAGGAACTGGCCCACCTGGTCGGCGTCCGTCTGCCGGCCGTCTCCGACGCGGCGAGCCAGGACGTGCCGCTGCCCGGCACCCTCGACCAGCGGCTCGCCGGCACCGCGTTCGCGCAGAACCTCCAGTCCGTGATGGACCTGTTCACCCAGGCCGTGGACAAGGCGCAGAACCGTGCCGACCAGTCCGCGAAGGCCGCGCTCAAGGCCTCCATGCGCGCCCTGCAGGGCCTGGCCCACGAACAGCAGCTGGCCATCTCCGAGATGCAGGAGCGGCACGACAACCCCGACGTGCTGCGGGACCTGCTGGAGATCGACCACGCCAACTCCCAGTTCGGCCGCCGCGCCCAGGCCATCGCCGTGCTCTGCGGCTCCTGGCCGGGCCGCCAGCGCGTGGCCTCCCCGGTCACCGACGTGGTGCGCGGCGCCACGTCGCGCATCCGCGACTACCGGCGCGTGCGCGTGCACTGCCACGTCGACGTCGCCGTGATCAGCCGGGCCGTGGAACCCGTGGTCCTCGCCGTCGCGGAACTCCTCGACAACGCCGCGCGCCACTCCCAGCCCAACACGACCGTCGAGGTCAGCATCCAGCCCGTGCACAACGGGGCCTGCGTCGTCATCGACGACGCCGGCATCGGCATGGACGCCAAGGAGATCGAGCGGGCCGCGGCCATGCTGTCGGGCCGCAGGCCCGTGGACGTCTCGCGGCTCGGCGACCCACCGCAGTTCGGCCACCCCGTCATCGGCGTACTGGCCGCCCGCTACGGCTTCAGCGTCTCGGTCGACACGCGCTCGCCGTTCGGCGGTGTGCGCGCCGTACTGTTCCTGCCCGGCGCGCTGCTGACCCAGCTGGACATCGACGGCCCCGGCACGACGCCGCTCGCCACCGGTCGCCGCTCCGGTACGCGGGGTGGCCGTCCGGGCGGCGCGCCCGGTACGCCGGGCGACGTCGAGCCGGAGCGCTCGTTCGGTCGGCAGGGTTCCGGTGTGCCGGGCGGTCAGGACGCGGCTGAGGCGGGCACCCAGGGGCTCCCGTACGCCGCGGGCCCCGGGCAGCCGGCAGGCCCGGCGGGCCACCCCTCGGGTGCCACGGCGGCCGGAGGCCCGTACGCCGCCGGTACGCCCGGCGGCCCGGGGACACGGGACGCGGGCCGGCCGACGGCCGGTCCGGCGAGCGGTACCCGTGACGCATCCGGGCCAGGACACCCGTACGACCGCGCACCGAGCACCCCGACGGGCTCCGGCCACCCCGGCGCCCACGGCACCCCGGGCGTGAGCGACGGCTCGGGCCGCCCGGGCTTCCCGGGGACTCCGGGTGCGGGTGCGGGTGAGGGCTCGGGTCGCCGGGGCCGCTCGGGAACCCCGGGTGGGGGTGACGGTTCCGGCCGTCCTGGCTACTCCGATGCCTCGGATGCCCGTGAGGGTTCCGGTGGTCCCGGTTTCTCCGGCGCCTCGGGCGCGCGCGACCGTTCGGGCCGTCCGGGTTTCCCTGGAGCCGAGGGCGTGGGCGATGGCTCCGGTCGTCCGGGCTTCCCCGCTTCGGACGCGCGTGACGGCTCCGGCCGTCCCGGCTTCCCCGGCACCCCGGGTGTGAGTGACGGCTCGGACCGGCGGGGCTTCCCCGGCACCCCGGGTGTGAGTGACGGCTCGGACCGGCGGGGCTTCCCCGGTACGTCGGGTGTGGGCGATGGCTCCGGTCGTCCGGGCACCCCGGGCCCCCGCCACGCCTCCGGTCGCCCCGGTTTCCCCGATCTCGGCAGCCTCGGCGCGCCGGATTTCCAGGACCTCCCCAGCGCTCCCGGCACCGCCTCCGGCCTCCCCGCCGCCCCCGCCTTCGGCTCCCCGGAGGGATTCGGTGTCCCGGAGGGACCCGCCACCCCCGAGGCCCCCGAAACCGGCCCCCACATCACCGGCACCACCGCCGGCGGGCTGCCCAAGCGGCGGCGGCGTCAGCCCGCGCGGCAGCGGATGCGGCCGTCGGCCGCCGCGCCCACCGAGCTGCCGCCGGAGCGGACGGCCGAGGAGACCGCCCGGCGCATGGGCGCGTTCGCGCGCGGTACCCGTACCGGCCGTACCGGCGAGCACCAGATGCCGCCGCTGCCCCAGCCGCAGGCGCCCCGGCCGCCGCTGCCCCAGCCCCAGCCGCAGGCGCCCCCGCAGGTGCCGCCGCGGCAGGACCCGCCCGTGCCCCCCGCCGGGCAGCCCGCAGAAGACGAAGGGAACCCGTACGCGTGAACGACCACATGAACAAAGAGCTGGGCTGGATGCTGGACGAGGTCGTGAAGATGCCGGAGGCCCGGCACGCGATCCTGCTCTCCGCGGACGGCATGCTGCGCGCCCACTCGCAGGGCATCCACCGCGACGAGGCCGAGCGTCAGGCCGCGGCCCTGTCCGGGTTGCAGTCCATCAGCCGTTCCACCTCGGACTTCTGCACCCACCCCCACCACCAGGAGACCCCCTGGCGGCAGACGCTCGTGGAGTTCGCCCACGGCTATGTCTTCCTCATCGCCGCGGGTCCCGGCGCCTACCTCGCCGTGTCGGCGGGTGAGAACGTCGACATGGAGGCCGTCACCTACCGGATGCAGAAGACCGTGGACCGGCTCGGCAAGGAACTGACGAGCCCGCCGCGGCAGGACGGCTGGCTGGGTACGGGGCCGGCATGACCCCGCCGGCGTCCAGACGCGACAAGGGGCTGGTGCGCCCCTATGTCGTCACCGAGGGCCGCTCCCACCCCACGCGCAACACCTTCGACCTGGTCACCCTGGTCATGGCGCACGACGACCGGCCGCTCGGCGGTCTGAGCCCGGAGAAGCGCGCCCTCATGGAACTCTGCCTGGGCGGCGCGCTGTCCGTGGCCGAGATCGCCGGCCACCTGATGCTGCCCGTCAGCGTCACCAAGGTGCTGCTCGCCGACCTCGTGGACAGCGGTCACCTCTCCACCCGGGCCCCCATTCCCTCGGCGCAGTTGCCCGAGGCCCAGATCCTGCAGGAGGTGCTGGATGGACTCCGCGCTCGCCTCTGACCGCGGCGCGTACGGTGGCCACCCCGACGGCGGCGTCTATCTGCGGCGGACCGTGCGTACCGCCGCCAAGATCCTCGTCGTCGGGCATTTCGCGGTCGGCAAGACCACCTTCGTCGGCTCGCTGTCGGAGATCCGGCCGCTGCGTACGGAGGAGACGATGACGCAGGCCGGCGCGCTCGTCGACGACCTCGCGGGCATCGACGGCAAGACCACCACCACGGTCGCCATGGACTTCGGCCGGCTCACGCTCAGCGACAGCCTCGTCCTCTATCTCTTCGGCGCCCCCGGCCAGCAGCGCTTCACCCGGCTCTGGCAGGACATGACCGAGGGCGCGCTCGGCGCGCTCGTGCTGGCCGACACCCGGCGCCTGGAGCAGTCCTTCGAGGTCATGGGGCTGCTGGAGGAGCTCGAACTGCCGTACGCGGTGGCGGTGAACCACTTCGACGGCGCTCCCTCCCACCCCGAGGAGGAGATCCGCGAGGCCCTCGATCTGCTCCCCGAGACCCCGCTGGTCACCTGTGACGCCCGGGACCGGATCTCCTCCACCCGGGCGCTGATCAGCCTCGTGGAGTACCTCCAGACCCGTATCGCCCAGGAGCCCCAGGAGCACGCGTGACCCACCGCCCCGACGCGCCCCACGGCCCGGACGCCGGCGCTCCGTCGTCCGCCATGCCGTCGGCGGTCTGCCCCGCGCACCAGGGGCCCGGCACGCCGCTGTACGGGCCGGACTTCGCCGCCGACCCGCACGCCGTGTACGCACGGCTGCGGGAGTACGGCCCGGCCGCGCCCGTGGAGCTGGCCCCCCGGGTCCAGGCCATGCTGGTCACGGACTACCGGGCCGCCCTCCATGTGCTGCGCAGCCCGGAGGCGTTCGGCAAGGACGCCCGGAACTGGCGGGCCTTCACCGAGGGCCGTGTCGAGGCGGACAATCCCGTCGTGCCGATGATGGCCTACCGGCCGAACTGCCTGTTCTCCGACGCCGACGACCACCGCCGCTACCGCCAGGCCGTCGACGACAGCCTCACCCGCGTCGACCCCAACGCCCTGCGCGGCTATGTCGAGCGCAGCGCCGACAGCCTCATCGACCGCTTCACCGCGCTCGGCGAGGCCGACCTGCTCGGCTCGTACGCCAAGGTCCTCCCGCTGCTGGTCTTCCAGCAGCTCTTCGGCTGCCCGCCCGAGCTCGGCGACCGGCTCGTCGAGGGCTTCTCCGGCATCTTCGACGGCGTCGACGCCGAGCGCGCCGACGCGCTCATCACCAGCAGCCTCCAGGAGCTCATCGCCCTCAAGCGGGAGCGGCCCGGCGCGGACATGACCTCCTGGCTGATGGCCCATCCGGTGCAGCTCAGCGACGAGGAGATGCTCCACCAGCTCGTCGTCCTCATCGGCGCGGGCACGGAGCCGCAGCAGAACCTCATCGCCAACGCGCTGCGGCTGCTGCTCTCCGACGACCGCTTCGCGGGCGACCTGGCCGGCGGCAGCATGCCCGTCGAGGACGCCCTCGACGAGGTCCTCTGGCTCGACCCGCCGATGGCCAACTACGCCGTCCACTACCCCACCGCTGACATGGACCTCGGCGGGGTGCCGCTGCGCGCCGGCGAACCCGTCGTCGTGAGCTTCGCCGCCGCCAACACCGACCCCTCCCTGCGCTCCGGCCGCCGCACCGGCAACCGCGCCCACCTCGCCTGGAGCGCGGGGCCGCACCACTGCCCCGCGAAGGACCCGGCCCGCCTCATCGCGGCCGTCGCCGTCGAGAAGCTCCTCGACCGCCTCCCCGACCTGGAGCTGGCGGTGCCCGCCGAGCGCCTGGTGTGGCGGCCCGGTCCCTTCCACCGCGCCCTGACCGCACTTCCCGTGCGTTTCCCGCCCGTCCCCGTACCGGTACCGGCACCCCCGCCCGCCCACCCCGGCGGGCCGCACCACCCCCGACCGGCCGGGCAGCCAGCGGCGGCACCGGCCCATACCCCCGGAGAGAGCCGATGGAACGCCCCCTCTGCCCCGTCGCCATCGACCCCGCAGGCACCGACATCCATGGCGAGGCAGCCCGCATCAGCGCCCACGGGCCGGCGGTCCCCGTTGAGCTCCCTGGCGGCGTGGTGGCATGGGCGGTGACCACCCAGCCGCTGCTCAAGCGGCTGCTCACCGACCCCCGCGTCTCCAAGGACCCGCGCCGGCACTGGCCCGCCTGGATCAACGGCGAGATCTCGCCCGAGTGGCCGCTGTACACCTGGGTCGCGGTGCAGAACATGTTCACCGCCTACGGGGGCGACCACAAGCGGCTGCGCACCCTCGTCTCGAAGGCCTTCACCGCCCGCCGCACCGCCGCGCTGCGCCCCCGTATCGAGGGGATGGCCACGGCTCTCCTCGACCGTCTCGACGCCGTCCCCGCCGGTGAGACCGTCGACCTGCGCGAGGAGTACGCCTACTCGATCCCGATCCAGGTGATCTGCGAGCTGTTCGGGGTCGAGGACGAGGACACCCGCGAGGGGCTGCGCCGCTGCGTCGACTCGATCTTCCACACCTCCGCCGACCCGGAGGAGGTCACCTCCACCTACACCGAGCTCTACGCGCTCCTGCGCGGCATCGTCGCCGCCAAGCGCGAGCGGCCCGGCGACGACATGACCAGCGTCCTGATCTCCGCCCGCGACGACGAGGGGGAGGGCGGGGGCGGCGGCGCGGCCCTGAGCGAGCAGGAGCTCGTCGACACCCTGCTGCTGATGATCGGCGCCGGCCACGAGACGACGGTCAACCTCCTCGACAACGCCATCCACGCCCTGCTCACCCACCCCGAGCAGCTCGCGCTCGTACGCTCCGGCCGGGCCGGCTGGAACGACGTGATCGAGGAGACCCTGCGCTTCCAGGCCCCCGTGGCCAGCCTCCCGCTGCGCTACGCGGTCGAGGACATCGAGCTCGAGGACGGGGTCACGCTGCGCGAGGGCGACGCGATCATCGCGGCGTACGCTGCGGCGGGCCGCGACCGCGGGGTGTACGGCGACGACGGCGACCGGTTCGATGTGACACGTACCACCAAGGAGCACCTCTCCTTCGGGCACGGCGTCCACTTCTGCCTGGGCGCGCCGCTGGCCCGGCTGGAGGCGGCCGTCGCGCTGCCGGCGCTGTTCGAGCGCTTCCCGGACATGGAACTGGCGGTGGCGTCGGAGGAGCTCGTCCAGGTCGACTCGTTCATCTCCAACGGCCACCGGACGCTGCCGGTGCGGCTGCGGCCGTAGCCCCCGGGCGTATCCGGAGCCGTCGCCGCGTATCCGGAACCGCGGTACCGACGGCTTGTACCCCGTCCCGGCCCCCGCCGGGACGGGGAGCAGGACGTCTTAACGCCCCTTTAACGCGTCGAGGCGTCGTCGGGCAGCCGGGTGGGCGGCATCGATACGGAACCCTTACGATCCTCTGCGTGTCCAAATTGACCGACCTGCCGAAACGGATCCTCATCGGCCGGGCGCTGCACAGCAACAAGCTGGGGGAGACCCTCCTCCCGAAGCGCATCGCCCTACCCGTCTTCGCGTCCGACCCCCTTTCCTCCGTCGCGTACGCACCGGGCGAGGTGCTGCTCGTCCTGTCGGTGGCAGGCGTGTCCGCCTACAACTTCAGCCCGTGGATCGCCGTCGCGGTCGTCGTGCTGATGTTCACGGTGGTCGCGTCGTACCGACAGAACGTCCACGCCTACCCCTCCGGCGGCGGTGACTACGAGGTCGCCAACGTCAATCTGGGCCCGAAGGCCGGCCTCACGGTCGCCAGCGCCCTGCTCGTCGACTACGTCCTGACCGTCGCCGTCTCGATCTCCTCCGGCATCGAGAACCTCGGCTCCGCCGTCCCCTTCGTCATCGAGCACAAGACCTTCTCGGCCATCGCCGTGATCGTGCTGCTCACGCTGATGAACCTGCGCGGCGTCAAGGAGTCCGGCAAGCTCTTCGCCATCCCGACGTACGTGTTCGTCGGCGGTGTCTTCGTGATGATCGGCTGGGGCGCGATCCGCGGCCTGCTCATGGGCGAGAGCATGAAGGCGCCCACCGCCGACTACACCATCCACGCCGAGCACCAGGGCCTGGCCGGCTTCGCGCTGGTCTTCCTGCTGCTGCGCGCGTTCTCGTCCGGCTGCGCGGCCCTGACGGGCGTCGAGGCGATCAGCAACGGCGTGCCCGCCTTCCGCAAGCCGAAGTCGAAGAACGCCGCCACGACGCTGGCCCTGATGGGCGGGCTCGCCGTGACCATGTTCTGCGGCATCATCGCCCTGGCCATGGCCACCGACGTCCGGATGGCCGAGCACCCGGCCACCGACCTGCTGAAGAACGGCGTGCCGGTCGGCGAGGGCTACACCCAGAACCCGGTGATCTCGCAGGTCGCCGAGGCGGTCTTCGGCAACGGCTCGTTCCTCTTCATCGTGCTCGCCGCGGCCACCGCCCTGGTGCTGTTCCTGGCGGCCAACACCGCCTACAACGGCTTCCCGCTGCTCGGCTCGATCCTCGCCCAGGACCGCTACCTGCCGCGCCAGCTGCACACCCGCGGCGACCGGCTCGCGTTCTCCAACGGCATCGTCCTGCTGGCGGCCGCGGCCGCGGTGCTGGTCTACATCTACGGCGCGGACTCCACGAAGCTGATCCAGCTCTACATCGTCGGCGTCTTCGTCTCCTTCACCCTGAGCCAGACCGGCATGGTGCGGCACTGGAACCGCCTGCTCGCCACGGAGACCGACCCGGCCAAGCGCCGCCACATGGTCCGCTCCCGCGCGATCAACGCCTTCGGCGCCTTCTTCACCGGCCTGGTGCTGGTGGTCGTGCTGGTCACCAAGTTCACGCACGGCGCGTGGGTGGCCCTGCTCGGCATGGTGATCTTCTACGTCACCATGACCGCGATCCGGAAGCACTACGACCGGGTCGCCGAGGAGATCGCCGCCGCCGACGAGCCCGGCGACGAGACCGTGCGCCCGTCCCGGGTGCACGCCATCGTCCTGGTCTCCAAGGTCCACAAGCCGACGCTCCGCGCCCTCGCCTACGCCAAGCTGATGCGCTCCGACACGCTGGAGGCGCTGAGCATCAGCGTCGACGCGGAGGAGACCAAGGCGCTCCGCGACGAGTGGCACCGCCGCGGCATCGACGTCCCGCTGAAGGTCCTCGACTCGCCCTACCGCGAGATCACCCGGCCGGTCATCGAGTACGTCAAGCGCCTGCGCACCGAGAGCCCGCGCGACGTGGTCAGCGTCTACATCCCCGAGTACGTGGTCGGCCACTGGTACGAGCACCTGCTGCACAACCAGAGCGCGCTGCGCCTCAAGGGCCGCCTGCTCTTCACGCCCGGCGTGATGGTCACCTCGGTGCCCTGGCAGCTGGACTCCTCCGAGGCCGCCAAGCTGCGCGCCCGCAAGCGCGCGGAGTGGAACGCGCCCGGCTCGGTGCGGCGCGGCCCGGTGACGCAGCCGCGGAAGGAGAAGGCCGCCACGAAGAAGTAGGCGGCGCCGGCGACGCAGCGGCGTCGCGGTCGGGGTGCGGCGGGACGTAGACTGGACGGCTGTTGTCCAGCGGTCCCGCCGCACCCTTTTGATCTATCTGGAGCCGACCCGCATGCAGACGCCCCCGCAAGACTCGCTGGTCGGCCACGAGTACGAGGTCGAGGTCGGCCCGGTCGCCCACGGCGGCCACTGCGTGGCCCGCACCGCGTCGGGCCGGGTGCTGTTCGTCCGGCACGCCCTGCCGGGCGAGCGCGTGATCGCGCGGGTGACGGAGGGCGAGAGCACGTCCCGCTTCCTGCGCGCGGACGCCGTCGAGGTCCTGTCGGCCTCCAAGGACCGCGTCCCGGCCCCCTGCCCCTTCTCGGGCCCCGGCAAGTGCGGCGGCTGCGACTGGCAGCACGCCAAGCCGGGCGCCCAGCGCCGCCTCAAGGGCGAGGTCGTCGCCGAGCAGCTGCTGCGCCTGGCGGGCCTGACCCCGGAGGAGGCCGGCTGGGACGGCACCGTGATGCCGGCCGAGGGCGACAAGCTCCCGGCGGGCCAGGTCCCCGGCTGGCGCACCCGCGTCCAGTACGCGGTCGACGCCGAGGGCCGCGCGGGCCTGCGCAAGCACCGCTCGCACGACGTCCAGGTCATCGACCACTGCATGATCGCGGCCCCGGGCGTGACCGAGCTGGGCATCGAGAAGCGCGAGTGGCCGCAGATCGCCTCGATCGAGGCGATCGCGGCGAGCGGCTCCGCCGACCGCCAGGTGATCCTCACCCCGAAGCCGGGCGGCCGCCTGCCGATCGTCGAGCTCGACA
Organism: Streptomyces sp. NPDC044063; assembly: GCF_056434285.1. Lineage (NCBI taxonomy): Bacteria > Bacillati > Actinomycetota > Actinomycetes > Kitasatosporales > Streptomycetaceae > Streptomyces > Streptomyces sp. NPDC044063. Next base: position 232,365 of record NZ_JBWKFM010000007.1, read on the forward strand.
AGCCGGTGTCCGTGATGCGCGTCGGCGAGAAGGACAAGCGGGTCCACCGCGTCCACGGCCGCCCCTTCGTCCGCGAGCGCGCCGACGAGCGCACCTACCGCGTCGGCGAGGGCGGCTTCTGGCAGGTCCACCCGCAGGCCGCCGACACCCTGGTGAAGGCCGTCATGCAGGGCCTCATGCCCCGCAAGGGCGACATGGCCCTCGACCTCTACTGCGGCGTCGGCCTCTTCGCCGGCTCCCTCGCCGAGCGCGTCGGCGACAAGGGCGCAGTCCTGGGCATCGAGTCCGGCAAGCGCGCCGCGGAGGACGCCCGCCACAACCTCCAGGACCTGGACCGCGTCCGCATCGAGCACGGCAAGGTCGAGGACGTCCTGCCCCGCACGGGCATCAAGAGCGCCGACATCGTCGTCCTCGACCCCCCGCGCGCCGGCGCCGGCAAGACCACGGTCCGCCACCTGGCCTCGCTGGGCGCCCGCCGCATCGCCTACGTGGCCTGCGACCCGGCCGCCCTGGCCCGAGACCTGAAGTACTTCGCGGAAGAGGGCTACGAGCCGGTGACGCTCCGCGCGTTCGACCTGTTCCCGATGACGCACCATGTGGAGTGCGTGGCGATCCTGAAGCGCACGGGTAATCGCGTCTGACCCCGCGGTTTTGCCCTGTGCGTATGAGGGGCTCAGGGGCGAAAATCCTGGCGCTGAAAAGTGCGTGGCCGAGATGTCAGGCACCCAGGTCGGTCAGGAGATCCTCCAGAACCGATTCCTCCTCGATCCGTACGCCGAGTTCGGTCAGGGCCGGGCGCAACTGCGTGTCCCAGGGCGCGTCGGCGGGCTTGCCGGTCAGAGATGGGGCCAGGGGGGTGGTCGCGGCGGACGTGCGGTATTCGATGGCGGTGAAGCGCCAGGGATGCCAGGGGACGCGCTGCAGCAAGGCGGTGGCGATGCGTATGCCGCCCCAGTCGAAGTCGCCGTGGTAGAGCAGCTTTGCCCCGCGGGCGTGCAGATGGCGCAGCAGGGTGAGCGCGGCGGCCGAGGGCTGGCCCTGGAGGCAGACCAAGGGCGGGCAGGCGGGGCCGTGGGCATCGGCCGCGGTCGCCAGTACGGTCGGGTTCTCACACACGTGCACCACCCCGGGCGCGGCAAGGGGTGGGGTGCGGGTGAGCTGGCGCAGGGTCAGTACCGCGGGTTCGCCCGCGTCGGCCGCCCAGTCGAGGGCGGGGGTGCCACGCAGCCCCACGGTCAGGACAGTGGAGGACAGGGCGTCCTTCAGGAGGCCCGCGGAGGCCCACGCTTCGCGGCGCCACTCCGCTCCGGTGCCATCGGGGAACCCGGTCAGGGCGCGCACACCCGACAGGACGAGAGTCGCGAGCGGGCTGCCGTCGTCCAAGGCGTGGGCGTTGCCCAGGGTGCGGGCGGCGAAGGCGGGGAGCGAGACTGCCGGCACCGCGGGCACGCTTCGTAGGGCCGTCGCCGTGGAGGCCAGCAGCGCGCGGGCAGCCTCCGCTGTGTGCGCGAGGCGGCGAACGAGACCGTTGGTGCGTACCTGCTCCGCCCAGTCAGCCAGTTCGGGCCGTTCGGTACAGAAAACAATGAGCGGGGCGTAGGCGTCTTGCCAGGCCTTCGCCTCCTGCTCGCGAGCGTCGCTGATGAGGGTGATCGGCCCGGTGAGGGCGATGACTGCGGCCACCAGGCCCTCGGGGCTGACGCCGGAGCGTCGCAGGAGGGTGTCGATCTCGTCGAGCCGGACGCTCAGCGAGCATCCGGTGCTCGGGGCGCGACCCAGCAGGCGCTCGGCAGCGGTCCGTTCACCGTCGGTGGGTGCCGCCAGGGTGACCGGGCCGGTGAGGGGTTCGCCGCGTTCCATGCGGCGGCGCGCCCGCTCCACCAGCCACGCACAGCCCGGGTCGCCGAGGAGCCGGGTGAGCCGGCCGCGTTCGACACGCGCGAGGGAGACGTCGAGTGTGCTCGTCCGACGATCGTTCATCCCCACAGGGTGTCCTGGTCGAGGGATTGCGCTGGTGCGGGGACCGTCGCCGTACGGTGGTCCGGTTCGGGCGCCCGTGCCCGCTGGGTGCCGTCCCATTCCCAGCGGGTCACCAGGACAGCGGCGATATCGTCGACGCGGGAGAGTTGGGCGATGGCGATGCCGGGCACCTGCGGGTAGCAGGCCCATTCGCGTTCGCTGGTCATCACCACGTCCAGGTCGAAGGCATGCAGCAGGCCCAGGCACTTGGCGCGGGAGTCGTCGTCGACGCCGGCGAATGCCTCGTCCAGGGTGACCAGGCGCGGGGCGTGCGGGGCCGCGGTTGCGTAGTGCGCGGAGGCCGCGGCGAACAGAGGCACCGAGACGGCCAGGACACGCTCGCCGCCCGACGCCGGCCCGGTGGCGGGCACCCAGCTGCCGTGCTGGTGGCGTTCGATGCCGAACTCATGCCACGAGCGGTAGTCGAGTGCGGCGGTGAGCACCTCCAGCCAGCTGCCGGTCGCGTCGTCGGCCTGGGCGCGGGCGATCTGGGCCTGGAGGAACTCGCCGACCGCCGCCCTATCCTCGGCCGCCCAGGCATCGGCGGACTGGCGCAGCCGTACCCGCGCCTGCGCCAGTCCCGCGGGTGCCTTGCGGGACGGCCGCCACAGCAGGCGCAGCTTCATGCCGGTGGAGGTGGGCCGCCGCTCGAGCTCGGCGTTCATCGCCAGCACCTGGCGCTCGGCGGCGCCGATCAGTTCCTGCAGGGTGCCGGCGACCTCGGTCAGCAGGTGGGTCTCCAAGATCTCCCGTTCGTGTGCCGACAGGATGCGGGTCAGTTCCTGGACCTCCGCGGCCAGGGCCTCGGCCAGCTCGGGGACGGCCCGTTCCCGTCCCTGATAGACGAGGTCGACGACCATCCCATCCTCGGTCATACGGGCCGTGGCGCCGTGCCCGCCCCGGGACAGGACGTCCTGAAGCTTCTTGTACTCCTCGCTGAGCCGCTTCTGCACCCTTTCCCAGGCACCGTCCGAGTCGTCCGTCCCGGACAGTTCCGCCTCGATCGCGCGGGCGAGCGCGATCGCCGGAGTGGCCGCCCACGGGCCGCCGTCCAGTGGCGGTACGGGCACCTCGGGCAGGGCGACGGCCAGCAGGCCGGTGAGCGCGAACCGCTGCAGAGCGGCGATGGCCTCGCCACGCGTCGCGGCTGCTGTGTCGACGTCCTTTTCCAGTTGCTCGATCCGGCCCTCGGCCCGTCCGGTACGACGGTCCGCGGCGGAATGCTCGTGACGGGCCCGGTCCAGGTCCCGGCCACACGCTGCAAGGGCATCGGCCGTCTCGGCCAGCCTGCGCTCCAGGTCCGCGACAGCGGCTCCGACAGTGGAGCGCAGCGTGGTGTGATGTTCGTCCGCGGCGGCGGCCAGCCGGGCGGCCTGAGCTACCCGCTGGTCCAGCTCGGCCACCCGTTCCCCGGTTTGGCCGGCTTCCGTCCGCTCGTCGGCGATGGCGCGTCGCGCTTCCGCCTGCTCGCGCAGGGCGGGCCACAGAGCGGCGAGGGCGGCCGTGTGATCGGCCAGGGCCTGGCGGACGGCCGTGAGGGCCGTCCGGTCGGCGGGCAGGTTCACAGCCGCGGCCGTCTCGGTGAGCTCGGCGGTCGCCTCGGCCTCCCTGCGAGAGGCATCGGTGAGTTCGGCGGAGCGCTCGTCCTGCCGCGACCCCGCCCTGTGGGCGGCGTCCGCCGCGGCGGACGCCGTCGCGTGGGCGTGGCGCAGGGGGGCGTCGTCGGGGACGGCGGCCAGCTCGGCATCCAGCACCCGGCGACGCCCGGCCACCGCGGCGCGCTCGGCTTCGAGACGGGCCGTACTGTCCGCCAGGCCCTCGAGCTCGCCGCGCAGGGTGGCGATCCGGGCGCGGCGGGCTTCCTCGCGAGCGCCTTCCCCGATGTACACGGCCGTGTTCTTCGACCAGCTGCCAGTCAGCGTGCCGACGCGGAACCGGCCGTCCGCAGCCACCCACGTGTGGCGCAGACCAGCGGTGTCCGGTGACGGAGCGCCGGAATCCCCGAGGCCGACTGCCGCCAGGATTGCGGACACCACCTTTTCGCCCACCTGAGTGGCCTGGGGATCGCCGTGGTCGACGGCGGGCCGCAGCATCCCGGCGAGGACGGGGCCGGCCGGTGACGCGTCCGGAGACGGCGGGGACAGCAGCACGTCGTGCCCGGCCGAGTCCAGGACGGTGCCATCCGGGCACACCCACGCGTCGAGGAGCCCGGAAGCCTCCAACGCGGCTTCCAGGCCTGCTCGCTCACCGGGGCAGACAAGGTCATGGAAGTCGACCAGCCGCCAAAGAGGCGCCCCAGGGGCCCGGTCACGCAGGCCGGGTGCACGGGTGTGTGGTGCAGCCGGTCCGCGCTGGCCTCCGGCCTCCAGCTCGGTCAGCTCCTTCCGGACCGTTGTGTGCCGGTCGGCAAGCCCGGCCAGCTGCTGGCCGAGCGCGGCGGTCCGGTCGGCCAGATCGGCGGACCGCGCGCGGTGCACCGCCGCGGTCTGCTCCCGGGCAGGGTTGGGGCCGTGCAGGTGCGTAACCCAGTCCTGCAGAGCGTCCAGGAGCCCCGCCCGGTTGGCGACAGCCAGCTCCGTGCATTGGTCCAGGTGCCGGCGTGCGGCCTCGACCAGGTCCTCTCCCGCCTCGGTGACGGCCGATTCCGCCTGGGCCTTGTACGCGGCGGTGTGGGTGGCATCGGCCTGGGCGTCGTCCAGGCGCCGGACGGAGGCCCGCCGTTCGCCCGCCGCCCGGTCGACCTGCGCGACCAGCTGTTCCACGTGATCGAGGGCGCGCCGCTTGCGGGCCACTGACTCCTCGGCAGCGCGCCGCAGCTCGGCCGCAGACGCGTTGTCGCTGAGCACATCGTCGAGCCGGGCGGCCCGGCCCGTCTCATGGGTCTGATCCAGCGCCCTTCCCACCTGCTGATCGGCCGCGGTCAGTCGCCCTTCGGCGCCCGCCAGACGGCCGAGGGCGCGGGAGTGCGCCTGGACCGCCTGTTCCCGGTCGGCTTCGGTGCGGGCCCGCTCGCCGGCGGTGCGGCGCGCCTCGGCCGCGGCCTGCTCCAGCTCCCGGGCACTGCGCCACTCCGGGCCCGTGCGCAGCGCGGCGTCCTGGGCGGCCAGCCGCACCGCCGTCTCCTCCAGCCGAGCGATCCGCGCGGCGGCCCCGGCCCGCTCGCGCTCCGCCTCCTCCCGCTCGGCGCGTGCCTGGGCCAGGTCACGGTGCAGCTGTTCGTAGCGGGCGTGCTCGCTACGAGGCAGCCGTGCCCGCCGACGGGTCGCCACCCGGGCGTAGCGGCGGTAGTGGCCGAGGAAGGCGGAGGCGGCCCGTTCGGCCTCACTGGCCGCCCGTAGCTCCTCCTTCTCCTCGTCCAGCGAACGGAACGCCTCCGCCACATCGGCGATCACCGCCTGATCCATGGGCGGCAGTGCTTCGGTCAGCGCCCGGGACAGCGCCGACTCGTTGGGCCGCTTGGACAGCTGGGGCTGGCGCAGCTGGATGAGCAGGTCCACCAGGGCGGCGTAGCGCCGCTCACCCAGCCCGAAGAGTGCCTCGTCGACCGCCCTGCGGTACGCCTTCGCCTGGTCGTAGACCATGCCGTGCCCGGCGACAGCCTCCGCGAGGCGGTCCCGCGACAACGCCGTGCCGGTCGCGTCGAGCAGGGTCAGGTCCTCGCCGACACGCTGGTCGGTGACCGCGTACCAATGGCGGGCGATTCCACGGCCTGTCACCGCCTTCAGACCGCACAGCAGGGTACGGAAGAGAGCCCTGCCCGAGTCCTCGTCGTGGCGGCCGAACTCGATCCAGGTGTAGCCCAGCCGTTCGGGGTGCGGGTGCTGCCCACCGAGCAGCAGGTTCCACTCCATGCGCTTGCCCGGGTCGGCGTCGGGTTCCACACGCCGTGCGGACATGTCGCCGTCCAGGAGGAAGGGGAGGGACAGGGCGAGCACCTTGGACTTGCCGGTGCCGTTGTTGCCGCGCAGCAGCAGACGGCCGTCGCGGAACCAGAACTCCTCGGTGTCGTAGTGGAACAGGTCCACCAGGCCGATGCGCAGTGGCCGCCACCGGCCGGGGGCGGGTTCGGGCAGAGCGGTCACGACTGCGGTGCCTTTCACTGAGACTGAGAGGAGTGGGGGGAATGAGAGGTACGAGAGGTGTGAGAACTGCCTGAGGCGGTCTGCCCCGGCTCTGTCACGACGGCCTCACCGACCGCGTACCGCGCGAGCGCCGGCAGGGCCGTGACGCCCCCGGCGGTGCGAGTGACCAGGCGGAGTGCGGTCAGTCTCTGCAGCGCCTGCCCGACCAGCTCCGCCTCCGCTCCCGGCCGCTTGGCGCTCTTCGACCAGTACGCGCCGTGTTGGGCGGCCAGCTCCCGCACCCGCCGCTCCAGGTCGTCGCAGCTCACCTCGCCGTCCGAGGCCGCCAGGTGTTCGGCGAGCAGCAGTGTGATGTGCCCGTGCGTGCCCTGCTCGGGCATCCGCACATCGGTCAGGTCGTCCAGCGGGTCAACCATCGAGATGCCCTCGGCCCGCACTTCCGGGACCAGGCCGGTCAGTTCGGTGATACGGGCGGTGAGGAAGGCGCGCTGACGGGTCAGGTAGACGAGTTCCTCGTCGCTCAGCTCGTCGTAGTACAGCACCGGATCGTCGAGCAGCCGCCGGGTCAGCCTCTGGCGGATGGCGCGGAACCGCAGTTCGTCGCTGTCCAGCGCGCTCTCAGCGGTCAGCTCGGCCAGCCGGGCCTCGAAGTCCACGGAGCCGATCGTCGACGGGCCGCGGCGGGCGGCTAGCAGCCCCGCCAGAACCCGGCGCTGCACGTCATACAGCACATCACCGGTCCCTGTGATGTACGCGTCCTCGTCACCGGCCACCCGCCGCAGCACCCCGTGGCGGAGCAGAAGCCGCACCACCGCTGCCAGGTCCAGGCGCTCCTCGCGGCGCTCCATGGTGAACTCCACGCCGGCCGCGACCAGATGGGGGTCAGCGGCGTCCAGGACCACCTGGTCGGCCAGGCGCCCCAGCGCGATCTGTGCCTCGCCCCGCTCCAGCGCGGCCAATGCCAGGCACAGCAGCACGTACCGGCGTCGCGTGAACGCGGCGCGGGCACGGGACGCCTCGCGCGCCGGGTGGGTGGAGTCGGCCGGTGTACCGGGTGTCCGGGCCAGCCGGGCGGCCTCCGCGTCCACACGCAGCGGCCAGCCGGTATTGCGGTCGAACCACTCGCGCAGGAAGGACAGGTGCTGCCGTACCAGCCGGAACTCGTCCGCGTACGGGCCCTGGGCCAGCAGTAGCGGTTCCTTCAGCAGCGCCCGGGCGGCCTTGTGTATTTCTGCTGTGCGCCGGCCGTCCAGCACTTCGCCCAAGGGTGTGGTCATGGCTCCTCCTCGCGCGCGGCCCCGAAACCGGTGAGGTCGGTGATCTCGACCAGGTGGTCGGGGCCGCGGAAGATACCGCCCGGTGTGCGGATCCGGGCCGTCGCTCCGTCGGTGAGGGCTGTCAGCCGGATCTCCATCGAGCCGTCGTTGCTGGTGGCCACCGTGCTCGTCATGCCCGGCCGCCAGGTGGCCAGGGCATCACCCAGCAACTGCAGGAACAGCCCGAAGGCCACCGGGTCGAGTTCCCCGAGCGCGGACAGCCTTATGGTGCCGTCCGTCGCAAGGCGTGCGCGGGCGGCGGCGATCTCCTCGGCCTGCTTGACGGCGATCTCGGTGAGCTGCCGCCGCTGCTCGGAGCGGTCGTGCACCCGCCGGGGCCTGCCGCGGCGTTCGTAGCTGCCGGTACGGCGCAACTGCGGACTGATCCGGAGCGGCTCGGCCTCGGCCCATGAGGATGATGGGGCCACCGGATTTGCTGTGCGCTTGGCGAGCGTGTCGGCGTCCACGGTGAGGTGACGAGCGGAGTACAGGCCGAAGGCGGCGCGCCACAGCCGGTGCCGAGCCTCGTCGTCCGGGGCCTCGGCAAACCAGCGGGCCAGCGTGCGGAAGTCCGCGGACCGGTCCGAACGTCCGGCCCGCCGCTCGTTCAGCTGCCGTACGACTGCCAGGAGCTGCGGTATCGCCCCGAGTGCCCGCCCGCGCAGCAGCCGGGTCTGCGACTCACGGCCATCCGTGGAGACGAACCAGGCGGAGAGCCCCGCCCACTTGGCCTCCCACCGCGCGTACGCCTCGTGCTCGGCGGTTTCCGCGTCCTCGGGCGCGGCGTCGGCGGCCTCCCGGGCAGCCGCCAGCCGCAGCAGTGCATGAGCCCGGCCGTCCTGCTCCAGCTCGCCGATGAGCACCGCGATCCGCCCGCCCAGCGTGATCAGATCCTGGATGAACCGCTCCAGGTACTGGATCAGCCGGTCCTTGTAGGCGAGGAACACCTCGACCTCCACCCCGTGGAGGTCGATGGTGCGCTGGAGCGAACCCATGAACGCCCGCGCGTTCTCCGCCAGCGCCTCGAACCGGCCGGTCAGCGCTGACAGCGCCAGATGCGCCTTGGGCGCGTCCGGCTCGCTCTCTCCCTGCCCGGCCGCGATCACCAGCAGGGCCCGCAACTGCGTGACGATGTCGTGCAGTGCCACCGCCTGCAGCGCCCCGCGCCGCCCCAGCGCCTCGTCGTACACGGACAACGCCTGCTCGGTGGCCTCCCCGGCCTGCGTGAGCTGGTAGATGAACCGCTTGCGGTAGAAGTCTTCGACCGCGGTGACCCGGGAGGTGTCCGGATCCGCCCGCAGGTTGCCCCACTTCACCAGGCTGTCCAGGGCATTCATCACCGCGTCGAGGTCGGGCGGCCGATGCTCCGGCGGTAGCGCGGCGTGCACGTCCTCGGGCCGCAGATGCACCGTGAACCGCTCCTTCGCCGCGAGGAAGGCGTGCATCATCTGACGGTAGAGGGCGGTGTTCGGCGCGGTCAGGTGGGCGAACGGCGCGTACTCGCCGCCGCGGGTGCCGGCAGGGTTTGACGTCATCGTCCCGGCATTCTCCCCGACGCCAACTCCGCCGGGAAATCCACCCAGTAGGGAGCGCCGGGTTCCGTCTCCCGAGGCCGGGTGCCGACTACGGCGCTGTCGTCTCATCCGCCCACAGCAACAGCTGTTCCCCCTGATCATCGGGCTCGGGCTCCGTCGCCAGGCCGGGGGCAGCAGCCGAGTTGGGGTCGGCGTCCTCCGCGGCGTCGACGGCCGGCTCCTCTTCGCCGTCCGTACGCGTAGGCAGCACGTACTCCTGCGCGAGTCCGGCCAGGTGCAGGGGCAGCGGCAGGCTCAACGCATCCGGTACGTCGGGTGCCTGCCGGAGCTGGTGGGCGGTGAGCGCCAGGGCTTCCGGAGAATCCCCTTCGTCCGGGTGGCAGCCGAGTACCGCCAGTTCCACCAGCCCGGGGTTCCAGGCGGCCTCGCCGGTGTCGATGGTCAGCTTGCCCTTGGTGTTCACCCGCGGCGCCAATTTGTCGGCAGCCACCGACAGCTTGAAGGTCCGGGCCTTCGGGGTAGTGGACCAGAACACACGTGCCTCACCGGAGCCGGCATCCCCGTGAGGGTCGCGCCACAAGCCCGAAGCCAGGCCGTTGGCGCCGTCCGGGTTCACGGCCCACCACTGGGCCGTCTCCCGGTTCCGTGCCGTCCGCACCCGGACCAGCCGCAGGTCCGGGTCCAGCCTGCGTGACGGCGCATGACCATCCTTGAACTTGTCCGTCACCACCTTGCCGTCCTGGAGCCAGGTCCAGTGCGAGCGCATGTTCTGCGCGTGCGCCAGCAGAAGGGTCGGCCTGCCGCGCAGCTTGGGACGCACCCGCTGGAGCCATTCATCCGTCGCGCGGCGCTGTTCGTTCATGTCCGCCCACCACGACGGCCGAGTCGCCTCCCCGGGCGCCCCGTCGCGCGGGCCGGGCACCACACCCCTCGGGATCTCCGACTGCTTCGTCAGGCGCAGCAGCATGACGGGGTACGGCACCCAGGAACGCGTCTCGTCGTCCCAGCCCTCGACCCGTGCCAGCCCGTCACCCGAAGGCTCTGGCGTCACAAGCACAGCGACCGGCAGGTGGCGGGCCCAACGCATACGGCTGCGGCTGTTCTTGCGGACCATCCAGACGGCGGCATACCGCATACCCTCGGGCAGCCGTTCCCCGAGGCTGTGCTCGGGGTGCACCCGTACGCCGAGCTGCCGCAGGCCGTCGTCCCACGCCTTGGCCGCGCGGAACTTCTTGTTCTTCTCGCTGTTGTAGCCCTTCGCCGTCTTCGGTACGGCCATGAACTGGGTCAAAACCCCGACATCGGCGCAACCGAGCCGCAGTGCGAACTTGGCGTCGTGGTCGGGAGACGTGAAGTCCTTGGCACGGTCGATCTCCACCAAGGCGAGCGAGGGTGCCGCCCCCGATACGTCCTCCGCGGCAAAAGTCGCCATCTCACGACGGCGGATGCCGATCGCGGCGGTGACCTCGTCCCGTGAGTGCCGGCGACTCTCGGCCAGTTCCAAGTCCTGCCCCATGGAGCGGACCAGCTTGCGACAGCGCAGGCGGACCGTCAGTTCCGCTGCCTGCCACTCCAGGACGACGGTGTCCTCATAGGCGGACTCGTCGCCGGGCGCCCCGCCGTCGCCCTTGAGGTCGAGATGAGCCGCGAGCGCGGCCACGGCGGTGTCCCGCATGACAGGTGTCTGCCAGAACAGCTGGACTTCCAGGCACGGCAGATCGCCCGCTTCCGTCTCCCCGAACAGGTGGCGCAGGGCAAAAGCGGCACCCTTCCGGCATGCCTCGGCCCGCCTCCTCTCCTCGGCGGTCTTCTCCGCCACCTTGGCCGGCTCCCGCCGGGGGTTCGCCGGAGTGCTGCCGGACAGCCTGGTGGGCACCAGCGCCGGAGCGAAACGCAGCTGCTCCGGCAGAGCCTGCTCGGCCCACTCCACGATCCGTGACCGCTGGTCGGGCATCAGGCCGTGGCCCACCCCGTGCGACCCCATCGCCGTGCTGTACACCACGGCGGCCCGCATGCCGTCCTCCAGCCACTTGTCCGGTGCCGTAAGGACGGACGCCGCGTCCGGGAACGCTTCCGAGAGCGACATGCTCCGCAACATCCCGGCGGGCCCCCCGCCGACCCAGTCGTGACCGCCCTTCTGCCAGGCGAGCCGGGCGAGGGCGAACCGGTCGCTCGCCGGCGCGCCGGGCAGCCACGGTACGCGCGGACGCAACAGGACGGTCGTCCTGCGCCCGTACGGAAGGTAAAGGCGCCCGGTCGTTGCACTGACCCGCGTCGCGTACCTGCGGATGTGGCAGTGCAGGTGGAAGCGGGGCAACGGATCGAAGGGCACGGTCTGCAGGGTGATGTTGAGGACGATCGAGAACCATCCGGCACCCCCCTCGAACTGCAGGGCCTGGGACACCAGCTCCGCTCCCTGGTCGCGCGATCCTCGGGGCGTGGCGCGGAACCGCAGTTTGCCGGCGCCGAAGTCGTACGGCTCCAGCTCCAGGATGCGCCGGGCCAGCCAGTCCGTGGACAGCTGGAACTGACGCGGATCAGGGGCAGCTGTGCCGCCGGCGGTGGGAGGGCAGCTAAGCAGCTCGACTTCCACGTCCTCGTGCCACTGAGGTGGGTCCTCGAAGAGCGCGGCCCGTGTCTCGGCCAGGAGCTTCCGGTGCTCGGGTTCCGGGCGCAGGTCCTTCAGCCAGGCGCCGATCAGGCCCCGGAAGGCCGCGGACGGCAGCGGGTCGGGGATGTCCGCGGAAGCGTATAGCCAGAAATCCGGCTCCTCGCCACGGCGGGGACGCGGCCGGACCAGCACGTCGGGTGCCAGGGCCTGGACGACCTGGTCCATCCGGAAGGTGGGGATGGTCTCCAGCGGCTTCCTGCGCCCCGCGTTGCACAGGGCGAGCAGCGGGCCATGCCACTGCTCGGGGAACGGGAGCACACGGTACCGGCTGGTGGCGGAGGTATCGGGGGCGACAGGCAGCCAGGAGGCGGTGCGGATGGACGCGTAGCGCGCCATGGGCGGGGTCCTTTCGGGGCGGAGAGTCGTTCAGGTGACGTGGTGGGTGATGTCACGCAGGGCTTTGTAGAGCGGCGCGTAGAGAAGCCGGGCGATCGCGGGGTCCGCCGGGTCCGGGCAGCCGGTGAGCGCCGGGGCGTCCACGAAGTACGGGGCGAGGACTTCCCGCAGCCCGGCGAGCAGGCCGTCCTCCCGACCGACTATCGGGTGCGCGGAGTTGGGCGACAGGAGCTTGGCCGTGTTCGGGGCGAAGCGGGCATCGACGAACACCACGCGAGCCGGGACACCTCCGCGTACCAGACGGCCGATCACCTGCCAGATGGTGACGAGCTGGTCCCAGGTGAAGGACTTCTTCTCGTGCTCCGACAGCCGCGAGTAGATGTAGCGCCGGGACAGCAGGCGGCGCCATTCCCTCCGCGCGACGTGCCGGAAGGCCAGTCCGGCCGCGTCGAAGTCGCCGGCGTTCACGGCGAGCTTGCTGAAGGTGCCCTGTTCGAGCCCCGGCTCGTCGCGCGAGAAGCGCGTCGCCCAGTCGTTGATGGCGAAGATGGCGAGTGCCAGATCGTCCGGGCGCGGGTGGGGTCGTGCGAGGAAGAGAGCCGTTCCGAAGGCCGCGTTGCGCTCGGCGTTGAGGATGTTGTGCCCGCGTTCGACCGCCATCAGTGGAGCCACCAGGATTTCGGCCGTGCGGTCCTCGGCGAACGTGGCGAGGTCGCCGCGTCGCAGGACTGTAGCGTGGTCGGGCCCGGTACGGTGGGGGATCGCCCCGTTCACGGCCTGCTCCAGGTCCGCGTCGTCCGCCGCCAGGACCCGTACACGCCCGTGCCAGCGGTCGATGCCGTGCAGCACGTCCGCAGCGATCCCCGCCTCCCGGTAACTGCCGACCAGCAGGATCGCCCTCCTGCGCCGGCTGTCGGCGACCTTGGCCAGTTCCTGCTCCAGAGGGCTCGGAGCGCCTCCTCGGCCGGGCGATCCCAACCTGCTGACCAAAGCCTTCGCTGCTGCTGGCCGAGCCTTGGGGTCGGTGCCCGAGAGGCTCATGGGCCTCCCCTCGTCGTCGTACAGGAAGTGCGTACTGAAGACCGACTCGCTCACCGCCTCCAGCGACCGCGGCGACGGCGTGAGTACCGCCCCCACGGGCACGGCGACATGGGCGCGGGTGGAGGTGCCCGCCCAGCTGGTCCCGGACATTAGGACGACGTGGGGGCCCTTGCGGCCGCGTCCGGCATCCGCTCCCACCTCGTTCAGGCCGAGGAGCAGAGCCCGGCCGACTCCGGCGCAACGAAAGAAACGGAGGGTACCGCTGTGGCGGCCGTCGGTGTCCCGCTCCCGGTCGTCGGGCAGGAACTGGAACCCCAGGACATTGCCCATCGGGGCTTCCAGCACCAGGGGCGCGTAGTCCAGGGGCGGCCGGCGGGAGAGTTCGTTGCCGGTCGAGTCCAGGTGCAGCGCGGCTTCCACCTGGGGCCAGAGGAAGACCAGCCGGTCCAGCCTGTGGTGCAGTGCGCTGAGCAGCAGCATGAATTCGAGCCGTCGAGCAATGAGTTCCATCCACGCCTCGTCCTGAACCCTGTCGGCCGAAGGGGTGTCCCTCAACAGGGAGTAGAGCGTGGTGAGAACCCGGGTGCGGGTTTCCGCGGGGGTGAGCGTGGTGAGCAAGTCCTGGGCCAGCCGCACCAGGTCGTCGGTGAGGTTGTCGTAGGGGCCGTGGCCGCCCAGTGGGTCGTCACGGAAGTCGTCGAAGCGCTTGGTGAGCCAGTCGCGCAGGGCATCGGTCTCCGGTCCCGGTGACTCCGGCTCCGGGATGTCGTCCTCGTACGCCTCGTAGAGCTCCGCCTCGTCGGCTACCCCGTCGGGGGCGGCCTGGGCGTCGGAGCCGGTCGAGAACCAGTCGCCGAACAGCTTCTCCTGCAGGGTCCACGCGCTGAAGTACTCGACGTCCGCCCACTCGCGCAGGTCGTTGTCCGCGATCAGACGTTTGTAGAGGCGGTCCGCCGCCGCGTGTACCACAGTGAGCGAAACGGACCAGCGGTCGATGTCCTGGTCCGTGAGCTGGAGCCGGCCCTGCCGGGAGAGTTCCTCGATCCGGTGTGTCTGGACCTGGTCCAGCCAGGAGTCGGCGGCCGGCCCGGGAGTGACCAGCGTAGCCGAGGGAGCGAAGATCTCATCCAGTCGCATCTGCACCGAGTCGGCCTCGTCGACGACGATGATGTCGCTGCGCAGGCAGGCGAGCTCCAAGTGGCGGAGCTGCTCGTCCCCCAGGTGCCGAGGGACCGGGGACTGCACCAGACTGGCCGGGTTGGCCACCCAGATCTGAGCGTCGACGAGTTCGCGGGCCGCACGGTGGCGCGGACACGCGTACCACAGTGGGCAGCCGTGCGGTGTGCCCTTCACTTCTCCCGGGTGCTCGTCCTCCTGTGGCGGGGGCGCGGACCGGTAGGGCCCGGGCAGGGTGAGGGGCGTTCTCCCGTCGTCCTTGCCGGACTCGCTCCCGTTGGCGTGCTTCTTCTCTGGGTACAGCGAGGTGCACGGCGCGTCGGCGAACCTCAGTGGCCGGGTGGCCTCGGTGCCCCGCAGCGCGTCCACCACGCACACCGTGCTGAGGTGGTCGAAGGCGGGCGAGTCGTGGTCCAGGAGATTGGGCAGGCCCCGCGACGCCAGCCTGCGGTGCAGCCGCTGCACGTGCGTTTCCCGCGTGGTCAGCCCGAGCACGGGGCCGACGGGCAGCCCAAGGTCGTTCAGCAGTCCAACGATCCTCAGCTGCTCGGCCACGTCGCCGACCACCAGCGTGGTGCGCAACTGGGGCACCTGGCGTGCGCCCCAGACGGCGATCAGCGTCATCAGGGTCGACTTGCCGGCACCCACCATGCCCGCGAGGTGCAGCAGACCGTCGAGCACGAGGTCGCCTTCCTCGCTGAAGCCGCGTTCGTCGGTATCCCTCGGCATGATGTGCAGCTCTTCGAGCCGCTCTTCCCAGTGGCCGGGGCTGTCGACCTGGTTTTCCCGCTCGGTGGCGTCCATCCAGCGCGCCGTGTCCCGGAGGACGGCGCGGGAGAGGGTGATGGGCTCCCCGTTGCCGGGTCGTCCCGCCTCCGGGTCGTGCCCCGGGGAGGGGGCCGGCCGCAGGTTCTCGGGCAGCGTGACTGATGCTGGCCGTCGCCGGTCGACGAAGGTGGCGCGTCCGGCGGGGGCGAGGGGAAGGGCCTTGCGCGCGAGCGGGGGCAGCGCGGACAGCGCCCGGTCGTACACGGCGAGGCGGTCCGACGCGACAGTCGGCTCGATACGGCGGGCGCAGGCTCGGGGGCCCGGTACGTCGTAGCAGCGCAGCCGCGCCGGCAGGGCGAGATACGTCTCCAGGGCCTGCTGCCATGCGCGGCCCCGGCGCAGGTGCCACAGCAGGTGGCGCCCGGCGGTCAGCATGACCTCGTGGTCGGCGGAGACGGCGAAGCCCCGGGCCCGTACGAAGGGGTAGCCGCCGAAGAGGACGTACGCACCCTTGGCGGGCTCCTCCGGTGCGACGTGTTCCAGAAGCCGGAGGGCTAGTTCCACCTGGCACAGAAGGGCGGGCTTCGTACCCGAGAACCCAGGAGGCACCTCGCTCCACAGCCTGCCCAGCTCACGGCTGACCGGCCTATGCCAGCTGTCACGGTCGCGCATCGTGGCCTCCCCGCCCCTTCCCGGCCCCGGCGAGGGCCTGCCGGGCTTTTTTGATCAGTTCCGTGTCGGTGAGCAACGTCAGTCCCCCGGCTGTGGCAGGACGGTTGCGCTCGTACGAGGCGATGTAGCCCGGATGCGCGTCCACGCGGTCCTGAGGCACCACCCAGAATGCCTCGTCGTACGGCGGTTCCGGGCGTACGGACCGGGCCGCCCGGCCCAGGAAGGCCGGGTGGGCCCAGTCCTTCACGTCGACGGCCCACACCTGTCCGTCGGGAAAGGTGACGTGCACGTCGTACGCGTCGTATCCCGGCCACATGCGCACGGTCAGTCCGAGAGCCGTGAGCCTGCCTTCGAGCTCGGCCTCGGCACGGCCCGGTCCGGTGACGAACTGGCGCAGGGGACGCACCAGCTGCAGGAGTCCGCCAGCCTCCTCCTTCGGGATGCGGCGCCCCACCGGTGGCGGTCCCTGACGTCGGCAGCGGTCCCGTTCGCACCACCAGCCGCCGTCGCGCAAGGGGATGAGCAATGTCAGGCACCGCCGGCACACCGCGTACGTGTCCCCGCGCAGGTAACTGTCCGGAACTGGCTGATAGATCAGGCGCAGGAGTTCCTTTACGGGGTCGAGCACATGGTCCATGGAGACCGCGAAGTCCTCCGCCGCGGTGAGCAGGGGCCGAGTGACGAGGAGCCTGCGGAACTCGGCGTAAGCATCCTCCTCGCCGTGCGCCCGACACAGCTGGAGGGCGGCGTGGACGACCCTTCTGTCGTAGTCCCTGGAGGCGCTGTCACGGCCACCGGACTGCGCCGCCCACTCGTGACACAGCTCGGTGGGGCGTGAGGACTCCGGGTCGAGGAGCAGGCTACCGGGGCCCATCATGTCGTCGGGCAGGTCCACCGGCCAGTCCACCAGCGGCCGGTCACGACACCAGGCGAGGAGTTCGGGCAGACTGGCCGGGGGTTCGGCTCCCCGTTCCAGGCAGGCCAGGACCGTGCGGTCCAGCGCCCGCTGGACCTCCTCCGGGTACGGCAACGTCATGCTGTCCGCGCCGGAGAACTCCTCCAGCTCGATGAGAGCGACGGCCAGGGTGCGCATCAGGGGAATGCCCTTGTGGGCGGACCACTCGGGGAGGTCCGGCGGCAGGTCCGCATCGCTTGCCGGCAAGGTGGTCACCGTGCCTCCAGGTACGCCCGGCCAGCTGCGCAGTGGGCCACCACCTCGCAGCCGGAGCAGTGCCCGCCCGGCGCCGGGGCGTACGTCTCGTCGGCCGCCCAGGGCCCGGCGAGACCGGCGATGACACGGCGGGCAGCGGCAAGGGTGTCGGGGTCCCCGGGATCGATCTCCTCGCAGCGTGCCCCGTCCTCGTAGAGGATCTCCAGCTCGATCAGTGACCGCCGAAGATCACCGCCCGGCACTCCCGCCGACATCATGAGGACGGCGACGGCCAGTTGCGGGTACGTGTCCATGAGCTCCTGCCCCTCCCACGGCCGACGGGAAGCGGTCTTGGTCTCGTGCCAGATCCAGCCACCGGAACGGGTGTAGAGCAGATCGGGGTCGGCGATGAGTACGACGTCGAGCTCGGGGTCGTACGCGGTCAGGCGCGGCTGCACTCGTACCTCTTCGCCGGGGCCCAGGCCGTCGAGAGGACACGCCTGCTGGTGCTGGGCGAGCATGGCCAGGGCCCTCTGCTGCTCGGCGTGGAACAGGTCCGGCAGGGCGGCCGGCAGCGGAGTCTCGCGGCAGCACCCTGCTTTGTGCTGCTCATTGAGCCAGTTGTCGACGGTCCGCCCTCTGCGGATCGGCTCGCTCTCGGGTCTGCCCGACTTGAGGTGGAGCACCCGGGTGAGGTGGAACTGGGCGGGGCAACGGGCATGCACCCGCAGGTCCGTCGCGGAGACGGAACGGCGCTTGCGGGGACGGCGCGGGCCGTCGACCCCCAGCAGGCCGGGCGCCCGGCGGGGCAGGTGGCAGCCTGACAGTCCTTCACAGCGCGTACAGCTCGAACCGGGGTTCACCCGGTGGTCCTCGACCACCCGGCCGAGGACGGGTTTGGCGTGGCGCTCGAACTGACGCAAAGCCTCGTCGGTATCCCAGTCGGCGAGCACGTCGTATGTGCCGTCGCCGCATCCGATCCCCATGACGCGTACGCGCAGGGGGCGGGAGTGTTCACCGGGCAGGGGGCGGTGGATGTCCTGGAAGCCCGACCGGGTGGGTATCCCGGTCGCGGCGACGGCGGCGGCCTCCGCGATCTCGGCGGCAGGACGGTCGGCCTTGACGGAGTTGACGGACAGCAACCACAGTTCGCGCTCTGTTCGGTCGGTGGACTGGTACCGCCGGCCCCAGGCCGTGCGCTCGTAGCGCGTCGCCCCGCGTGCGTCCGGGGTGCTGCGGTCATGGATGTGGGTCCACTGACCGCGCACGGCGCGTGTCGCCGGACGCCCGGAGGCCCGGCGCTCCGACTCGGTGGCCTCGCGTGCCCGCAGGTAGGAACGTACGGCGGCCCCGGCCCACTCCGCGTGCGCCGGATGGTACTTCCGGTTGCCCTGCAGGGCGTTCAGAGCGGTCGCCACGTCCTGGCCGTCGAGCTCGATGGCGTCCAGTGCCGCCATCACGGGTGCCAGCGCGAAGTCCTCGACGGGCTTGCGCCGTGTGCGTGGGGGACTCTGCTCGACGAGCGGCCTGGCGCGGAGCGCGTTGCCGCGGGGACATTCCTGCGGATCCTCGCGGAGGAGGGGCAAGGAGGTACGAATGAGCCGGATGTTTCCATCCGTGCCAGGTGGAGGCTGGTGAAGCGTCAAGATGTCTCCCACCGGAGTGAACGAGGAGAACCGCTGGCCACATGAGGAAACCTTGGTTCTGTGAACTCAGTCAAGCGATTCTCGTATATTGGCCGGTGAACGCTATGGTGTTGCGCGTCAAGGGGGCGCGGGTGAACGGGGGTGTCGTGTGAACACCGGGGAGCTCCTCGACGGCCGTTTCCGGGTCGAGGAGGCACTCGACCAGGGCGGTATGGGCAGCATCTGGACCGCGACGGACCTGGAGACCGGGGATCCGGTCGCGGTCAAGGTGCTCCGTCTCGATGACTACACGCTGGGCCGGGTGAGCCCGGTGGACCGTGCGCGGCGCCGGGTGGAGCTCCTGAAGCGGTTCGAGCGCGAGGGGGTCATCCTCGAAGAGCTCACCCATACCGCGATTCCCCGCCTGTTCCACCGGGGCTACCTCGAGGAGGAGCCCTACCTGGCGATGGAGTACATCGACGGCGTCAGTCTGCGTGAACTGTTGGACCTCCGCCGTCCCTTCCCCTTCGGTTCGGCCATCGCCGTGGCCGTGCAGGTCGCCGAAGCCCTGGAACACGCGCACCGCAGCGGAGTGGTGCACCGGGACCTGAAGCCGGGCAACATCGTGGTCGCCCACAGCGACGGATCCGTGAAGCTGCTCGACTTCGGTATCGCCCACCTCACCGATCCGGACGCGACCCGTTACACGATGCTCGGAGCCACCCCCGGCAGCGCCGGGTACATGGCGCCCGAGCAGATCCGTGGCCAGCAGAACATCTCACCGTCCGTCGACCTCTATGCGTTCGGCTGTGTCCTCTTCGAACTCCTCGTGGGAGAGAAGCCCTTCGAGGACAAGCCGGACCGCAACAAGGACATACAGCACCTGGAGGACCTGCCGCCGCGCATGCGCTGCATCAATGTCGGTATCCCCGAGGATCTCGACGACCTTGTGTGGGACCTGCTGGGCAAGACCCCTGCTCAGCGGCCTGCCGGGATCGCCGAGGTGCTGACCGTACTGCGCCCATACCTGCCGCAACCCGGTGACCCGGCACCGGACCCCGAGATCACCCCGGACCCCACGGCCCGCTACCGGCTGCGCTGCCCCGACCGGGACCGGACCGGCCCCGATGCGCCACGAGCCGGCTCCGCGCGGGCCGGGCGCCCCGGCCGGCGCCGGGGGAACTGGCTGAGCCGTGACGAGTTCGGCCGTCACGTGGAGCGGGCTCGTGCGGAACTCCTCACCGAAGGACCGGCCGGCCGATGCGCCGAGCTGGCCGCCCGGCTGCCCAAGGCCGCTTCGGAGTGGGGGCCGCTGGAGCCGCTGGTTGTGGAAGCACAACTGCTCTGCGCCGACGCGGCGCGCCTCGACGGTGAGGTCGGCCGGGCACGGCGGCTCTACGAGAGCGTGGTCACGGACGTCGGCGCACGAGCCCCGGATGTACTCCAGCCGCTCGTGCTGGAAGCGGAATTCGGGCTCGCCGAGTGCCGGGTCCCGCGAGGAGACATCCACGAAGCTCTCGCAGCATGGTGCGGTGCCACCCACCGGCTGCTCGGACTCGCCCGCGCATCGGAACGGCTGCTGGAGCGCTGCCGTGACGTCGCGCTGGAACTCGGCGAGCGGGGACATGAGGCCGAGGTGTCAGCGCTCGTCGCCCGGTTGCCTAAAACGTGACGATCAGTTTCGGGGCAGCCGGCCGACGGCCAGCAGATCACCCAGTGACCGGCTCAGCTCGCGTCCCACGATCCGCAGGCCCTCGATCTCGCGCTCGAACACCGAGATCCTCCGATGGATGTCGCCGTACCGCCGTTGCTCTTCCAAGGACAGCCTGGGCACGTGCAGCCGGCGTACGTCGATGCGGGACGAGGTGGACGCGTGTGTGCCCGCCTGACGCACGTTGGTCGGCGCACTGAGGCAGCCGGCGAGGAACCAGGGGTCGAGGACGTCCTGGTTCACGCGCAGGGCCAGGAGCTGGGGACCCAGGACGGACGGGGCCCCGGTCTCGACCTGGACGTCGAACGACCGGGCGAGCATGCAGACGATCACGTCCTGCGAGGCCGTGACGGTGAGGGAACCGTCCCGTTCGCCCTCCGCGGCGGCCGCCGCCGAAAGCCACATTTCGGCGAGCCCCGGCATGGGCTGACCGGTGAGCACTCGGACCTCGTCCTTGCCGCGCTCCCCACGCCGTACCAGGGATTCCGGAAGGGTCTGGCCCGACCGGATCTCCACTGCGCCGGCGCGTTCCAGCTCCGCGACACTGACAGGAGGGAGCACTGTGTCGTCGTGTTCCAGCGGGGCGAGGGACGAGAGGGCGCGGGCGGTGTCCTGTACTTCGTTCATGTGGGAATCGAACCTGCCCCAGGCGCGCCTCAGATCGACCATGGTCGCGAACCGCCGGTCGGGGATGTGCCGGGCAGGGGTGAGGTCCACCTGCTCGTCCAGCAACTCCACTACGGGGACCGAGACACTGCCCTGTCCCGCTTCACCCCTGAGGGCTCCCGTCACCTGCGCCGCCACGGTCATCCAGTCGAACGCGCTCGTATCCGTGACACCGGATGGCGCATCCTGCCTGGCATCGACCAGCAGCACCTCGGACCGGTCGTTTCCCGGTCCCGCCGCACCCTCGGGCCGGAGGACCCACAGGTGCAGGCCGACCCCGTAGGGCGGTGCGGCACCGGGGGGCAGGGCGATCACTGCCCGGAGAACGCCGGCCCGGAGCAGACCGGCCCGGATCCTGCGCCCCGCGCGTCGTGCCGCGACAGCGGGAGGCAGGAGCAGCACGGCGACGCCGTCCGGGGCGAGCGCGGCGACAACGTGCTGGACCCACGCGAGTTCGGGCTCGGTGCGCGGCGGACGACCGTACAGCCAGCGTGGATCGGTCGTGAGCTCGACATGCCCCCAGTCACGTTCGTTGGTCGGTGAACTGCACAGCACCACGTCGGCCTGTGCCCCCCTGTGGGCATCGGCCCGCAGAGTGTCACCCACGGCCAGGGCCAGGTTCGAGGAGTCCTCTGTAGCGTGGCCGTCCAGGGCGAGCCGGGCTCTGGCCAGGGCCACCAGCACCGGGTCGCTGTCCTGTGCCCGGAATTCGAGATGCTCATTCCTGGTGGTCCACTGCCGTGCCGCGGCGAGGAGAAGGGAGCCCGTCCCGCACGCCGGATCCAGGACGGTGCGGACGGGCCCGGGGCGAACAGTTCCGGCCATCTCGGCCATGAGCCGAGCGAGCGGCTCCGGCGTCACGGTCACCTGGCGCACATAGGTCCGCAGCCACCGCTCCAGAAGCAGGAGGAAGGTTTCCCGGGCTCCTTCGCTCTCGGCCAGGTGCAGCGTGCGCCGGAGCAGAGAGGACTGGATGCCGTCGAGCGGAGGCAGGGTTTCTGTCTCGTCGGCAGCCTCGGCTCCGGCGAGGTGCAGGCCCGCCCGGGCCAGTAGTCCGCCGACCGCGTTCCGGTCTCCCAGCGACTCGTACTCGGGCCAGAGCCGGTCCAGCGGGTTCACGGCGGTCTTGAGCTTCTTCTCCTGACGGAGCCACCGCTCGACCTCGTCCAGCGCGAACTGGGGGCTCGTGTCGGTCCCGCCGACAGGCGTCGGGAAGTTGTCGTGGCGCCGACGCCAGTTGCTGACGGCCGCCCTGCCGACCCCCGCGATGCGCGCGATCTCGGCAAGGGTCACGGAAACCGAGGGAGAACCTGCAGACTCGATCATGAGCCCCTCCGGAAGATGCGTGACCTGCCGTGTTGTGCTCGGGGCACACATTTTGACGCAGGGCACAAGGTAGCACGCGTCGCTTGACTCAGTTCATGCGTTCTCAGTCGTCATGATGGGCAACAGGAACATGCTCGGTTCGCCGGACCAGGAGACGCGCAGGGCCTCGCGGGCGCCCGGGTGCAGGCGCACGAAGGGGAGGCGTCGTTCGCGGAGAAGGTCTGATTCGTGCCGGATCCGGGGGAGGAGGCTGAAGCGGGCGCTGACGCCGATCTCGGACTGCCGGATGCCCTTGTGCGGTCCACTTCCACACCTGCTCCACCAGTGCGCCACCTCCGCCGCCTCGGAGGCGTAGCCCTCCGCCCGTGGCTGGTGGTCGTGCAGCAACGAGCGGTGGCCCGTCAGGCTGTCCCTGCCCTCGCGGCCCAGGTCGTCGACGGCCGCCGGTGCCATGATGGCCACAGTGACCGCCCGCCCCTCGTACCGTGCGCACGGGGGCGGGCGGTTTCGTTGTCGGGCCCTGCTCGGGCCCCGTTCAGCCCCTGCCGTCACCCGTCATCAGGTGGGACAGTTTCGCCATCCCCCGGGACGTGTGGGACTTCACCGCGCCCACCGAGATGCCCATCGCCTCCGCTATCTCCGACTCCTTGAGGTCCATCCAGTGACGGAGGATCAGGACCTGGTACTGGCGCGGCGGGAGTTTGCGGAGGGCTTTCGCCACGCGGAGTTTTTCGGTGCGCAGGATCGCCTGGTGTTCCGCCGAGTGGGCCGGTTCGTCCTGGTGGTGTTCCGCGTGGCGGCGGGCCACCAGGAGGTGGCGCAGGCGCATGTGGGTCAGGTTGCGGACCGTGGAGCGGAGGTAGCCGGCCGCCGCCTCCGGTGTGCGTAACGCGTCCCAGTTCTTGTACAGCTGGCAGAAGGCCTCGGCGACCACGTCCTCCGCGTCGGCCTCGGCTCCCAGTTTCGTGGCGAGTTTCAGCAGACTTGGGTGGTTTGCGATGAAGAGGTGGGCGACGGCCGATGATCGTTCAGATGCGGGTATTCCTAGGGGAATCGGTGCTGCGGTCATGCGATGGAAATCTTCCCTCGTTGCGCGCCCGCGCCCCCCGTGGGCGGGCGATCGGGGATCACCATGCCACGGAAGGGCGGATTTCGCTCAGGTGTCCTCGATATTCCACTCCGGCTGGTGTTCCGCTCGAGCGTCGCTTGAGTTCGTGACGTGTGACGTGAGTCATGCCGACCGATTCCGAATCGCTGTAAACCTTTGCGTCCGCCCGGGCAACTAAGAGGTGTCCGGTAAACGGGAGGCGGCAACCCCGACCTGCCCGGTACGGCTCGGATGCACGGGGGAAATTCATGGAACTCAGCCTGCCTATTGCCGTCGAGGCCGTGGCCACCTGGATACCGGAAGGGCGTGAAACGGCCTCCGGAATGGTGGCTGCCGGCCGCATCACCGCCGAGGAGGCGCGCGATCTCGGACTGACCGCGGTGCCGGTCTCCGGCGTGCCCGCGCCCGACATGGCGGTACGCGCCGCCGAGCGGGCTCTGGCCGCCGCCGGGTGCGATCCCGACGGGATCGGGCTGGTCGCGCACGCCTGGCTCCACCACCAGGGGCACGACTTCTGGTCGCCCGCCCACTACGTCGCCGACCGGCTCGGCGCCCGTGCCGCGCTGCCCCTCGGCATCCGGCAGATGTCCAACGGGGGCGCGGCCGCCCTCGGCGTCGCCGTCGACCGGCTCCTGGCCCAACCCGGCGCCGGGGCGGCCCTGGTCACCACCGCCGACCGGTTCGCCCCGCCCGCCTTCGACCGCTGGACCGCCGACTACGGCGTCGTCTACGGCGACGGCGGCACCGCCGCCCTGCTGCGCCGCCACGAGCCGGACCGGCGGCCCGGCGCCGCCTTCCTGCTGCGCTCGCTCGCCTTCGTCACGGCCGCCGAGTACGAGTCGATGTACCGGGGCCGCGACCCGTTCGGTCCCGCGCCGCTCGCCCACGGCGGCCGCGTCGACGTCCGCCGGCCCAAGAAGGCCTACCTGGAGATCCACGGCGGTATCTCCGGATTCCGCGACGCCGCCCGCGAACACGTGCGCGCGGTCCTGCTCCAAGCCCTGACCGAGGCCGGCCTCGCACCCGGCGATCCGAGAATCCGCTGTGTCGCCCTTCCCCGGCTGAGCGACAGCGTCCTCGACATGATGTACCTTCCCGTCCTCGACGGCCTGGTCTCCGGTGAAATCCTCCGGCCAAGGGAGAACAGCGGACATCTCGGCGCCGGTGACATGCTCGCCAACCTCGCCCACATTTCCTCCTCCATCGGTCTGGAGAGCGGGGAATTCGCCGTCGTCATCGGTGGCGGTGGGGGCTTCACCTGGTCCTGCGCCGTCGTGCAGGCTTCCCGTTCATGAGTTTTGTCCTCGTGGGTTTTGTCCTCGTGGGTTCCGTCATCTTGGACTGAAATCCCTCACCCCTATCTTTTCTTCATTCCCGTGAGATCGGACGAAGGGTTTGTCGTGCCCGAAAACACCTCCGAAACCTATGACGTCGTCATCAACGGTGCCAGCGTCGCCGGATGCGTCGCGGCCGTCCTCTTCGCCCGCCGCGGCGCCCGGGTCGCCCTGCTGGAGCGACGTTCCTCCATGGACGCGCACAAAGTCCTCTGCACCCACTACATCCAGGCGTCCGCCCACCCCGTGATGGCCGAGATCGGTCTCGCCGACGCCCTCGACGGCGTCGGCGCCCCCCGCAACTCCGCCGACTACTGGACCAAATGGGGCTGGATCAAGCCCGAGGCCGCGGTCGGTCCCGGCGTCCTGCCGCACGGCTACAGCGTCCGCCGCGAGACCCTCGACCCGCTGCTGCGCCGCCTGGCCGCCGCGACCGACGGCGTCGACCTCAAGCTCGGTCACACCGTCGGTGAACTGCTCACCGAGGACGGCCCGGACGGCCGGCGCGTGACCGGTGTCGCCGGTACGGCGGCCGGCGAGCCCTTCGCCCTGCGTGCCCGGCTCGTCGTCGGCGCCGACGGCAAGGACTCCACGGTCGCCCGGCTCGCCGGCGCCCCCGCCGAGGTCGCGGAGAACAACCGCTTCAGCTACTTCGCCTACTACCGCGGCATCCGCCACCCCGAGGGCCGTACCTCCGCCCGCGTCTACTACCTCGACCCCGACAACGCCTATGTGATGCCCAACGAGGACGGTGTGACGGTCGTCGCCGCCGTGCTGTCCAAGACGCGCCTCGACGCCTTCAAGGACGATGTCGAGGGCGCGTACCGCGACTTCGTGCGTTCCCTGCCCGAAGGCCCCGACATCGACCGGGCCGAGCGCATCTCCAAGGTCATCGGCACCGTCAACTACCCGCTGATCTCCCGCCGTCCGTACGGCCCCGGCTACGCCCTGGTCGGCGACGCCGCCCTCACCAGCGACCCGCTCTCCGCGGTCGGCTGCGCCTGGGCCATGCAGTCCGCCTCCTGGCTCGTCGAGGCCGCCGCCGGCCAGGTGGGGGAGGACGCCGGAGACGACGCGCTCGACGCCGCCCTCGCCTCCTACGCCTCGCGGCACGCCGCCGAGACCGGTCCCCACCAGCACCTCATCGCCGACTACGCCAAGGCCCGGCCGTTCAACGAGATCGAGGCCTTCATGTTCGAGGCCGCGGCGCGCGACGCCCGGATGGCCGAGCACTTCCACGTCTTCGGCTCCCGGCTGATGACCGTGGAGGACTTCATGGCCCCCGACATGGTCGCCCGCGCGGAGAAGGTCAACGGCTGGAGCCTGTCCGAGGAAACCCTCCGCACCCTGGCCGAGGGCGCGCCCGGAACGCCCGCCGCTCACGACCCCGCCACCGCCGCCGTACCCGAGGGAGGAACCGCCCGATGAGCAGCAGCACCACCCCCACCCACCGCGAGCTCTGGGACGCCTGGTCCCGGATGTGGAACGGCGACCTCGCCCTCGCCGACGACATCGTCTCCCGCACGATGAAGGTCACCATCCCCCGGCACGGCATGCCCGACCCCGCCACCCTCCACGACGGTCCGTCCATCGCCTCCTGGATCGCCGCGTTCCGGTCCTCCTTCGACGACGACGCGGCCATCACCGGAGAGCTCGGCCCGTTCATCGTCGGTGACTACGCCATCGGCCGCTGGGTCTTCCGGGGCACCTGGCGGGGCGGGCGCCCCGCCACCGCCACCGCGCCGGCCGGGACCGAGGTCACCTTCCGCGGCGTCGACATCCTGCGCTTCGAGGACGGGCGCGTCGCCGAGTACCTGCTCTCCGACGACCAGCTCGACCTCTACGCACAGCTCGGGGCCCTCGGCGACCCGGGGGCGGGGGAGCCCGGCGCCGCCGGCGACGAGCCGCCGCCCGTACGGCTGCGCCGGCAGCTCGCCGAACTGCCCGAGGACGCCGGCCGCACGTTCCTCCTCGAACAGGTGCTGGACCTCGTCGCAGAGGCCGCCGAGAGCGAGGAGCTGCGGAACGCCTCCGGCGACGAGACCTTCCTCTCCCTCGGCGTCGACTCGCTGACCGCCGTGGCGCTCAGCGACCTCGTCGCCGAACTGACCGGGCTCACCCTGGCCACCACGACCGCCTTCGACCAGCCGACGCCACGCGCCCTCGCGGGTCACCTGTGGACGCGCCTCACCGCGGACGGTTCCGACGACGCCCCCTCCGTGTCCGTACGCGGCGCGCTGGCCCGACTGGAGGAGGCCGCCGCCGGGCTCGTACCGGGCGAGGACGACCACGCCGAGCTCGTCGAGCGGCTGACCGCCCTGCTCGGCCGGCTCACCACCCCTCCGGCCCCCGCGCGGTCCCTGGACGACGCCTCCCCCGAGGAGCTGTTCGCCTACCTCGACACCCGGCTCGGTTCCGCCCGCGACGCCGGCTGACCACACCCACAGCCGACGAACGCCGCCGCAGACACCCGCCGCCGCCACCCATCGTGCCCAGCGAAGAGAAGAAGCCGCGCATGCCTCACGAGAACCTGTCCAACGAAGAGAAGCTGCTGCAGTACCTCAAGCGCACCACCGCCGAGCTCGACCGGGCCGAGGCACGGCTGCGGGAGGCGGCCGAGCGCGACGGCGAGCCCCTCGCGATCGTCGGCATGAGCTGCCGTTTCCCCGGCGACGTGAGCACGCCCGACGAGCTCTGGCGCCTGGTGGACGAGGGCCGCGACGCCATCACCGGCTTCCCCACCGACCGGGGCTGGGACCTGGAGAACCTCTACGACCCCGACCCGGACCGCGTCGGCAAGAGCTACGTCCGCCACGGCGGGTTCCTGCACGACGCCGCCGACTTCGACCCGGCGTTCTTCGGCATCTCGCCGCGCGAGGCCGTCACCGTCGACCCCCAGCAGCGGCTGCTGCTGGAGACCACCTGGGAGGCGTTCGAGCAGGCCGGGATCGTCCCCGACACCCTGCGGGGCAGCGACACGGGTGTCTTCGTCGGCATCATGTTCGACGAGTACGGGCTCCGGTTCCTCAAGACGCCCGTCGAGGGCTTCGACGGCTACCTCGGCGTCGGCAGCGCGGGCAGCGTCGCCTCGGGCCGCATCTCGTACTCCTTCGGTTTCGACGGGCCAGCCGTGACCGTCAACACCGCCTGCTCCTCCTCGCTGGTGGCCCTCCACCTGGCCGGGCAGTCGCTGCGGCGCGGCGAGTGCTCCGTCGCGGTCGTCGGCGGCGTGATGCTGATGGCCACCTCCTTCTCCTTCAGCGAGTTCAGCCGTCAGCGCGGTCTGGCGCCCGACGGCCGCGCCAAGTCCTACGCCGAGGGCGCCGACGGCACCTCCTGGGCGGAGGGCGTGGGCTCGCTGATCGTCGAGCGGCTCTCCGACGCCCGCCGTCTGGGCCACCGCGTCCTCGCCGTGGTCCGCGGCTCGGCCGTCAACCAGGACGGGGCCAGCAACGGCCTCACCGCCCCGCACGGCCCGTCCCAGGAGAAGCTGATCCGCGAGGCCCTCGCGAGCGCCGGGCTCAAGGCGGCCGACGTCGACGCCGTCGAGGGCCACGGCACCGGCACCAAGCTCGGCGACCCCATCGAGGCCAACGCCCTGATCGCCACCTACGGCCAGGGGCGCGACGGCCGGCCGCTGTGGCTCGGCTCGCTGAAGTCCAACGTCGGCCACACCCAGTCCGCCGCCGGCATCGGCGGCATCATCAAGATGATCAAGGCCATGGAGCACGGCCGGCTGCCCCGGACCCTCCACGTGGACGCGCCCAGCCCGCACGTGGACTGGGCGGCCGGGGACGTACGGCTGCTCACCGAGCCGGTGGACTGGCCCGCCTCCGCCGACCGGGTGCGCCGGGCCGGCATCTCCAGCTTCGGCATCAGCGGCACCAACGCCCACGTCATCATCGAGGAGCCCGGCGCCGCCGACGCCCCCGCTCCCCGGCCGGCCCTCCCCGACGGCTTCGTCGTCCCGTGGACGCTCTCCGCCCGCAGCCCCGAGGCGCTGCGTGCCCAGGCCGCCAACCTCCTCGCGGCCCTGGACGGCCGCCACCCCCTCGACATCGCCCACTCCCTGGCCACCACGCGCGCCGCCATGGAGCACCGCGCCGTGCTCACCGGCGCCGACGAGGACGAACTCCGGAGCGCCGTCGAGGCGCTGGCCGCCGGCGCCCCCTCCCCGCACGTGATCGGCGGACGGACCCGCAACACCGGGAAGACCGCGTTCCTCTTCACCGGTCAGGGCAGCCAGCGGCTCGGCATGGGGCGCATGCTGTACGCCGCCCAGCCCGCGTACGCGGCCGCCTTCGACGCGGTGTGCGCGGCGCTGGACGAGCACCTCGACCGGCCGCTGCGCGAGGTCGTCCTCGCCGACGAGGACCCCGAAGGGCTCCTGGACCGGACCGAGTTCACCCAGCCCGCGCTGTTCGCGGTGGAGGTGGCGCTCTTCCGGCTGCTGGAGAGCTGGGGCGTGCGGCCCGACGTCGTCACCGGCCACTCCATCGGCGAGATCGCCGCGGCGCACGCCGCCGGTGTGTTCTCGCTGCCGGACGCGGCCCGGCTGGTCGCCGCCCGCGGCCGGCTGATGCAGAAGCTGCCCGGCGGCGGCGTCATGGTCGCGGTGCGGGCCACCGAGGAGGAGGCGCTCGCCGCCCTGGCCGGCGCCGAGGACCGGGCGTCCATCGCCGCGCTCAACGGCCCCGAGTCCGTGGTCCTCTCCGGCGACGAGGACGTCGTCACGGCCGCCGCCGCCCGCTTCGAGCGGCAGGGCCGCAAGACCCGGCGGCTCACCGTCAGCCACGCCTTCCACTCGCCCCACATGGACGGCATGCTGCGCGAGTTCGCCGCCGTCGTGGCGGACCTGACCTTCTCCGCGCCCCGCATCCCCGTCGTCTCCGACGTCACCGGCGAGGTGGCCGGCGCGGACGTGCTCGGCCGGCCCGACTACTGGGTCCGGCACGTGCGCGAGGCCGTGCGCTTCAGCGACGCCGTCGCCACCCTGCGGACGCTCCGCGTCGGCACCTTCGTGGAGCTCGGCCCCGACGGGACGCTCTCCGCCATGACCCGCCAGTGCCTCGGCGACGACGCCGACGGCGCCGGCGTGCTGATCCAGCCGCTGCTGCGCCGGGACCGGCCCGAGCCGGCCTCCGTCGTCGCCGCCCTCGCCGAGCTGCATGTGCGCGGCGTGCCCGTCGACTGGGCGGCGTACCTCGCCGGCCGGGGCGGGCGCCGCGTCGACCTGCCCACGTACGCCTTCCAGCGGCAGCGCTACTGGCTGGACGAGCCCCTGACCTCCGGTGACGTCTCCGCCGCCGGACTCACCCCGGCGGGCCACCCGCTGCTCGGCGCCGTCACCACCCTGGCCGCCGGGGACACCACCGTCCTCACCGGCCGGCTGTCGCGGCGGACCCATCCGTGGCTCGCCGACCACGTCGTCCACGGCGCCACGCTGGTCCCCGGCACCGCGCTGCTCGAACTGGCCACCCGCGCCGCCGCCCACACCGGCCTCGAGACCGTGGAGGAGCTGACGCTCCGGACGCCGCTGGTGCTGCCCGCCGAGGGCGGCGTCCAGGTGCAGGTCGTCGTGGGCGCCCCCGAGGCGGACGGCCTCCGCCCGGTGAGCGTCCACGCGCGGCCCGACGAGGGCGGCCCGGCCGGCGACGCCGACGACGACGCGCCCTGGACCCTCCACGCGGCCGGCCGGCTCGGCCGGGCGGCGGGCCCCGGAGCCGGGACGGAGGAGTGGCCGGAGCAGTGGCCGCCGCCGGGGGCGACCGAGGTGGACCTCGACGGCCTCTACGACCGGCTGGCTGACACCGGCTTCGCCTACGGGCCCGCCTTCCAGGCCCTCAGTGCCGTATGGCGACGCGGAGACGAGCTCTTCGCCCAGGTCGACCTGCCCGCCGAACAGCGGTCCGAGGCCGAGGCGTTCGGGCTCCACCCGGCCCTGCTCGACGCCGCCCTCCACGCCCTGGCCTGGGACGAACTGAGTGGCGGCACCGCCTCCGGCCGGCTGCCGTTCTCCTGGAACGGGGTGCGCCTCCACGCCGTCGGCGCCTCCTCGCTGCGGGTCCGCTTCGCCATGCCGGACTCCGGCTCGGTCGCGGTGACCGCCACCGACCCCGACGGCGCCCCGGTCGTCTCCGTGGAGGCGTTCGTCTCCCGCCCCACGACGGGTGAGCGGTTCGGCGCCGTCCGCGGGCCCGCCGCCGACGCCCTCCTCCAGGTCGACTGGAGCCCGCTCGCGGCCGGTACGACGGCCCCGCCGCGTACCGTCCGGCACGTCGGTTCCCCGGCCGCCCTGCTGGAGGCGCTGGCCGCAGGCACCGTCACCGCCGACGACACCGTGGTGGACTGCGCGGGCGACGAAGCCGCGGACGGCGACCTCACCGGTGCCGTACGGCGGACCACGGGCCGGGTGCTGGAGCTGCTCCAGGCCTGGTCGGCCAAGGGGCCCGAGGCGCCCTCGCGGCTGGTGCTGGTGACACGCCGCGCCGTCGCCGCGGGGCCGGACGAGGACGTGACCGACCTGGCCGCCGCCCCCGTCTGGGGCCTGGTCCGCTCGGCCCAGTCCGAGGCGCCGGGCCGCTTCGTCCTGATCGACACAGACACCGACATCGACACAGACACCGACACCGACACAGACACAGACACCGACACCGACACCGACACCGACAGCGGTCACTCCGCCAGGGAGATCGCCGCAGCCCTCGCCTCCGGCGAGCCCCAGCTCGCCCTCCGCGGCGGCTCCGTCCTCACCCCCCGGCTCGCCCGGGCCGCCGCTCCGGCCGCCGTCGCGCCGGACCCGGCCGCGTGGCAGGGCACCGTCCTCGTCACCGGCGGCACCGGCGAGCTCGGCGCCCTGCTGGCCCGGCACCTGGTGACCGCGCACGGGGCCCGGCGGCTGCTGCTGGTCAGCCGGTCCGGTCCGGCCGCCCCCGGCGCCGCCGAACTGGTCGCCGAGCTGCGGGAGTCGGGCGCCGAGGCGACCGTCGCGGCCTGCGACACCGCCGACCGCGAGGCGCTGGCCGGCCTGCTCGCCGCGATCCCCGCCGAGCACCCGCTGACCGCGGTCGTGCACACCGCCGGCGTCCTCGACGACGGCATCATCACCTCCCTCACCCCCGAGCGGCTGGAGGCCGTACTGCGCCCGAAGACGGACGCGGCCGCGCACCTCCACGAGCTCACCCGCGAGCTGGACCTGAAGGCGTTCGTCCTCTTCTCCTCGGTGGCCGGCACCCTGGGCAGCCCCGGGCAGGGCAGCTACGCGGCGGGCAACGCCTTCCTCGACGCGCTGGCCGCGCACCGCGCCGCCGCCGGACTCCCGGCGACCGCGCTGGCCTGGGGCATGTGGCAACCCAGCGGCGGCATGGCCGGCACGCTGGGGACCGCCGACCTCAAGCGGATGGAGCGCTACGGCGTTCTGGCGATCACCCCGGACCAGGGCACCGCGCTCTTCGACGCGGCCCTCGCGACCGGCCGGGCCGCCCTGGTGCCCGTACGCCTCGACCGCAAGGCCCTGCGCACCTCGGGGCAGCCCCTGCCGCCGCTGCTGCGGGGCCTCGTCCGGACCGCCGCCCGGCGCGCCGGCGCGGGCACCGCGCAGGCCGCTCCCACGGCCGGGGCGGCCACCCTGCGCGACCGGCTGGCGGTCCTCACCGGCGAGCAGCGGCTCGCGGCCGTCACCGAGGCGGTGCTGACCTCCGTCGCGGGCGTGCTCGGGCACGGCGGCGCCGACGCGATCGACGCCGGAACGCCCTTCCGCGAGCTGGGCTTCGACTCCCTCACCTCCCTCGAACTGCGCAACGCGGTGAACACGGTCACCGGGCTCCGGCTGCCCGCCACCGCCGTCTTCGATCATCCGACCCCCGAGCAGCTGGCCGCCTTCGTCGACGGGCGGCTCGGGGACGTCGCGGCCGGCACGCCCGCGCCCGGCGGGGACGGCGGCGACACCCTGGTCGGCCTCTTCCGGGAGGCCCACGAGGGCGGGCGGCTCGGCGAGGCGGTGGAGCTGCTCGTCACCGCGGCCCGGCTGCGCCCGGTGTACGAGGAGGGCACGCCGGCGCCAGCTTTCCCGGCGGCCGGCGGGCCCGCGGACGGCCCCGTGGTCGTCTGCTTCCCGTCGATGATCGCGATCTCGGGTCCGCAGGAGTACACCGCGCTCACCGAGGCCCTGCCGGACCGTGCCGTCTCCGTGCCGGCGCTGCCCGGCTTCGCCCGCGGTGAGCTGCTGCCCGGGTCGCTGACGGCGCTGGTGGAGGGTCAGGCGCGGGCCGCGCTGGACCTCGCCGGCGACCGGGGGCTGGTGCTGCTCGGCCGGTCCACCGGCGGTTGGATCGCCCACGCCGTCGCCCGGCGGCTGGCCGGACTCGGCGCCGCGCCGCGCGCGGTGGTGCTGCTGGACACCCTGGCGAGCCCGCTCGACCTGGACGACCTGACGATGGTGGCGGACCGGATGCTCGCGCCCGACAGCAGCGTCTTCCTCGACGACCACCGGCTGATCGCCATGGGCGGCTACCTCCGCGTCTTCGACGACTGGGCGCCGGGGACCACCGGCGTGCCGACGCTGCTGCTGCGCGCCCAGGAGCGCTCCGGGACGCACGACCGGCCGCGCTGGCCACTGGCGGACACCGTCGCCGACGTGCCCGGCGACCACTTCACCATGCTGACCGGGCACGCGGCGACGACGGCCGCGGCGGTCGGCGCCTGGCTGGACGACGTCCTCGGCGCGGCGCCCGCGCGGGACGGGGGCGCCGCATGACGCCGGCGACCGGGGCCCTGGGGACCCTGGAGCGGATCGAGTCCGCCGTGCCCGACCGCACGGTCGTCGTCGAGGCGATGGCCGCGCCGCTGGGCCTGAGCCGGGCCAAACTCGCCCTCTTCCGCAAGGTCCACGGGCTGCGCACGCTGCGCCTCGACCCGGCGCTGTCGCTGGCGGACCTGGTCCTGCCGGCGGCCCGCCGGGTCGTGGAGGGGCTCCCCGACCCGCGCCGGGTGCGGTACGTCGTCCACGCCCGGGCCATCCACCAGGTGGCCCCGGCGGGGGTGGACGTCGCCCGGGACATCCGGGACGCGCTCGGGCTCGGCCACGCCGAGGCCTTCGCGCTGACCCAGCAGAACTGCGCCACGGGCCTGGGCGCCGTGCAGGTCGCCGTGGTCGGACATGGCAATGTGTGTCATGCCCATCTCATTGCAGGCACTGAACATGTCCTTGAGCCGCGCGGC